>JBGPWS010000392.1:0-3569 GCA_041492345.1 Pyrinomonadaceae bacterium | reverse complement strand
GTCGCTTTCTCAAGGTGATGCCATCGATGAACTCCGTGGCAATGTAGTGACGCCCGGCTTCATCCCCCATTTCATAAATGGTGAGAATGTTTGGATGGTTCAAGGCCGAAGCTGCATAGGCTTCCTGATCAAAGCGGCTGAGACGATCGCGATTCTGGGTAAGCTCTTCAGCGAGTAATTTGAGCGCGACTTTACGGCCCAGTTTCGTGTCCTCGGCGAGAAACACTTCACCCATGCCGCCCGCGCCGAGCTTTTCGATAATTCGGTAACGAGAAATGGATTTCAGTTCCAAACGGGGTCTGGTCTATTTCAACAAGATCGATTGCTCAAGCTTTGCCGCGTCAGCGCCTTGAATTCTAACGACCTTACTTTTCGAGCCGGCTCCTGAAACTATAGCGACCGCATTCTGTGGCAGGTTGAACATTCTTGCCAGCAATCGAATCAACTCCCGATTAGCGGCGCCTTCCACCGGCGGCGCGGCAATTCGAATTCGCAGGGCGCCATTATACTCACCAGCAATCTCGCTCCGCGATGCGCGAGGAACGATTCGTACCGCGAACGTGAGGCCGCGATCCTTTTCGGAATACTGAATCACTCGAGGTGAATATTAAATGGTCACCGGTAAATAGTAAATAGAAGATTTCGCGGGGTTTAATTCAATTTGCAATCGTTTCGGAACTCGGGCTACCCGTTGCCGAAGACATACGGATTTCAAAAGAACTCCACCGGCCAGCCGCGCAAAAGCGTCCCGGTAACTGCGGCCTTACAAAGCCAGAGGATAACGAACGCCACTATCGGCGAAACATCAAACATGCCCATCGGCGGAATCGTCCGTCGCAAGGGACCAAGCAACGGTTCGGTTGTCCTAAAGAAAAATCGCATTAGCGGATTCGCATAGCTCATTCCCACCCAGGAAAAGATGATTCGAATGAATATCGCCAGGGTGTATAGACTCAGAAAACCAAAGAGCAGGTAACCAATAATGGCTACGGGCGCGCCAAGTTGCCGGCTGGATACGGCATAGATAATTCCGGCGATAGTGTTAAGAATGCTCCCTACGACCAGCACCACCATATAACCAGCCACAATTATCAGGATCACGGCGATGAACGGCGCCACCTTTGGATCCAGCCTGAAACCACGCAGCACTGCTCGCACGGGGGCCAGGACCGGCTCGGTCGATCGACGGAGCGTGACCGCCAACCAGGTGAAGGGATTCATCTCCATGTAATTAAAAATAGAGCGCAGCACGATCAGTACGATCGCCGCCACGATTACCGCGGTGACGCCCCACGTGACGAAAAGAAAAAGTGATCTAATTACGAGCATGAAACTTCTCAGTTTTGAGTCTTCGATTCTCTCGCTCCGAAAATGGCCGTACCGACGCGCACCATGGTCGCGCCTTCTTCAATCGCAACTTCGAAATCATGCGTCATGCCCATTGAAAGCTCTCCGCTCGTATCGCCGAATACGCCTTGCGCGCCAAGCTCGTCGCGCAGTTCGCGCAATCTGCGAAAGAACGGTCGCGCCTGTTCCGGGTTATCAAAGTATGGAGGCAAAGTCATCAGTCCCATGAGACGTAATCTCGGTGACTGCCTGATGGCGTCGATAATCTCCGGTACTTCACTTTCCGCCGCGCCGGATTTCGTCGCCTCTTGTCCCAGGTCAATCTGAATCAGCACAGGCAATTCTTCCCGGCCCGCTTCCCCACACACACGATCCAGCCGCTGGGCGAGGGCCGCCGAATCGAGCGAGTGAATCACATCAAACAACTCGACGGCTCGCCGGGCTTTGTTCGATTGCAAGTGCCCAATCAGATGCCAGCGCGCCGCCTTTCGGCCGACTTCGGGAATCTTCCCTTCCGCTTCCTGCACGCGATTCTCTCCGAGGTCTGTCACGCCGGCCGCGATTGCTTCCCGAATAATTTCGGCCGGATGAGTCTTGCTGACAGCTACCAGTTTGACGTCATCGGGTCGGCGATTAGCGCGAACCGCGGCCACTGCCATCCGTTCATGCACGCGCTCCAGACCCTGGCGGAGTTGCTCTTGACGCTGCGCTTTTGAATTCATTCCAGCAACAAAATTGAACCAACTATAACAATCGCTCTGGTACGCAGCAAACAGCACTAGCACGCTGCTGAAAGAGTGTTGTGCTATGCCGGCAAAAGCGGCGCGCTGGCGATGCGACAACAATGCGATCCGCTAAGCCACACTAATCAGAGCGAAACACAGGCTTGGTTCGAGTCATTTCGTGGGCGTTCGTGGATCGCTTTCTGTTGTCGTCAGCGGACGGACGTCTGCCTTGACACTGCTGCAACGGGGTTCGTATATTCGAACCCACGGGGATGTGGCGGAACTGGCAGACGCGCAGGTCTCAGAAGCCTGTGATGGTGACATCGTGGAGGTTCAAGTCCTCTCATCCCCACCAAAAGTTTGGGCGAGCTCGCCGGAGCTCGCCCTTTTTGCTTGTTAAGCTGATAGGGCCAATAAGGTCCAATAGGCCCAATATGAAAACTCTCATCGTAAGCAGAACTGGCAGAACTGATCAAGAATAATTCAGACGCGCGAGCTAGTTGGGAACGGCTTACGCCTGGTCAGTAGCGGATGCTGCGCGAAGAAGTCCTGGCCGCGAAAACTTCCAGCACGCGCGAGCGCCGCGCGGCGAGCGGCCTCGGCATCGAGTGACCAACCGACAACTAGCCTCGCCGTTTCAGCCTGCCGCCGATCAGCACACCCGCCGCGCCGATAAACGGAAATAGAAATGGCACCCAGATCGGCTCTTTCGCTCTCTGCATCGCTTCCATGTTGGAAACGTTGCCGGTGCGAACCATATTGAGCTTGGCTTTCTGGGCCATGATCGACGGAATCGCCAAAAGAAGCCCGAGCACAAACACAACTATGGCCAGAGCAATGTGCGCCCTGCCGCCCTTCGCAATCGCGGCGCAGATCAAGCCGCCGATAATGGCGATGACGAAATTAACGGCGAAGGCTATCGCCAGCCACAGATTGGACGCGTCATACGTGCCGGGTTTGAACGCTGCGTCCGCACCCAACAACAAATACACGCACGTAAACGTCAGGAAGACGAGGAAGAACATGACTATGTAGCCAACGATTACTGCTATGATCGCTCTGGCCATTGTAGGGACTCCTTCGTTATCGGACTTCGAGTGAATCTGCCACGCGGCTTTATCATGATTCGACGCCGGCCTGCAAGCTTTTGTCTTTCTCCGCAGTGTTCTATTGTGGGGTCGCCCGTGTTTAGAGTACCAACTTTAGTTGGATTCTTTCGCAAGCAAAAACCCGACTGAAGTCGGTACTCTAAACTTCGCCGAACGCTCACTGCTTCGCGATTGCGCTTCGCCCGCCGCGCAGAACGTATTTCTGAATCTTACCCGTGGCAGTTTTCGGCAGCTCTTCAATGAACGTTACGTTGTGCGGCGCCTTAAAGTGCGCGAGATGTGTGCGAGCAAACTCGCGTAGTTCATCTTCAGTCGCAGCCGCCCCACTGCGAAGCACCACGAACGCGTGCGGTGCTTCCCCCCAGCGCGGATGCGGCAAACCGACAAT
>JBGPWS010000218.1:0-7992 GCA_041492345.1 Pyrinomonadaceae bacterium | reverse complement strand
TGTCGAACTCGCGCATCTTGTAGCTCTTCATGCCGTAAGGACTCTTCGGATCGACCTGGTTCCATTCCATGTAACCGTCAACGCCTTTAATCATCGTGCGCGAACCTTCCAGGTAGCCGAGCCAGTTCTGTGCGTGCGTCGCGCGCAGCGCCGCAGCGTCTTTCTTAATAAAGGCCTGGAAGATGCTGTCGATGTGCGCGCGAATAGCTTCGCGATCAGCCGCCCGGTCGTCCTGAATGTTCATTGCTGCAACTTTTTCGGCGACGCTGACAGCAGGCGTGGCCGCGGCGAAGAACGCGACGCCAAGAACGCACGAGAAAAGGGAAAAACCCAAAGCCCTCAAAGTCATCGACGTAACCTCCATAAAAGTGTTCTGAGGCAGTTTGAAAGCGACGGTCGCACCAGAGTCTTAATACCATTAGAAGAACACGAATGGAAAGATTTGCGAGTCCGCGGAGCGGACGATAGCGTAAAGCCTGGGGCGTAAGCCCCAGGAAAGGGTGGAGAAAAATGAGCGGAGCCCACGGATGTGGGCGACAGCGGAATCGTTAGGATCGCGCTCGGACTCATCGTCGTTGCATCATTGGAAGCGTGCGTTCTGTCGCCCGCTTCGCGGGCTAGGTGATTGTTTATTCTGTCGTTCCTGGGGCTCACGCCCCAGGCTTTATGCTGCCGCCTGCTCCGCAGGCTAAAGGCAACTACGAAATGCCCCCGACCGCGCGAATAGTTCCGCCGAAGTAATCATAGAGCCGCACCTCATACTCGGGCGTAATGAGTGGACGGCGATCCTTCGTCGAAAAGACTATGTGGTAGAGAAGGTTCGTGTAGGAGTCGGACATTTTTGGCTCTCCTCGGGCTGCCGCCCGCTTCGCGGGCTGGGATGGTTTGCGGCCGTTTCCTGGGGCTCACGCCCCAGGCTCTATGCTGACGCCTGCTCCGCAGGCTGGCCTTGTGTGTGCTACCGCCTACTGTCAGGGTAACACTCGTGTCACGCAATTTTATTGGCAACCTTACCCGGAAGTCCCGGCAAAAATGTTGTAGTATGCGGCCTGATTTTGCTGCCGTTAGTGTTTTGTCAATCCGATCAAAAAGGTGAAGAGGACCAATGACCGACTTGTTGCGTAGATCGAACCGGAATTTCCTTTCTGGCTTTGCTTTTCTGATAGTCCTGATGGCCGGACTTTCGATCAGCATATTTGGCCAATCAACTCAGAACGCTCAGCCGTACTTCACTGAGCCGGCAATTTCTCCTGATGGCTCGGAAATCGCCTTCGTCTCAGGCGGTGACATCTGGACGGTGCCGGCGGCGGGTGGCGAAGCGCGCCTGCTCGTCTCGCATCCGGCAAACGAATCGCGGCCTTTGTTTTCTCCGGACGGCCGCCGTCTCGCTTTCACTTCGGCGCGAACGGGAAATGGCGACATTTATGTGCTCACTTTGGACACCGGAGATCTCAAACGTCTCACCTTCGACGACAGCAACGATCAGCTCGACGCGTGGTCGGCTGACGGACGCTGGATTTACTTCACGTCGAGCAGCCGGGATATCTCGGGAATGAACGACATCTTCCGCGTCAGCGTCGATGGCGGAACGCCGATGCAGGTCACCGCTGACTCCTACACCAACGAATACTTCAGCGCGCCATCGCCCGATGGTGGCGCAATCGCTTTTACCGGTTACGGGTTCGGCTTCTCGCAATGGTGGCGGAAAGGCCACAGCCATATCGACGAGAGCGAGATTTGGTTGATGCGCTTTGGCGCCAAGCCGAGTTACGAACAGATTAGCGAAGGCGGAGCGAAGGAAGTGTGGCCGATGTGGAGCAAGGACGGTCGCACTATCTACTACGTTTCGGATCGCAGCGGAGCCCAGAACGTTTGGGCACGTGAACTGGGCGGCAAAGCGCGCCAGGTAACTCAATTCAAGGATGGCCGAGTTCTGTGGCCGAACATCGGTTACGACGGGCGCACGATTGTGTTCGAGCGCAATTTTCAGATTTGGAAAGTGGATACCAGCAACGGACGCGCAACTGCCGTCAGTATCACGCGCCGCGGCGCGGCTGCCGGGCCTGCGCTCGAGCACCTGCGGTTGACGGATGGGATTTCTGAGATCGCGCTTTCTCCCGACGGGAAAAAGATCGCTTTCGTAGTCCGGGGCGAGGTGTTCGCTGCTTCGGCCACAGAAGGAGGCGATGCGGCCCGCGTGACTTTCTCGCCCGCGGAAGAATCACAGCTGGAGTGGTCGTCTGACAGCCGGCGGCTCGTCTACGTTTCAGATCGTGATGGCCCGACACATCTCTTTCTTTATGACTTTGCCGCGAACAGCGAGACCCAACTTACCAGGGAAGCCGCGAGTGACGACACGCCGCAGTTTTCACCTGACGGAAAGATGCTGGCGTTTCAGCGAGCCGGCGAAGAGATTCGCATAATGGATCTCGATTCAAAGAAAGATCGCAGCATCGCTCGCGCTCATCTCGAGCGACCGCCTCTCAGTTCTGATCGACCCTTCGTGTGGTCACCCGATAACAAATGGATCGCTTTCATGCCGGTGGAGGAGAAGTTATTTAAGAACGTTCACGTCGTCCCGGTCGCAGGTGGCGACCCTCTCCAACCGGGTCGCGCCGTCAGTTTTCTCGCCAATGGTGGAAGCAATACGCTCTCGTGGAGTCCGGATGGAAGTTTTCTGCTTTTCGATACTGGCCAGCGCACCGAGAGCGGTCAACTGGCCCGCGTGGATCTGGTTCCACGCACGCCCAAGCTGCGCGAAGATCAGTTTCGAGATCTGTTTAAGGAAGAAGCGCCGAAGACCGTAACCACAACGCTCAAACAGCAGCAGTCTGAACCACAGACGACGCCCGCACCGGCGCCTTCGCCCACGGCTACACCCGCTCCGGCGGACGAACCGAAGGGCAAGCCGGCGCCCAAGCCGGTCCAAATCACCTTCGATCAAATTAGACAGAGACTTAGTCTTTTACCTGTGGGCATCGACGTCAGATATCAAACCATTAGTCCCGATGGCAGATGGGCACTAATGATCGCGTCAGTCGCGAATCAATCCAATCTTTATGTATTTCCGCTCGACGAGTTGTCGAAGGATCCATTCATTGCCAGGCAGCTAACATCGACGGCCGGCGGTAAGGGCGCGGCGCAATTCTCGCCGGACAGCAAAGAGGTCTACTACCTGGAACAGGGTCACATCAACATCATTCCAGTCGAGAATCGACAGGCACGGCCGCTGGCGGTGGCCGCGGAGATGGACGTGGACTTTGCGCGCGAAAAGCTCGAGGTGTTTCGCGAAGCCTGGACCTACGTTCGCGACAACTTTTTTGATCCGAACTTTAATGGCGCCAACTGGAACGAAGTAAAGAACGAGTATGGTCCAGTGGCCGCCGGCGCGCGGACGCCAGAGGAACTGCGCCGGATCATCTCGCTGATGCTGGGCGAACTGAACGCTTCGCACCTGGGCATTGGCGGGCCGCAGAGCAGCGCCCAGCCGCCGGCGACTGGCCGTTTAGGATTGCGCTTTGATCGCGACGAGTATGAAACGAAAGGCGCACTCCGGATAACTGAGGTCATTCCTTTGACGCCCGCGGCCCTCGGCAATATCAAACCGGGAGAGTATCTGTTCGCGGTCGACGGCACTGGTGTCGATGCGCGCGCGAATCTGGATCAGTTGCTGGCTTACAAGATCAACCGGCGTGTGGTGCTCACGGTCGCCTTGTCCGCCGATGGCGCCCAGAAACGTGAAGTTGTTGTGCGGCCGGTGAATGGCGGAACAGAGAGAGCCCTGCTCTATCGCCGTTGGGTCGAAGACAATCGCGCTTACGTCGCCCGTATCAGCAATGGCCGGCTGGGTTATGCCCACATGTCGGACATGTCTTCCGGAGCGTTGACACAGCTTTACATTGATCTCGACGCTGAGAACCAGAAACGTGACGGCGTGGTTGTGGACATGCGGAACAACAACGGCGGCTTTGTTAACGTCTACGCGATCGACGTGTTCGCGCGGCGGAGTTACTTCACCATGACCCCGCGCGGATTCTCTACGGCGCCTTCACGCACCGTGCTGGGCCAGCGCGCTTTGGAGTTGCCGACAATTCTGGTCACGAACCGGCACACGCTCTCTGACGGTGAGGATTTTACCGAAGGTTATCGCTCGCTTCGTCTGGGCAAGGTCGTCGGCGAGCCGACAGCCGGCTGGATCATCTATACCTCAGGTGTGCAGTTAATAGACGGTTCCACGTTGCGACTACCGTACGACCGGATCACTGCTAACGATGGAACCGTGATGGAGATGCATCCCCGACCGGTCGATGTCCCGGTCGCCAAACCGCTCGGCGAAAGTTATCTCGGCCGCGACAGTCAACTCGAAGCGGCCGTGAACGAGTTGCTGAAACAACTCGGCAACCGGCCCTAGTTGGTCAGTGATCCGCCCGCCGTACGATCGCGATCACCATTGTTCTTCTATCCGGGTAGATCAGGTTCATTACGACAGTGCCGCGATCTTGGGAAGAAACCGCGATGATCCTCCGTCTAATGGGAGCAAGCGTACAATCTCAATTTGCCACCACGTGCCCGGAGGAGAAACGTTATGTCCAGACTGAATCGCCCTCAAATCCTTACCCTGCTCTTGTTCATTACCATCACGGCCCTGGCCTGTAGTCCAAAAGTGGATAGCCACCCGGCAAATATCTCGTCCATTGAATCTGACAAGAACTACACGTGGATCAGGCTGACTGACCACGCGGTCTTTCCCGAAGGCTATAACTTTCCACTCTTCAACATTCAAAACAAACTCTGGGCTTTCCACCCTCAGGGAAACTGGTATTCGGAAGACGGCAAAAACTGGACGAAGGCAGAGCTCCCGGCGCTGGGACTGCGAACCGGCTATCAGCAGTACGTTCAATTCAACGATGCGATTTACGCGCTGGGCACCATGGAAGGGAATTACCTCGATCTAAGAGTTGGCTCGCGCATCACCAGGACCAGCAGCGATCTGAAGAGATGGGAAGCGATTGCCGAGCAGTCAGAGTTGCCGGCAAGAGTCTTTTACGGCGCCACAGTCTTCGGCGGAAAGATCTGGTTGTTTGGCGGGTTTGATGGAAAGAACTACTACAACGATGCGTGGAATTCTGCCGACGGAGTTCACTGGCGGCGAGTGGCAGAGAAAAGCCCCTGGAGCCCAAGAAGCAATCCGACCGCCATTGTCTTCAAGAACCAGATCTGGCTAATCGGAGGCGGCATCATTGACGGACAAATATTCAACGATGTATGGCGCTCTGCAGATGGAATCAACTGGATCCGAGTGGCTGACAAGATGGGTGAGAAACCGGTTTTTGGTTTCTCAGCAGTCGTTTATGACGACAAGATTTGGCTCGTCGGCCTGAATCGGAACGACGGTTTTCGCAACGCGCTACTGGTTTCAAGCGACGGAGTAACATGGCAGGAGCAAAGCACACCGTGGACGCCGCGGGGTGGAGTCGCTACTTGTGTGCTGGGAGGAAAACTCTTCATGACCGGCGGTAAATACTCAATGACAGAGAACGGTAATATCAAATTCATCTACAGCAACGATGTTTGGTCAATGGCGTCCCCGTTGAAGTAACGGTGCAACTGCGCATCCATAGCGTTGCTTTCAGGCTGGTGTCTTCGCGATGCGGTTCATCACCGCCAACGCTCCCAAGTGGTAAGAGTTATGATCGGCGACCAGGAGTGCTTCACGCAAGATTGTCTGGCCGCTACCGTGCGGAATCTTCGCGAAGAGATCGGTTGCGGGATCCGCCACGAGATCTGCCATCTGTTTTAGATCGTGGCGGAGCTTCTCGATGGTTTCTTTCCAAAGCTCTTCGTTTCCGAGTTGGTCAGGTTTTGGCCAGTAGCCTTCCGGCCATTTTGGCGAGACGTGCTTTGCATCGCGACAGAATTCCAGAATGTCCCATTGCGCGATCCGGATGTGCTCCAGCACCTGCCACGCGGTGTAAGGCAAGCCTTCAATCCTTCGTTCGTAGGCGTTTACCGGAAAGTCTTTGACGAAATCGTCAAAGGATATATGCGCATTGCGACCACGCAAGAGCGAAAGCAAATGATCGCGGAGTGATTTGTCGTTGTTGTTCATTTGTTACTTCAAGTACGCTTCCGACTAATTCGATAAGTATCGTACCGGCATACGGCTGAATAATCACAAAACTTGCACGTTAGTTTTCCGAGCGAAGGCTGCACACGGAAATGTCCGCCGCGCATGCCGTCGATGAACTCCCAAACTCGCCGGCGCACTTCGTCGCGAATGCGATCCATCTCGGCATCGTCAACCTGTGTCGCTTTGGTTGTGTCCGTGCAATCTGCGAACATACGGCGGTACAAACCCTGATTCAACCGGGGTCCGCGAGCCTTCAATTTGTAATAGCCGCCGCCGGCCAGCGTGTATCCGGGCAGAAACAATTGTTCGAGAGCCGCGAGATAAATCGGAATCTGCACCTGTCGCCCGGTTTCAATGTCATCGAGCTTCGCTCCCTGCGACAGTTTATAGTCGTAGGCCACGGCGAGCTGATCGCGCTCGTTTATGTCAACCCGATCGATTTGGCCCTGGAAGAGCGCGGTCTCAATTGCGCCAGCGCGGGAACGTTCCAACTTCAAATAATCCAGGGATGAACTCGGATCGCTGGCTGGTGAAGCACGACCAAAGGCGAGTTCAAAGTAAGCGGGTCGAATACCGCGTTGGTTGGTGCGCTCTTGCAGCCGGAGTTCGTAGAGCAGGACTTGATCGAGAATCAGCTTGCGAATCTCGCAATCGATCTTCCAGATGCGTTGATTCAGCGGCGGCACCATTCGTTCATGCTCTTTGAAAACTTCGTCGGCCGTCTCACCCATCCGTCGACGCAACTCTTCCCGATCCAAACCCGGCAAGTATTGTTTGCGATATCCTTCGAAGAACCGCCGCAGGATGTCGTGAAGAAGTTTGCCGGCATCGATTGCCTGCAGATCGAGCGCGGCTTCGCTGCGGGGTTCAAGTCTCAGCACGCGCGCGGCGAAGAAACGGAAACTACAGTTGCCATAAGCGCTCAATCCGCTGGCGCTGTAGACGTGCTCGGGACCAAAGTGTCTGGCGAGCATCGCGCGCAAATCGGGGTTCGTGATCTCGCCGTCGAAAGGCCCGAACCGGGCGCCGTTTCGCTCGCGCTCAATCGCCACCCGCCGCACGGCAGCATTTGAAATGTGGTCATGCGCTTCAGCGCGAGCGAGCAAATCCTTGATCTGGGCCTGCGACAAAGCGCGCTTGCGGCCGGCGCCGGGATCAAGATGTTCGCTTTGCCGAATCAGAAAAGTGGACAGCTCGGCGGCGGTCGAAGCTTGCATCAAATCGCGCGTATCAAGGTCGCCGCGAATCTGTTCCGTCTTAAACTCAGCCGGGTCGATCGCTCGTTTCAGTTCTTCGATATAGTAAGACGCAACAGTTTCGCTGGCGGCGCTAGTCGCCAGCGGTCGGGTCAGGTACAAGCGTTCAGTTGCGCGACAGGCAGCCTGGTAGAAATAGTGTTCTTCTTTCAGCAGAGTGTCGGTGGAAATGTCTTCCAGGTAAATCCCGTGCTTCTGTAGTCGCACGCGTTCTTCATGCGGATACAGCCAGTCGCGAGACGTTCGCAGCGGAAAGCCACCTTCGATCAAGCCCGCGATGAAGACGGTGCGAAAGCGCAAGCCGCGCACGTCCGTGGCTTCCAGCACGCGCAAACCATCATGATTCGCGGCGCCGATCGAAAGCACCTGCGAACGCAGAGATCGCTCGACCTCGTCAATGAAACTCGAGAGAGTGATTGCCTGCGCCGGGCCCGGGCGGGGCAGTAGCCCGACCGTCAGGGAGGGCTCCGCTAGAGGGGCCCTTGCTGACGGTCGGGCTTCTGCCACGACCTCTCCAGCAAACCGATAACTGCGAACGGCAGCCGCGAGGGCGCGTCGCAAACTCTCCAGCCCGCGCACATCAAGGGTCGCCTGCGGGACATCGGC
>JBGPWS010000345.1:0-4629 GCA_041492345.1 Pyrinomonadaceae bacterium | reverse complement strand
GGCGATCTTTCGTCCATACTCATGCGTTGTTTCTACAAGTTCTGACATGTTCAATTCTCTCCCGTAGATAATTGGCGTATTCGACGCGTTCTGACCATTTCCAGTTGCTTCCGGCATTTCTTTGACTCCTGAAGTTCAGTTTCCGATCAAACTCTCCATACGAGAAAATACTGCGTTCAGTTGCGGAAATCTCCGGCGTTTAGAGTATCAACTTTAGTTGGGTTCTTTCTCGATAACAAAAACCCGACTGAAGTCGGTACTCTGAACACCCGTCGCTCAAACTAGACATTATCAAGGCGGGAGAAGACTTGACTTTGTGGGTTGACCGATGGTAAGTGAGTACTTACTTCGCACGAATCGAGACCAGACCACTGCGACCCGTAAACAAAACAACACTGACCAGCAACGGCGCAAGCGTGAACGGCGCGCGCATGGCCGGCGAAGACCGCCGCCTGCAAATTCTGCGTATTGCCATGCGCCTGTTTTCGCAGTGTGGGTTTCGTGGCACGACCACGAAAGAAATCGCGGTGGCGGCCGGAGTCTCAGAGGCAATGGTTTTTCGCCACTTCGCTACCAAAGAAGAACTATATAGCGCGATCCTCGATCACAAGGCTTGCTTGCACGATGCGATGGATCCGCTGCAGAAGGTCGCCCAGGCGATCGAGCGCAAGGATGACCGGGCGGTGTTTGAGGGAATCGCGCTCGACGCTCTTAGTCGACATGACTGCGATCCGGAATTCCAGCGCCTGCTGCTCCACTCAGCTTTGGAACAGCACGAGCTGGCGCACATGTTCTGGGAAAAGTTCGTGCGCCGCGTTTATCGCTCGCTGGGGAACTATATCCGCGAGCGGCAGCGCGAAGGAGCCTTCGTCGACATTCAGCCCGCCGTGGTGGTGCGCGCCTTTATCGGCATGGTCATGCACCATTCATTGAACAACAATTTGTGGGACCGCAAGCGGAGCCTGCTAAAAATCTCGAATGAAGTTGCGGCGCGCGAGTTTGCAAACATCCTGCTGCACGGCGTGGCCAGCGCGGACGCGCGACCAGCACAGGTTCTGCACACCAAATCAAGATCCGCCGGCAAAGGCGAAGCGGGAAAGCCTGCCAACGGGCGACGCAACGGCCTAAACATGAACACGATTAGCAGAAACACGATCAAAGCGAATTCAAGGAGAAAGAGATCGGGTAAATGACTCTTCCAGGATCCGTCAAACTCACGCTTTTGTTTTTATTGACCGTGGCTGTGGGCACGGGCTTGATTGCCTGCAACCGCTCTAAAGGACAGGACAACAATGCCAGCGCGTCCGCCAGTCCAACGCCGGCGGCGATTGCTGTCAGCGCAGCACCTGCTATCATGCGGCAACTGCCACGGTACTTCGAAGCCAGCGGCAGCCTGGCCCCGAATGAGCAGGCGGATGTGGCGGCGGAAACCTCGGGCAAAGTCGTCGCCGTCGGTGTTGATATGGGCAGTTCAGTGCGGCGCGGACAGATGATCGTCAAGCTCGATGACGCGGACTCTCGCATCCGTGTCCAACAGGCGCAGGCACAACTGGATCAAGCTAGAGCGACACTGCGCCAGAACGAGGCGAAGATCGGTTTGCGGCCCGGGCAGAAGTTCAATCCGGAGAACGTGCCTGAGGTGGCCGCGGCGCGCTCGGCGCTTGATCTGGCCGAGAAGAATTTGCGGCGCTATGAAAAACTCGTTGAGACGGGCGACATTTCGCGCGCCGCTTATGACCAGCAGAAATCGCAGCGCGATCAGTTGGCCGAGCAGTATCAGGCACTGATTCACCAGGCCCAGCAAAACTACGCTGCGGTCGCGAACGCGCAAGCCGCGGTCGATGCCGCGCTAGCCCAGGTCGAGCTGGCGAAACGGAATCTCGGTTACACCGTCGTGGTCTCGCCGATGTCCGGCTATGTCGCGGACCGTCCCGCCGACATCGGTGAATACGTTTCGCCGCAACAAAAGGTCGCCACCGTGGTGAATCTGAATCCGTTGCGCGTGCGCATAGATATTCCTGAGCAGGCAATTCCGCAAATTCACGCCGGCGAAAGCGTCTCAGTGAGTGTCGCCGCGTATCCGGATCGCAATTTTTCCGGCCGCGTAGCGCGGGTTTCGCCGAGCGTCACCACCGCTTCGCGGACGCTGACCGTGGAAGCGGACGTCGAAAATCCCAAAGCCGAATTGAAGCCGGGACAGTTTGCGACTGTGCGCATTCTGCTGCCGCAGACTGAGCCCGCAGTGCTGGTGCCGCAGCGATCGCTGCGCACAATTTCGGGCTCGACCTACGTGTTCGTGATCAAAAACGGCCATGCTGAGCAACGTTTGGTGCAGTCTGGTCAGACCGAAGGCGATCTGATCGAACTTAAGAGTGGCGTCGCCGCCGATGAGGTGGTGGCTACCAGCAATGTGGATCAATTGAGTGATGGGGTGGCGGTGAAGCAATGACAGTTCCGAGTTTCGAGTTGCTTCGAAGTCCGCAACGGTTGGCTGTCCGCGAAAGTTTTGAACTCGAAACTCGAAACCCGAAACTAAGAAGCCATGCAAAAACTTGCTGAAATCTGTGTTCGTCGTCCGGTGTTCGCGACCATGCTCATCCTGAGCATCACGGTCGTGGGCCTTTTTTCTTTCAGATCGCTCGGCGTCGATCTGTTTCCAAAGATCGATCTGCCGACCATCACGATCACGGTCGTCAATCCGGGCGCGTCGCCGCAGGAAATCGAGACCGAGATTACCGACAAGATCGAGGGCGCGGTCAACACCATCAGCGGCATCGATGAGCTGCGCTCGACTTCGGTCGAAGGCGTCTCGCAGGTCTTCGTCAATTTCGTGCTCGAAAAGAACGCCGACGTGGCGGCGTCGGAAGTACGCAACAAAGTTGACTTGATCGTCAACGATCTGCCCGAGACGGCCGAAGTTCCATTCGTGCAGAAGCTCGACACGGACGCGACGCCCGTCTTGCGCATAGCGGTCTCAGCCCCGCGCAGCTTGCGCGAGGTCACAGACATTGCCGACAAGCAGATCAAGCGCCTGATCGAATCGATCGATGGAGTCGGCAACGTGGAAATCGTCGGCGGCCGGCTGCGTGAAGTGGAAGTCTGGGTCGATCCGGACAAGATGCGCGCCTTTAATGTTACGGCGGCTGACGTGGCCAATGCGGTAAAGCTGCAAAACATGGAATTGCCTGGCGGTCGTATTGAAGCGGGCCAGCGCGAGTTCACCGTGCGCACGATGGGGCGCATTCCCGATCCGGCCCAATTCAACAACCTGGTGGTGTCCACTAAGGGACCTTACGCCGTCAAGATCAGCGACATCGGCTATGTCGAGGACGGGGCCGAAGAGCAACGCACCGAAGCGCGCTTGAATGGTCAGCCGGCGGTCACCCTGGTGGTCTCGAAGCAGTCCGGACAAAACACCGTGGCGGTCGCCGACGCCGTCAAGGAGCGGCTGGAAGGACTAAAGTCGACGCTGCCGCGCGATGTGAAAACGCAAATCGTCGGCGACCAGACGATCTTTATCAAAGCCGCGCTGCACGCGATTAACCTTCACCTGATTGAGGGCAGTATCCTTGCGGCCATCGTTGTCTTCGTCTTCCTCTGGAACTTCCGGGCGACGTTCATCGCGGCCATCGCCATTCCTACTTCGATCATTGCGACCTTTGGGCTGATGGCGGCGATGGGCTTTACGCTGAACCAAATCACGATGCTGGCGCTGACGCTGATGGTCGGAATCGTGATCGACGATGCCGTGGTAGTGCTCGAAAATATTTTCCGCTTCGTCGAAGAAAAGGGAATGCCGCCGTTCCAGGCGGCCATCGAAGGCACGCGCGAAATCGGAATGGCAGTCACGGCTACGACGCTATCGCTGCTGGCGGTGTTTCTGCCCGTCGGATTCATGGCCGGTATCGTTGGCCGTTTCATGTCGTCGTTTGGCTTCACTTCAGCGTTCGCGATCGCGGTCTCGCTGCTGGTGTCGTTCACGCTGACACCGATGCTGGCGGCGCGCATGATCAAGCGAAAGAATACCAGCGCCGCAAAAGGGCCGAGCAAAGAAACCTCCGTGTCGCCTGAGAGTGAAAAGCGCAGTTCATTGGCTGAGTTCAAGGACAAGTACGTTCAGGCCCAGTCGAAAGAATCGCGCTTCTATCGTCCCATCGATCACACTTACACCTGGATGCTCAAGTGGTCCATGAATCATCGTTGGGCGATCATTTTGTTGTCGGTGCTGGTGATTATCAGCACCGTGCCGCTTTTCATGTTTGTAGGCAAGAACTTTCTGCCGGTTGACGATCAGGCGCAGTTCGAAGTCAACGTACGCATGCCTGAAGGCTCCACGCTGTCTTCGACGTCGGGTCTGGCCGAGCGCATGGCCGCGGACGTACGCAAGCTTCCCAGCGTCACCGATACGCTGGTAACGATTGGCAGCGGGCAGCAACAAATCGTCAATCTCGCGAACATCTACGTCAAGATGGCGCCGATTGAGGAACGCAGCATCTCGCAACAGGATCTGATGATTCGCGTGCGTAACGAGATTTTGGGTAAGTACCTGACGGAGTATCCCGATCAATTGCGCACCAGCGTGAACCCGGTGGCCGCGATTTCGGGCGGCGGACAGCGCAACGCAGACAT
>JBGPWS010000072.1:0-14722 GCA_041492345.1 Pyrinomonadaceae bacterium | reverse complement strand
CTATTTCGACGACTTGCGTTGTTCTGACGAAATCCTCCAGCGCGTCGCCGATGGTTATCGCAAGCTGCGCAACACGGCGCGCTTTGCCCTCGGCAATCTCGATGGCTTTGACCCCGCGCGGGACGAAGTTCCGAAAGCAGAGCTGTTGGAGATCGACCGCTGGGCGCTCGGCGAACTTGATGCAGTAATCGCAAAGGTGCGGGCAGCTTTCGAAGCCTATGAATTTCACATTGTCTATCACACGCTTTACGATTTCTGTACGGTGACCCTTTCAGCGCGGTACTTCGACATTCTCAAGGACCGCTTGTACACTTTCGCGCCGCGAAATCCAGCACGCCGGTCGGCGCAAACCGCGCTTTACATTATCGTAGACGCACTCGCGCGTATGCTCGCGACAATCCTGGTATTCACTGCCGATGAGATTTGGGAGCAGCTTCCAGCAGATGACGCGCGTCCCGCGTCAGTGCATCTTGCTGAGCTGCCGTCAGCCGGCGGCAAAAGTGATTTGGAATTGGCGGCGCGCTGGGATCAATTATTCAGCGTCCGCGAAGAAGTGATGCGAGCGCTCGAAGACGCACGCGTAGCCAAGCTGATCGGCGGCGCCCTCGAGGCGGCCGTGGATATTACCGCGTCGGGACAGACTTACGAACTGCTGGCGGGCTATGGCGACGATCTGCGCTATGTCTTTATCGTTTCGCAGGTATCGCTGACGCAGGCGGACACCGGTGAGGTGAGCATCAAGGTGCGCCGTGCTGACGGGCAAAAATGCGATCGTTGCTGGAATTATTCAACGCGCGTGGGCGAGTCAGCGCGCTACCCGACCGTATGCGAGCGTTGTGTTGAGGCGTTGGAAGAAATCGAAGCAAGTCACCATTTGTCTTAAGTGCCGTTAGGCACTGAATGTTTATAGTTCCGAGCCGTTTCTAGTCTTGTGAGCCCATTTATGGGCGACAGAAATCTTTCGCTCCTCCGGAGCTGGGATCGTCTTGGGCATTCGGTTCTATAAATATTTCGCCGCTACGCGGCTGGTTAATGCGATCGTTGTTGGAATTATTCAGCGCGCGTTGGCGAATCAGCGAGATATCCGACAGTGTGCGAGCGGTGTCTTGAAGCGTTGGAAGAAATCGAGGCAAGTCAGCATTTGTCTTAAGTGCCGTAGGCACGGAATATTTATGGCTCCGCGAGTTTCTATTCTTCGTCAGCCCATTTATGGGCAAATGTTTTGCTCCTCCGGCGCTGGGCCCTAATTATTCGTCGAGGGCTATAAACATTTCGCCGCTACGCGGCTTCGTCAAATGATAGAAACAAGGTTTTCTTAAAACGCTATGGACCGAGGCGAATCACAATTATCGACCAAGACTCGCGCGGCGTGGCGCATGGGCTACCTCGTCGCTGCGCTGGGCATCTATCTGATGGATCAGTCGAGCAAGGCCTGGGCCGTGCGCCGTTTGCGTTTTGGCGATCGCACCATCATTAACGGGGTGCTCGACTTTGTTTATGCTGAGAATCCCGGGATCGCCTTTGGCCAGTTACAGGAAGGCGGATCGTTCGGCCGCTGGTTTTTTGTGGTGTTGGCGGCGGCAGCGGCGGTGGCGGTGCTCGTTTACTTTGTGCGTACGCCGCGCACCGACGATCGCGTCCTCGGCGCCTGCGCCTTGTTGCTTGCCGGCATTTTGGGGAACCTGACGGATCGAGTGCGGCTGGGATTTGTAATCGATTTTATTTTGGTGCACGCGGGGCAATATCGCTGGCCCACCTTCAACGTTGCCGACGCGAGTATCTGCATCGGGGCATTGCTGTTGGCATACGATCTGATTTTCGCGAGCCGGAAAGCAAAAGAGGATTCACTAACCAATCAGCGAGTGCCTTCGGGCTCATGATGACTGCTTACTGCTCACTGCATACTGCCCACTGAACTCATGTACCCCATTCTTTTTCGCATTGGTAACTTTCCCATTAACACCTACGGAGTGTTTCTCGCCCTCGCTTTTCTGGGCGCAATCTTCGTGACGGTGAAACTCGCCGGCCGTGATGGATTACCGCGCGAGCGGATCTACGATCTCTGTTTGTGGTTGCTGGTTTCTTCACTGATCGGCTCGAAGTTGTTGATGCTCCTTACCGAGCCCGAGTATCGCGATCATCCGCTACAACTCCTCTCGCTCGATTTCCTGCGCTCTGGCGGAGTCTTCTACGGAGGACTGCTCGGAGCGATTATTACGGGTTACTTCCTGATGCGTCGATGGAATTTGCCGTGGTGGAAAACCGCCGACGCCTGCGCGCCGGGTATCGCCCTGGGTAACGTACTGGGTCGCCAGGGTTGTTTCTCCGCCGGATGCTGCTGGGGCAAAGCCACGAACCTGCCGTGGGGCGTGCGCTTTAGCGAGCTGGGCCACGAGGTCACCGGTGTTCCGCTCGGCGTAAAGCTGCATCCGACGCAACTCTACGAATCCTTCGCGATGCTGATCGTCTTCTTTTTCCTGCTTTGGCTGCACAAGCGAAAGAAGTTCAGCGGTCAGGTGATTCTGGCTTACGCGATGATTTACGCGACGGTGCGGTTCCTGATTGAGTTTGTGCGCGACGATCCGCGCGGGGACATCCTCGGACTCACTACTTTGACCAGGCTTTCAACTTCACAAATGATTGGCATTGTGGTCGGCGTCGGCGCTTTGATAACTTTCGTGATTCGGTGGCGACGAGCAAATGCGTTGCCGGAAGTTGGCGATGCTGTAGTCTCAACTGCCACCCATGTTTGATGGCTTATCTTGGAAGTAAGTCAGAAGCGTCCGCGCAGCGTTGAGGTCAGTACCGGGAGCAGCAGCGACCGGGTAGCAACCGACCTCAGTCCTCCGCGAGATGCCGCAGTGCATCGCTCTCCCATAGAGCACTTAGTCAATAACGCCCGTCTGATTCGTGAGTAAAGATACTACCCGGTCGCTACCGCTCCCGGTACTGACCTCATGGGACTCGCGCGCGCACCGATAAATCGGTGGCCTATTTTCAATCGTCCGTTTACGCGGACTCAGCGTTATTTCTCGCACCAACTTGTCCCCAACTGGCTAACTCATCCAACTATTGCTAAGATGGCGAGCTTTTGATCCAATGAAACTTCGCGTCCTATATCACGGTCACTGCTTTGACGGCGTCGCTTCCGCGGCGACGTTCACCCGGTTTTACCACGAACGGATCAATTCGGGCGCGGACATTCACTACGCCGGCCTGCTCCACCGGCCCGGCAACATCCTCTTCGACAAGGAGATGTTCGACGGCGACGAGAACGCCATCGTCGATTTCAAATACTCGCCATCGCCAAAACTGACCTGGTGGTTCGATCATCACCAGTCCGCCTTTCTTACACCGGAAGATGAAGCGCACTTTCACGCGGACGATTCAGGTAAGAAATTTCTCGACGCGACGCGCAAGTCCTGCACGGAATTCATTGCCGATGTGGCGCGCAAAAAGTTTGGCTTCAACGACGGGCCGCTAACCGATCTGATTCACTGGGCGCACATCATCGACGGCGCGCTGTACGAATCGCCCGCCCAGTGTGTCGAATTGAAAGAGCCTGCCCTGCAATTGATGCAGGTGATTGAGGCCGATCCTGACGAAGCTTTCATCGAACAAATCATTCGCGATTTGACTCGGCGGGAACTTAATGACGTGGCCACCAGCGCGGAGGTGGGAACGCGCTTTCAGCCGATTCTGAAGCTGCATCGGGAAACGCTGGAGACGATTCGGCGCAAAGCTACTTATGAAAATGGCGTAGTCCAATTCGATCTGGTGGACGAAGGCTACGAAGGCTTTAATAAATTCATTCCCTATTATTTATTTCCCGAAGCCACCTACACAGTCGCGCTCTCCCGCGCGCCCCAGCGAACAAAAATTTCGGTCGGGTCGAACCCCTGGGCCCCCCGCCCGCGCACACACAACATCGCGACGATCTGCGAACGCTATGGCGGCGGCGGACACGCCGTGGTCGGCGCCATCTCTTTCGCTCCCGATGAAGTTGAAAAAGGAAGGGCAGCGCTGGACGAGATCGTCGAGGAGCTGTCGTTGTCCTGATGTGTTCGCGGCTACCCGGCGATCTCAGGTACCGAAAGGCTGCGACAAATCTTCTTCGCGGCTGCGTCTATTTTGTCCGCGCAGCCGTTGTATGATACACAGCCTCGGAAACAGTCGATCTAAGACGAGGAGCAATGCTGCCAGATCATGTCAACCTCCACCACCAACATCGAATCAGTCCAGCGCGAAGACCGCGTCTTTCCGCCACCGAAAGAGTTCGCTGCCAAAGCGCACATTAAATCGATGGCAGATCTGGAAGCGTTGCGCGCGGAAGCGAGCTCTGATCCCGAGGGCTTCTGGGCGCGGATGGCCGAAAACGAGCTGCACTGGTTCAAAAAGTGGGACACAGTCCTGAAGTGGGAGCTGCCCCATGCCGAGTGGTTCGTCGGCGGCAAGACTAATATTTCTTACAACTGTCTCGATCGACATCTGGCAACCTGGCGACGAAACAAAGCGGCCCTGATTTGGGAAGGCGAGCCCGGCGACACGCGCACGCTCACCTATCAACAACTGCACACCGAAGTCTGCCGCTTCGCAAACGTCCTGAAACGAATCGGTGTCGAGAAAGATGACCGCGTTGCGCTTTATATGCCGTTGATTCCCGAGCTGGCCATAGCGATGCTCGCGTGCGCGCGCGTCGGCGCGACCCACTCGGTAGTGTTCGGCGGATTCTCGAGCACGGCGCTAGTCGATCGTATCAACGACGCGCAGTGCAAAGTAGTGGTCACCGCCGATGGCGGCTGGCGCCGCGGCAACGAAGTGAAACTGAAACCCGCTGTTGATGAAGCGTTGAAAGAAACTCCTTCGGTGGAGTCGTGCATTGTGGTGCGACGAACCCGCAGCGAGATTCACATGGAGCCCGGCCGCGATCACTGGTGGCACGAGTTGATTGAGACGGTCGACGCAAATTGTCCAGCGGAGGAACTCGACAGCGAACATCCGCTGTTCATTCTTTACACGTCAGGCACTACCGGAAAACCGAAAGGCATTCTGCACACGACCGGTGGTTACCTTTTACAAGCTCATCTGACGACGAAATGGATCTTCGATATCAAAGACGAAGACATTTTCTGGTGCACGGCGGACATCGGCTGGGTCACCGGACACAGCTACGTCGTTTACGGCCCGTTGTCGAATGGAGCGACTGCTTTGATGTACGAAGGCGCACCCAACTGGCCCGAGCCGGATCGGTTCTGGGACATCATCGAACGTCACCAGGTCAATATTCTCTACACCGCGCCGACGGCAATTCGCGCCTTCATCAAGTGGGGCGAGCAGTGGCCTTTGAAACACGATCTCTCCTCGCTCAGACTGCTCGGGACAGTAGGCGAGCCGATCAATCCCGAAGCCTGGATGTGGTATCAACGCGTCATCGGAAAAGATCGTTGTCCGATTGTCGACACCTGGTGGCAGACTGAGACCGGCGCCATCATGATCACGCCGTTGCCGGGCGGGACCCCAACCAAGCCCGGCTCAGCCACCAAACCGTTTCCCGGAATTGAAGCCGACGTGATGACGCGCGACGGCAAACCCGTGGGAGCGAACGAAGGCGGTTATCTGGTGATCACGCGACCCTGGCCGGCGATGCTGCGTACGATCTACGGTGACGATGAACGCTATCGAGAGCAGTACTGGTCGCAGATCGATGGGGTGTATTTCGCCGGCGACGGCGCGCGCAAAGATCAGGACGGTTACTTTTGGATCATGGGCCGGATCGATGACGTGATTAATGTTGCCGGACACCGGCTGGGCACGGCTGAAATTGAAAGCGCGCTGGTGTCGCATGAGGCCGTAGCCGAAGCCGCCATCGTCGCGAAGCCTGATGATTTGAAAGGCTCGGCCATCGTGGCTTTCGTCACCCTCGGAGGCGGGCGTGTGCCGACCGATGAACTGAAAGAAGAGCTGCGCAAACACGTCGCGAAAGAGATCGGCGCCCTGGCCAGACCTGACGAAATTCGCTTTGCCGATGCTTTGCCAAAAACCCGCTCGGGAAAAATCATGCGGCGTTTGTTACGTGAGATTGCGACCAGCGGCTCGGTGGCCGGCGACGTCACTACGCTGGAAGATTTCTCGGTCCTGGAAAAGCTGAGAACCGAAGAGGAGTAGGGCGTCTCATGAAAGCTTCCGAGTAGCCACAGATGAACACGGATCAACACCGATAAGAAACAGAAGGGAGTAAACGAGTTTGCTTCTATTCCTAATCGGTGTGTATCAGTGTCAATCTGTGGCCGATAGCCTTGTAATTGAAAACCGGCCATGAGTTTCTTAAGCGGGACACCGAACTTCCTCGGTAAATCGCCCGTTTCCCTGTATCATACGTAGCGGTTACCTCTAACCATCTGCTGACTAAAGAGGAGTTAAGTTCGATGCCCCAGAGCCCTGTTATTGAAAATCGATCCGGCCCCCGTTACGTCCATGCGTTTCCAATTCGCGCTGAGTGGGACACGAGCGAGGGTGTGCACATAGTTGCCGAGGGCGAGACCGACAACGTGGGTCCCGAGGGGACGCTGGTTCATCTACAGCGCGATTTGCCACCGGTCGGAGGCCGAGTTAGTTTGCTGGTGCTCGGCGACGACGGTGAGAAACTGCGTGTGATTGCGGAAGTGCTCCGCGTTGAACGCAACCCCAGCCATCCTCAGGCGGCCCTGCAAGTACTCGGCGAAACAGATGAATGGCGCGGCCTGATCTGGGAGGAAGCCGCGATCAAGATGTCCGAGTCCGACCATGATTACGACGACGATGATTTCTAAGCTTTCAAAAGAATCATTTTCCAATTGTCATTTGACGTTTTTCATCTGCCATTTGCTGGATTTATTTAGTGTTGCTTCGTGTCACTTCGTGGATCGTTCGCTTGGGTAAGAAATGAAGAACGATCCACGAAATCACACGAACGGATACGAAGAAGAATGACGAATGATAAATGGAAAATGCTTTTTGAGATCATCAACCGATAAGAAATATGACGTCCGATAGTCAACACCCCACAGCAAAAGAGACCGCGGTAGTGGCGTGGGTGCAGACCCGAGTAGTGCTGCGCATCGTCGCCATCCTGCTCGCGGTAGCCGCTTTTCTCTGGATCGTTTACAAACTCACCACCGTTCTCCTCCTGGTCGTCCTATCGGTTTTCTTTGCCTACCTGGTCGCCCCGCTGGTCGACCTGGTACAGCGGCCGGTTCGTCTCGGCGAGCGAGAGCGAGTCATGCCGCGCGGACTGGCGATCGGGATCGTCTACGTGGTGCTGTTCATTGGTATCGGATTAGCCATCTATTTTCTGGCGCCGCAACTCGGCGCGCAATTCCCTGTGTTCAAGCAGGAAGCCACGGCTTATTACAAGACCATTGCGAACACATCTGATCGCCTTAATCAGTATTTCAAACAGCACCGCATGCCGGCGGGCGTCGTCGATGCCCTTAACAACACGGCCCTCGGTCTAATCGCCAGAGGCGGCGACATCGCTACCGCCGCATTCGAGAGAATGCTCGGCTGGATAATCTTCCTTCCCTGGCTGGTGCTGATTCCGATTCTGAGTTTCTTTTTTTTGAAGGATGCCGACAGCTTTCGGCGCTCGGTCCTGGCGATGCTGCCGCGCGGCCGTTTGCGTTGGCGCGGGGACGAACTCTTTCAGGACATAAACAGCACCCTGGCAGCTTATATTCGCGCGCAGTTGACGGCCTGTCTTCTCATCGGCGCGATTTGCAGCGTCGGCTTTGCGCTGCTCGGTCTTCCCAGCCCGCTGGTACTCGGAATGATTGCCGGCATGCTGGAGTTCGTGCCTTTGGTCGGTCCTTTGGTAGTGGCAATCCTGGCCGTGCTGCTGGCGCTGCTGCATTCAGGTTTCGCCATGGCGTTTGTAACGGTGCTATTCCTCGGCGTGCTGCGGATCGTCGAGGACTATGTGATTTATCCGCGCCTCATCGGCCATGGAATCCACCTGCATCCGCTGGCGGTTATTCTGGCAATCCTGGCTGGAGCTGAAATCGCCGGCGTCGCGGGAATATTCCTGGCCATCCCGGTGATCGCGATTCTCACCGTCAGCTATCGTAACTGGCTGGAGCACCGTGGGAGCGAAACCATCGCCGAGGTTTTGGAAGAAGCAGTCATCGAATCAGAAGTCGCCGCCGAGGAAGAACTGATTCATCCGACCGCCGTGACTACCGCTGAAGAGATGGCGCGCGCGCGTCCCGATCTGCTCACCGGCGCGCTGAAGCTGCCCAGGGATGATTGAGTTCGTTAGCTTCAGCCACAGATGAACACCGATAACACGGATCCTGGTATGAACTTTCTCTGCTGCTCTGATCTGAGTTTTATCCGGATGAATCTGTGGCGAGTCCTCAGGCCGCAGCGACTCTCTTTTCCATCAAATCAATAAACCTTTGGAAGTGATGTTCCGCATCGTGCGGACCCGGCGCTGCTTCCGGGTGGTATTGGACTGAGAAGATGGGCAGCGTAGTGTGCTGCATGCCTTCCACGCATTGGTCGTTCAGGTTGACGTGCGTCACTTCGACTTCGGGTGGGAGGCTGTCGGCCTGCACCGCAAAGCCGTGATTGTGTGAAGTGATCTCGACGTGGCCGTCGCGAAGATCCTTGACCGGTTGATTCCCACCGCGATGGCCAAATACGAGTTTGAAAGTCTTGCCGCCGAACGCACGTCCCAATAGTTGATGGCCAAAGCAAATACCGAACGTCGGCACGCCTGACTGGGCCACCTGCTTCACTTCTGCGACTTCTTTGTTCATTGAGGCGGGATCGCCAGGCCCATTTGAAAGAAAGACGCCGTCGGGTTTCAGGGCGAATACGTCCGACGCGAGTGTCGAGGCCGGCACCACCGTCACCCGACATCCAGCCCGTGACAACTCGCGCAGCGAGTTTGTCTTTACGCCAAAGTCATAACAGACGACATGAAAACGTTCCGGGCTTGCGGCGGGAAATTCATATGGCTGCTTCGTGGTGACCAGACTGGCGAGTTCACGATTCTCCATCGGCGGCGAGTTGCGCGCCTTCTCGATCGCGCTGTCAGCATCGGCATCAATCGTCGAGAGACACGCGCGCATCGCGCCTTTGTCGCGAATGTGGCGTACCAGCGCGCGCGTGTCCAGGTGGTCGATGGCAACGATGTTCCAACGTTTCAGATAATCGTCGAGCGTACTTTCGGAGCGCCAGTTTGAAGCCATGCGGCTGAATTCGCGCACGACGAACCCTTCCACCCATGGTCTGCTTGATTCAGGATCCTGGCTGTTGACTCCGTAGTTGCCAATTAATGGGTAGGTCATGCACACGACTTGACCAGCGTAAGAAGGATCGGTGAGCACTTCCTGATAGCCGGTCATCGAAGTGTTGAAGACCATCTCGCCCGTGCTCTCGCCTTCAGCGCCCCACGACCGCCCGCGCCATACGCGGCCGTCTTCGAGAGCCAGGATTGCTGACTTGAAATTAACCATACCGTTTGCCTAATAAGAGTTTGCCGCAAAAAGGCTCAAAAAGCACAAGAGGTTCCAATCGTCGAGTCGCGATCCATTTTTGATACCCTCTTGAGCCTTTTGTGCCTTCTTGTGGCTAACCCCCAAGATTAATCTTGAATCCACCGCTTCCTCCACTCGATTGTGACGGAAAGAACGGCTTGAGCAGTCCCGCCAACGCCGCGAGATTGCGCGTCTGAATCAGAAGCTCACCCGGGCCGGTGAATTCGGCGACGATGCCTTCTCCACTCACCATGCTGCGGAAGAAACCGGCGGCGGCTTTTCTCAAGGTGTACTGCGTCGTTCCCTCCCACGCGACCAGATGGCCGGTGTCGACAACGTAACGCTCGCCCGGTTGCAAAGTCTTTCGATGAATCGCGCCAAAGGAAGAAACCAGCAATAGCCCCTGTCCCTGGACCATCAAGACGAATAGTCCTTCACCGGCAAAGAAAGATTTCGCGCCGCCCCACTTTGTGTCTACCGTCAGGCTGGCATCACCGGCGAGATAGGAACTCGACTGCACGAAGAACGACTGGTTGCTCAGCTCGATGGCCGCGATGTCGCCGGGCGCGCCGGGCGCCAGAGTGACTTCGCCGGGACCTCCGCGGGCGGTGAACGTCGAGACAAATGCCGACTCCCCTCCTGCGGCACGTTTTAGTGCGCCGAACAATCCACCTTTCATCTGTGATTGCAACTCAACGTTGGCCGACATCGAGACCATGGCGCCCGCTTCGGCCATGATTGACTGTTCGGCTTGGAGCGTAAGGACCGCGAGCGAAAACGCCGGTTGGTGCAGAATCTCGTAACTGTAGCCGCGCCCGGTTCCCTGACCGTCGGTGTCGAGATTAATTCCGTGGGGCGAGGCCGGCGCCGGGTCGACCTGCGTTCCGCAACGACCACAAAACGTGCCACCGGCAGCAATCTGGTTACCACAAGATGGACAGCTCATCGATGTCTCCCTTTGATTGTCCGATCTCATTAGCACCTGGCTTCAGCCAGGTGACATAAGCGTCTATGCCAATTCGGAAAACCGTTTAGAACGGTTTCCCGCAATCGCGGATCCGAAAGATCACCTGGCTGAAGCCAGGTGCTAATGAGATCAACTTGACCTTGGTAGTCCCTAATGAACTTCAGAGGTGACTATTGCCAGGCCGATTGATGAAACTGAAATCGAAATAGAGCGGGCCGAACTGCGCCTACTGCCTGCTGCTGACGGCCTCGCGCCGGCCCTTCAGGAACTGCTGCGCCTCGTTCAACCAGCGCTTCTCAGTGCGGTACTTGTATGCGGGTGCAGTCTTGACGGCATCAATGCAGGCCTGCATCGAGCTGGCAGCTTCCTGGTTGTCACCGAGCCCGGCGTGCGCCCGGCCGATCAGATACAAAGCCTCAGGGTCGTTCGGACGGTGATCGAGAAATTTCTCCAGCACGCCGCGCGCGTCGCTGTACTGCCCGGCGGCGATGTAGGTCGAGCCGATCTCGCGCCAGATCTCCTGCTGCGCGTGAGATTGATCGCGTTGCACGACCTGTTCGAAATGGCCGATGGCGTCAGGCAGGCGGCCCTGGGCGCGGGCGATGCGGCCCAGCTGATAATGCGCATCCAGCTCGTCCGGATCGATGTCAATCGCGCGCTGAAAACGCTCGCGCGCGAGATCCAGTTCGCCTCGCTGTTGATGGATCAAACCAAGATTGTAATGCGCCGATGAATCGCGCGGATTGATCGTGGCCGCTTCCAGGTTCTGCTTGAACGCAGCGCGCGCGCGTTGATTGCCGACGATGCCCGTGAAATAACCCCGCAACAGAAAGAAGAGCATCAGCAGCATAAACGGCGACGCCAGGATGGTGCTGAAAAGAGGAAGCAGAACGTATGAAACCGGAAAGGAAATCGCTCCGCTTACTATCGTGACCAGCGTGGCGCGGGCCCCGGATAGTCGTAGAGAAAGACTCAGCGCTGGAACGGCCCAGCCTCCAAAAGCCAAGATGAATAACAGGAACGCCAAGCCGGCGACGAGGCTACCGGCATTAAGCAGTTTCGGATCAACGATCATCCGCTGCATCTCTGGCTGAAGTTCAATCTGTCGCTGCACCAAGGCCAGGAACTTCTGTCCAAACGCCATGTCGGCGGCAGTCACATGGAAGACTATTACGATCAACAACGCGGTGAAACTTGCTGCGGCCATCGCGTAAAGGCAGGTGGACGCGACTGACGAATATTCTTGTTGAAAAAGAAGGCGGTAGCTGGCGCGATGTTCGAGGGCGTTCGTCAGGATAATCGCCAGGGGCACGAAAACCACGGCTATAAACATGATCGAGCCCGCGGACTGGAATAAACTACTGAATCCGGTAAATAGAAGTCGTAATCCGAGAATGTTTCTCAGGTAAACCCAAACGACATACCCGATGAAGATTTCATTCGCCAGTAACGCAAACAGCGCCGTCGGGGCGAGCGCGCCGCGATCGCGCACTTCTCGCATTCCGCGGATAGGCGCGTAGAAAATCATCACCAGAAGTCGCAGCCAATCAGTCATGCTTTCCCATGTGGCACAGACTTCAGTCTGTGTTTTTCGGTCAAACTCCTACGACATCATCACAGACTAAAGTCTGTGCCGCCGTCACCGCTCATCAGGATCAGGCACGTTCACGCCGTCTCGCCGGTAAGTGGGTCCGGCCGGAACGGCGGTGTTATGCGTGTCTCTGGTCATCACGGTAGCCGCGCCCAACGGCCAATAGCGAAACAGCGCCTTGCCGTAGACATATTTCTTCGGCACCAGTCCCCAAATACGCGAGTCGCTCGAGTTGTCACGATTGTCGCCCATCACAAAGTAGTATCCCGGCTTTACGTAAGTGGGCGGCTTGCTGGCGTGCGACATGTTCAAATGCGGATCGAGATAAGTCTCGTCCAACTCCCGGCCGTTGACGTTTACATGGCCATCGCGAACTTCGACCGTATCTCCCGGCAAACCGATGACCCGTTTGATATAACTTTTTGAAGGGTCTTCGGGAAACCAGAACACGATAATGTCGCCACGATAGATTTTTGGCGCCCAGCCGTACTCATCATAATAAATTAACTTGTTGACAAAGATGCGCTCGCCATCATGAAGGTACGGCAGCATCGACGTGCCTTCGACCTTGACGGGTTGGACGATGAATACCATCACCAGCGCCAGCACCATCAGCGCAAAGATAAGGTCGCGGATCAGCAAGCGCGATTCCTGCCAAAGGTGTTTTCGCGCCGCGTCCCTGGGCCGCTGGACCTGGATATCGTTATCATCATCCGGATGGACGGTGCCGAATGGAGGTGGCTGGCTAAGATGCTTACCAAACATGCTATTCGTAGGACGGCCAAAGCAATACGCGATGGTTGGTTGAAAGTGCTCAACAACAATCGGGCTTGTCCATCATAAATCCTTTATCGAGGTTATCTGTCGTTTGCTTGCATTGTCAAACCAATCTGATGATGCTGGTTCCGGTTTCGGTTGCGCAAAGCTTGACAGCTATTGGCGTGGCTCTCTATCATCCCCACACGTCGGCAGATAGAATTTTCCAACCGAACAAATCAGCGATCGATTCGCCAAAACCGGAGGCTCAAATTCGTGATTAAGCTCGACATCATCAATCGCCTTGCCGATCAAACCGGCATCCCCAAGTTGAAAGCTGAACAGGCCGTCGATGCGCTGTTTCATTCGATGAAGGAAGCGCTGTCCCGCGGCGACCGCATCGAACTGCGCGGTTTTGGTGTCTTTATTGTCAAACCACGCAAGCGTGGCGTCGGTCGCAACCCGCGCACGGGCGAAGAAGTCGCGATCCCTTCGGGTAAGACGATTCGCTTCAAACCGGGTAAGGAACTGCAAGCTCACGGCGACGGCGCTCCGATGGAATGAGTTATGGAAAATTGAGTTTCACCAATCCCGAGTAGCTGCGGACTGTTTCTTGTGCCATCAAAGGACCCTAAGCGCCGTTAGGCGCAAAATGTTTATAGACAAAATTTGATTGACATAGATTACCCGCGGGAGTGGAAGAGTTGCTTTCACTCCCGCGGGTTGAGTTTTCAGAAAGCCGCGAGACCATAGACATCCTGTGCCTACGGCACAGTCAGTGTTGCCGACTTCATTGACTCTCAGCATCACTTAATGTCCGAACTAACCGACATGAGGACGTCAGGCGCAGATCTGAGCCCGAGCAGAGAGCGTCACGCCGCCAAACCGACAGCCCGCCAGTGGCTCTTGCACCTTGCTTTGTTTGTCGCCACGGCCATCACGACGACCATTTCGGGAATTGTGTGGCTAGCCGGTGCGGAGGTCGACACAGGTGGCGGTTCCCCGGCCCAGAGCGGCGGTGTGGCCGGCTCTGTGCTACTGATCCCCTGGTACTACCTCAGGGGCATCAGCGCGCTCGCCTGGCAGGCGCTCACTCATCCGGCGCTACTGGCGCCGGGACTCAAGTTTTCGGCTTCCCTGCTGGCAATCCTGACCGCACATGAATTCGGCCATTACTTTTTTTGTCGTTACTACGGCGTCGATGCCACGTTGCCGTTCTTCATTCCCCAGCCGCCCGGATTGTTGCCCGGCACGTTTGGCGCATTCATCAAGATGAAGTCGCCCGTGCCCTCGCGCCGCGCTCTGTTTGATATTGGCCTGGCCGGACCTCTGGCAGGGTTCATCGTGATTATTCCAATCGCTTTCGCCGGAGTGTTAACACTTCATCATGTTCCCTTGATTGCCGGTGAGACGAGTGGCGGGGGCGGGGGAATTACCTTCAACGATCCGTTGCTGTTTCGTTTGATCGCGCGTGCGTTCAAGATCGATCTGGACAACTCTACCGCAAACTCCTTTTACCTTGCCGCCTGGGTTGGCTTGCTCGTCACGGCCTTGAATCTGATGCCGGTGGGCCAGCTCGACGGCGGGCATGGGACGTTCGCCGCGTTCGGTCAGTTTGCGCATCGATGGATTGGACGGGTGGCCTTTGTAACGATGGTCGCGCTCTCAGTCTTAGGGTGGCTGTGGCATGGCAGCCCCAGCGGGTTTCTCTATGTAGTGCTGCTGGCGGTGATGCTGGGCGTACGCCATCCGCAGCCCGAACAGATGGAGCCGCTGGGCGCGATGCGCGTCGCCGTCGGCATCATCACGCTGATTGTCTTTGCGCTTTGCTTCTTGCCGTTCCCGATTACGATAGATTAGCGAAATTCCTTTGGAGTGCGGCGGCAAGCG
>JBGPWS010000331.1:0-5029 GCA_041492345.1 Pyrinomonadaceae bacterium | reverse complement strand
TAGTCATCGCCACGACGACGGGGTTTTCTGGGCCGAGTGCGTTCCTGCGCAGGCTGCACGTCGCCCGGTTGTACGGTCGGCGTCGGCTGCGGAGGCTTAGCTCCCGGCGGACAGATCGAGATTTCGATGAAGTCGGTATCGCGATACCCACCATTGATGATGGTGATCCGGCGTGCATCCACCCCACGCTGATTCACGAGATAGTCCATCGTGCGCTTGCCCAGCATCTCTGCCTGGCCTGCACGACTGGTCCGGCCCGCGTAGATGATGATGTAAGCCTGCGCGTCAGGAGCGCTCTGTAATTCAATTGCCAGGTTGTCCAAACGCGCCTTGTCATCGTCAAAGGCCACTGATTGAAACTGGTCGAATGGCTTGCACTCAGGCACAGGTGGCTTCTTGTTGATGATATCGGTTGAAGCCTGGGCCCGCTGGCGGCACATCGCATCGCCCGAACCATCGTCGACCACCAGCGTTGCAGTTACGCGCTGGCTGCCCAGACCGGTGGAATCCACCGTGATCGTAGCAGTGCCGGCGCCGCTGACAATTCTGGCTTCAGATGGCGAAACCGTCCACGTGTAATTAAGAGACCCTGAGCCGCCGTACGCGACATCAGACGTGAACGTGATCAAGTCGCCGTCATTAACGCTTACCGGCGCTGAGATATTGACCGGATAGGGGCATGGAGACTTGGCGATGGTGATCTTCTTCGGATGATAGTTAAGATTGACGCACAGCTTGCGACCCTGTTCGACGTCAAAGTCTCGCACCCAACGTCCGCCGTTAGGCAGCGAGATTTCTAAGTTGTGATGGCCGGGCTCGAGCTCGATCACGCGAGCCGTCGTCGAGGTGTCGCCTTCCGGCTTCCCATCGATATGCAAAGGAAATCCGCCAGGGTTGGTCGTGATCTCGATCGTGCCGTACTTCACCTTTTTCTTCTTGGCATAGGCAGTAGTCGAAGTGCACGCCAGACCGAAGGTCAGTGCGATCATGATCGTGACCGCGGCTTTGATGACGGCTGAGTTTGGGCGCATGGCAACCATGAATGTTTTCTTGTTCATCGTTACACCTCCGTCGTGGCTGCTGCTTGTTTGCTGGCGCGCTTCTTCGCGTAACGGCGCCGTGCGCCTGCGCTCAGAGCCACGATTCCGGAACCGAATAGTAACAACGACGCTGGCTCAGGTATAGGCGGAGTCGGAGTGGTGGGAGGCGGCGGAATCTTGTTTCCGTGATGAGAACAAACGCCCGTCACGCAGATTAGCGGAATCAGGGCCAGGAACGGCCACTTGGGGAAACCGCCGCCTACCGGTGGAATCTCGCCGCAGTCGCAAATCGTACCGTCGACGTTGTCCTGCTCGAACACTTGAACGTCGCCCTGGGGCTGTTGGGGAGCGACTTCGGTTCCCGATATGAGCGTCGGCGCAAGTGCCTCAGTTCCGGAAACCAGCGACGACGACGCCAATTGTGCATCGCCTTCAGCGGCAGGAGCAACCAGGGCAGCTGAAGACTTCGACGCGGTAGTCGTGGTACCCGATACGCTCGGATCTTGCACGACTGCCCGCAGCCGAATGCGCTGCAGTTGGCCACCGTTTTGCAGGTCGCCCATTACGTTCACGACGTCTGCAAACTTGATTGGACTGGCTTGTGCGGGGACAGCCACCAACAGCAACAAGCTGATAAACGTCGCAATAGGTCGAAAAACTCGAGTTCTCATCTGGTTAGGAACTCCCTCCTCAAGACTTTCCAAACGGCGCTTTGACCCTTCATTAATGCGTCCCAAACTTAGAATTTATTCGATTGCAGAGACACAGCGGAGACAGCCTGCCGTGGGTCCAAGCCTGCAAAACCCTTGTGGGCTTGTTTTACCTGTTAGGGAAACAGAGCTAATGCTGGGGGTCTTCCAGTTTCAGGAAAGGATCTAACCCAATCTAAAGGCGGGTTTAGAGAAGCGGGCGGGGCGTTTCGCCAGAGCCGCCCGCTTCAGTTGCGTCTTAGTTTTCTTCTTCAGCACTCGGGGCTTCGCCGCCCTGGTGGTTTTCGTCCTTCAGCACGGCCTTCCGGGACAACTTAATTTTGTTGCCGTCTTTGCCGATGCATTTGACCATGATCTGCTGGCCCTCACGCAGCTCGTCACGCACGTCGCGGATGCGGCGGTCGGCGATTTCTGAGATGTGAAGCAGTCCGTCAGTGCCGGGAAAGATTTCGACGAACGCCCCGAAGTCCACGATTCGGTTCACCGTACCGACATAGGTTTGACCTACTTCGGCTTCCGCCGTAATGGCCCGAATTCGGGCGACGGCCGCCTCAGCCGCGGCGCTGTCGGCGGTCGCAATCGAAACCGTGCCGTCGTCCTCCACGTCGATCTTCGCGCCAGTCTCTTCCACCAGAGCACGAATTACCTTTCCGCCTGGTCCAATGACGTCGCGAATCTTATCAGGATTGATCTTAATCTTGATGATTCTCGGCGCCAAAGATGAAATCTCTGCGCGTGGTTCGGCCAGCGCCTGTTGCATCGCGTTCAGAATGTACAGGCGTCCCTTCTTGGCCTGCTCAAGAGCTTCGGCCATGATCTGTGAATTGACACCGGCGATCTTGATGTCCATCTGGAGCGCGGTAATTCCCTCGGCCGTGCCGGCAACTTTGAAATCCATGTCGCCGTAGTGATCTTCAGCGCCGGCGATGTCTGTCAGGATTGCGTACTTGTTTCCTTCCATCACCAGGCCCATCGCGACGCCTCCGACCGGAGCTTTCAACGGCACACCGGCATCCATCATCGCCAACGTTCCCCCGCACACAGTGGCCATCGAAGATGAACCGTTCGATTCGGTAATGTCGGACACGATACGAAGGGTGTACGGAAACACTGTGTCGTCAGGCAGCGCGGGCTCAAGGGCCCGCCGTGCCAACGCGCCATGCCCGATCTCGCGACGGGAGGATGAACCAAAGCGGCCAACTTCTCCGACCGAATAATGGGGGAAGTTGTAATGCAGCAGAAAGCGACGTTTGACCTCGCCCTTCTCGAGATCGTCCATGAACTGCTCGTCTTCTTTGGTGCCGAGCGTAGCGGTAACCAAAGCCTGCGTCTCCCCACGCGTAAACAGTGCCGAGCCGTGGGTGCGCGGCAACCAACCAACTTCGCAGGTAATGGGTCGAATTTCGGAAAAACGCCTGCCATCGGGACGGCGGCGGTGGTTCAGTATATCGTCGCGGAAAATCTTTTCCTTGAGATGGTCGAAGGCCTTTTTGGCCATCGCGCGCAACTCCGGCTGGTCCTCGGGATAGCCCTCGACCACTTCTTTCTTCAAAGCATCGATCGCGGCATAACTCGCCCGCTTTTCCTGGCCTGAGGTGTCGAGCGCGGCCCGCAAGCGCTCGGCATAGTTGCTCTCGATCTCGGCAATCATTTCTTCGTTTATCACGGGCGGCTCGACCGGTCGCTTCTGAATCTCCAAAGCTTTATAGAGTTCTTTCTGCCAGCGACAAAGCCGATTGATCTCTTTATGCGCAAGCATCAACGCCTCGACCATGATCGCCTCGGACACTTCCTGAGCGCCGGCCTCGACCATCACGATCGCTTCTTCCGTCCCAGCGACAATCAGATTCAGCTTCGATTCGCGGATTTCGTCGTAAGTCGGATTAACAATGTAGCGGCCGTCTATCAAACCAATGCGCGCGCCGGCGATCGGAGTGGTGAACGGAATATCCGAAAGATACAGCGCACAAGACGCTCCCGTGATCGCCACCACGTCGGGATTGTTATCCGGGTCGGCCGAGATTACCGACGCTATCACCTGGGTTTCATTGCGATAACCCGCAGTGAATAACGGACGGCAGGGCCGATCGATCATGCGGCAAGTCAGCACTTCCGTTTCCGTGGGGCGACCTTCACGGCGAAAATAATTTCCCGGGATGCGCCCGGCCGCATAGTTCGCTTCCCGATATTCAACCGTGAGCGGGAAAAAGTCGATGCCTTCGCGCGTTGTTGAGGCGCCGACTGCGGCGCACAAAACCATCGTGTCGCCGTAACGGATCACACAGGATCCGTCTGCCTGTTTGGCCACCCGACCAACTTCCACGGTGAGATCGCGATCACCTACTCGAATTGATTCCTTGAGATACTTCTTAACTGTCATTTTCGTTCGTCTCCTTCTGACGACGCCCGCCGCTGGGGCAGGCGCGCAACGTCTCATCCGCTGCGCTTTGGGTTGAGTTATATGGAGTGCGGCGACTTGTCGCCGCTTTCTAAAAGCGCTGACAAGTCAGCGCACTCCAAAAAAAGAGAAGGCGGCAGAGCCTGGTCGTGAAGCTCTTGCCGCCTTCGGATTTTGTAAGGTCGCACGCGTCGCCTGGCTCCCTATATCGCCGTCACGTTCGGCTCGGGCACAAGCTCTTCGATAGACGCGTGCTTTTTCTAAATCAGAGACTCGAAGATTCTCTCGTTTGCTTTGATTTGTTCTATTTTTCGTCCAACAATTGATCGATGGAAACCTAACGGCGCAATCCCAGTCGACCCACGACTTCGTGGTAGCGCTGAATGTCCGTCTGCTTCAAATAATCGAGCAAACTCCGTCGCTGCGAGACCATCTTCAACAGGCCTCGGCGCGAATGATTGTCCTTCTTGTGGATCTTGAAATGCTCGGTAAGTTCGTTGATTCGCTGGCTTAACAGCGCAATTTGAACCGGGGCCGAACCCGTATCCGTCTGGTGTGCCCGAAAGTCGGTCACAATTTTTTCTTTCGCTTCTCTTGCTAACACTGCTAAAGATGGCCCTCCTAGACCGCAGTAAGCCCTGTCACGACAACGACGAACCGCAAAAACTTGAAATTACAACCCAGAACTTAACACTTTGCTCGCGCCGCTGTCCAGCCGGGCCCTTTCGCATGCGCCGTGCGCCGGTAAACTTTGTCTGGTAAGATTTGCCGCTCAAACCGCAGGGACCTAAGTCTACGAGCTATGACACAAAACAACGCCAAAATTCTAATCATCGGCGGCGGGTTCGGCGGGCTTTTCACCGCCCTCGACCTCAACGGTT
>JBGPWS010000223.1:0-7816 GCA_041492345.1 Pyrinomonadaceae bacterium | reverse complement strand
CCTGCAGCATAGCGCCGGCCGCCGAGGGGGCTGCGATAAACATGAACAAAAGTGAAGGCTATCAGAATCATGTTCGCCAAATCCAAAAACATCATTAGTTTCGGAGTGAGATTGCCGAGCGAACCGGACAGAATGAGCAAAGCGGGAAGCGAGAGCAGCAAAAAAAAGAGAAACAATTGACCGGGTATTGGTGCTCTTGACTGGCGAAGCCTTCGAGATGGATATGCGCTGGCCGCCAACAGTAGCCACGCACCCGCCTGAAACATGTGAAACACTGATTCGAAGGATGCTACTGGTAAGCGGTACCGAAAGAAAATAAAAGCACCGGAAGAAAGTGCCTTCGTGGCGAAAGATGCGCCCAAGGAGGAAAATGCAAGAAGAAGTAGGAGCTGATTTCGGACGGGAATGGTCTTCGTCTGCGCACGCCATGCCCTCAGGATCACCAGGACGATAATCCCGCACAAGAGCACATCAAACAGATTGAATATGAACCTGTTCTCGAATGTTCGCGAGAAAAGCTCTAGTTTTTCCAGAGGCTCCATGTGGTGCCCTAGACTAGCGGGCTGAGCGATCAAAGTCCATCGGAACGTCTTGGTAGGGACAGTCCTAGCCGAGTTGTTTGCGAAACCGCCACGCGCTTATCGAAACCATCACCAGGGCAATTGCGGTCAGGGCCAGCAGTTGCGGATAGAGCACGTCAACGCCGCTGCCTTTGAGGAGGATGCCGCGAGAGATGATCGCAAAGTGCTTGACCGGGTTGAGCGCTGTCACCGGCTGCAACCAGGCCGGCATCGCCTCAATCGGCGTGGTGGCGCCCGAAAGAAGCGCCAGCGGCGGGTTGGTGAAGAAACCCATCAGTTGCGCCTGTTGTTGCGTGCGCGTGAATGTGGCGATCATCATTCCCAGACCGATGCCGCACAGAACGCACAGCGAAGCCGAAAGAAAGAACAACAGCAAACTGCCGCGCACCGGCACGCCGAAAACCAGCCGCGCCATGCCGAGCGCCAGGCCGATGTCGATAGCCAGCAACAGAAATAGCGGCGCAACTTTGGCAATGATGATCTCAGAACTCTCAGCGGGCGTCATCAGCAGTTGTTCGACGGTGCCGATCTCTTTTTCGCGGACCAGCGACGCCGAGGAGACGACCGACCCTTGCAGCACCAACAGCAGACCGATCATGCCGGTCGTGATGAACCAGGAACTCTTCAGGCCGGGATTGTAGAGCAGCGTCAAACGCGGCCTCACCGTTGCACGCACCGCCGCGTTTGTCATCACTGAAACGCCCGGTGCGTCCGACGTGTTGCCGGTTGACTGCGGTGGTTGCGGCGGTTGAGACAAGGAAATCTTTTGATTGAGGCTAGCGATGATGCGCGCGGCATAACCACCGGCAATCGTTGCAGTGTTGGCATTAACTGCGTCCACCAGTAACTGTACTTCCACTGTTTGGCGGCGCGCGCGTTTCTCCGCAAAATCGCGTGGCACCACGAGGCCGGCGTCAAGCTCGCTTCTGCTGATGGCCTGGCCCAACTCGGCGGGCGATGCGTAGTACGCTTTGGTCTGAAACACCAAGCCTTCTGTGAAAGCTGAAACTAATTCGCGGCTCTCTGGCGTGCGGCTGTAGTCAACTACGCCCAGGCGCAGATTCTCGAAAGTCGGATTCAACGCCAGTCCAAACAGAATGATGTTCAGCGTTGGCGGAATGATCAGCAATACGACCAGGCGACGATTACGCCTGATCTGGTGAAACTCTTTGACGAAGAGCGACCAGAGACGTAGATTCCGGATTCGGTTGAGTGGTCTCATGCTATTAAAAAATCATTTTCCACTTTTATTCGTCATTCTTCTTCGTCTCCATTCGTGTGATTTCGTGGATCGTTCTTCATTTCTCAGCCAAGCGAACGATCCACGAAGTGACACGAAGCAACACTAAGTAAATTCACCAAGTAGCAGATGAAAAATGAGAAATAGAAAATGCTCACGCTTTCACCTGCATGTCTTTCATCGCCCACCACGCAAACGAGAAGAAAAATGTGGCCAGCAGGGCCAGCGCGAGCGGCGCGTGCCAAACGCCAGGCCAGCCGCCGCCGCGAAGAAACGCGTCGCGGATTACTTCCAGGTAATAACGCATCGGCACGAAGTTCGACAAAAACCGCAGCGGCTGCGGAATGTTTTCCACGGGAAAGATGTAGCCGGCAAGCAAAAACGACGTCAGGAAACCGCCGAGCTGCGTCGCTTGAATCGCCGCCGCTTGATTTGGAATCGAGGCGCCCAACATTGTTCCGAAACAGACGGTGCATAGCAGATAGAAAAACGTAGTGACCAGCAGCGGCGTCGGGTCGCCCACCAGTTTGAGTCCGAAAACTGCGAACAAAACAATCATCCCGGCTATCCATTCAGCCCAGGCCACGAGCGTGTAAGCAATAACTTTTCCAAGCAAGTACTCGAGCGCCGTGATGCTGGAAACATAGACTTGCAGGATCGTCTTCAGTTCGCCCTCGCGCGAGAGCGCCAGCGCCGCGAGCAGCGGCGGGAATAGCGCCATGCCAAACGCCAGCACACCCGGCCCAAAGTACTTGAGATCTTCGCGGCCAGGATTGAACCAATAACGGACCACCGGTTTGATCGCTGGTTGCATTGTCGCGGGTTGAAGCTGGGCGCTGAAGGCCTGAGTTATGGCCGCAGCTTTGCCGCGCATGACGTTAGCGGTATTAGCGTCCGTACCATCAATCAGCCATTGCACCTCTGCATTCTGTCCGCGCTCGAGCTCGCGCTCGAACTGCGGCGGAATGATCAATGCTGCTCGCGCCTGGTTCTGGGCAAGCACGTGCTCAGGCGACATGTTCGGAGGCAGTGCACTGAGTTTAAACGAAAGCGAACCGTTGACAGCTTCGATGTAGCGCCGCGACATGGGCGTCTTGTCGAGGTCCTGCACCACCACGGGAATATCTTTCACCGACAACGATGTTGCCTTACTCAGCAGCAGCAAAAGCAACACGGGCAAGACCAGCGCGAGGGCGAGTGTCAGCCGGTCGCGCCGCAACTGCGTGAGTTCCTTCCGCACCTGGGCCAGAATGCGTTTCATGTGTGGTGTCCTTCCTGCGGAACATCGTCATTCTCGATTTGTCATTTTCCATTCTGCCATTGTGCTTCGTGTCCGTTCGTGTGATTTCGTGGATCGTTTTTCTTTTCTCAGCCCAGGGCACGATCCACGAAAGCACACGAAACAACGCGATATAAATCGGCAAATGGCAGATGAAAAATGCCAAATGGAAAATGAATCCTGTCTCCGATCAATCTTCGCTACTCACCTTACCTTGCTCTCGCGCTCGTGCGACCTCGGCAATAAAAACGTCTTCCAATGAAAATGCTTCTTCGTAAGCGCGACTTACTCGGATGTTCGCTGATCGCAAGAGTTCGGTGATGCGCTTGATTCCCGCCTCCGGATTTTCGTCGACAACGACGTGCAGACGGTCTCCAAAGAGCGAGACGCGCCAGTGATCCAACGCGTCTTTGAGCAGGTTGTTGGCGCGTTGCGGAGCATCAGTAATGAACTCGAGCAGACGCCCTTTCTGAGCGGCTTTCAATCCAGACGGCGTTCCCTGGGACACCAATTCGCCAGAGACCAGCAAGCCCAAACGATTGCACTGCTCAGCTTCTTCAAGATAATGCGTCGTAACCAGAATCGCCATTCCCCGATCGGCGAAGCTATTGATCATCTTCCAGAAGGCGCGCCGGGCAAGCGGGTCAACTCCGGAAGTTGGTTCATCGAGAAAGACTACGCTCGGCTCATGCATCACCGCGGCGCCGAACGCGACGCGTTGCTTCCAGCCCCCCGGAAGGCTGCCGGTCATTTGATCGCCGCGGCCTTGCAGCCCGGAAAACGACAACACCCAACGCTTTTTCTCGGCGCGCTCCGCGAGAGGCACTTGATAGACGCCGGCAAAGAAATCGAGATTCTCGTCAATCGTCAAATCGTCGTAGAGAGAAAACTTCTGCGACATGTAACCGACGCGCTGCCGCACAAATCTGGACCGCAGCGAGCCGGTTTCACCGGCCAACTCGGCCTCACCGCTTGTGGGTTCGAGTAAGCCGCAAAGCATCTTGATGGTGGTAGTCTTGCCCGCGCCATTTGCTCCAAGCAAACCGTAAATTTCGCCGTACTTGACTTCGAGGCTTACGTTTTTCACGGCGTTAAAGTCACCGAAGCTCTTAGTCAGATTCCGCGCGCCAATCGCATTTGCATCGGGTGGGCGCTTTTGAAATTCGCGCTGGGCGGGAAACGGCGATGCCCTGATCTCATCTTCGAGATGGCGCAGCAGCGCGACAAAAGTATTCTCCAACGTGGGCGCCGCAACCACGATCTTTTCAATTTCAATTCCGGCTTTGCTCAATGTCTCGCGAGTTAGCTTCTCGCCGGCGCTCGGGTCTTTCACCATGACATCCAGTCGATCGCCAAAGCGCTGCGCATCGGCGATGCCCTCGGTCAAGTCAAGCAAATCTTCAGCGCGGCTCAGTTGGGACGCGTGCACCACCAGTCGCTGTAAACCGAGATGGTCGCGCAACTCACGCGGCGTGCCGGTTTGATGAATGCGGCCTTCGTGCATTAACGCGACGCGGGTACAACGCTCGGCTTCATCAAGATAAGGCGTGGCGATAACGATCGTGATTCCCTCGCTCGAAAGATTTGCCAGCGCATCCCAAAATTCGCGACGCGAGACGGGATCGACGCCGGTGGTCGGTTCATCGAGCAGCAGGATCTTCGGTTCGATGATTAGCGCGCACGCGAGTGAGAGCTTTTGTTTCATGCCGCCGCTCAGTTTTCCTGCGAGTCGGTAGGTGAATCTATCCAAGCCGAACATTTCGAGGTAACGCTGCCCGCGCCGCTCGATCTGTTCATTAGACAAACGCCGCAACTCGCCCATGTAACGCAGATTCTCCGCCACGCTGAGATCGTGATAGAGACTGAACACCTGAGTTAGATAACCGACATAGGAGCGCGCCTCGCGCGCCGATTTGCCCAGCATGATCGCTTCACCCGCGGTAGGTTGCATGACCCCGCCGAGAATTTGAAAGCACGAGGTCTTGCCCGCACCGTCCGGACCAATCAGACCGAATATCTCGCCGGCCTGCACGTCGAGATCGATGCCGCGCACGGCTTCGATTGGACCGTAAACTTTGCGCAGACCGCGAACGCGAATGGCCGGTGTGGGCGATTCCAGAAATGAAAGCGGTGGCACTGGCACCACGCCACTAGCGCCGACAAAGGTCCCCGTTGTCATCGTCGTCCCGTGTCTTTCGGCCAAGTGTCACCCTCTACTAGAATCTCGCCATCCGCCGGCATGCCTGGTTTTGCCGACCCGGTTGGATTCTTGATCAGTAGTTTGACGCCGACGACTTGCTTGACACGCTCGTCGCGGAAGTAAGTGTTTTCTGGGGTGAACGACGCTTCGGGGTCGATGCGCGAAATCAAAGCGTCGATGGGATGCTTGGGATCTGAGTCGAGATAGACGCGGGCCGGTTGGCCCAGCTTGACGCGGCCGATGTCGCCCTCAGGAACGAATCCGCGCAAGTAAACCTTGCTGAGATCGAGCATGGTCACGATCGCAGTTCCGGCCTGGACCACTTCTCCCGGCTCGGCTGTGCGCGTCGCAATCGTGCCTTCGAATGGCGCGACTACAGTTAGATCGGCGCGGTTGGCTTGTGACTCTTTCAGCTGCGCTCGCGCGCGGTCGGCGGCGGCGTGTGCCGCCGCGACGTCAGACTGAGCCTGGGCAATCTGCTTATCAATCGCGGCGGCTTGAGACGACCGTATCGACGGATTCTTGAGGTTTGCGCGCGAGGCGGTAAGCGCTCCGCGTGCCGCCGCCACCTGTTTCTTTGCCGACTCAACGACGGCCGCCTGAGCCTCGGCAGTTGTGCGGGCCTGTTTACCCTGACGTTCCGAAACGTCGCCAGAGTTCGCGAGCCGGCTGAACGTTTCTGCATCATAGAGAGCTTGTTCGTACCCGGCTTGCGCTTGCGAAAGATTGGCTTCCGCGGACGCAACCTGTGCTTCAGCCTGACGGACGCGCCCTTCCGCGTCCAGCTTCGCTTGTTCCACAGTTATGCTCGCTTGCTTGAGCTGCTCCCTCAATACCCCGATCTGTTCTTGCGAGTGCGTGATTCGCGTTTCCGCCTCCCGAGCCGCCGATTGCGATTGCTGTTCGCGCGCGACCGCTTGCTCGTCGTCGAGCAAGGCAATCACATCTCCAGTCTTGACACTGTCGCCTTCGCGTACTCGTATCTCGCGGATGCGGCCGGAAGTCTTGGCGCTGATAGTTGAATCGTCCCCTTCGATCCGGCCACTCAACGCGATGACGTTGTGCGGAATCGGAGGCTGGCGGATTAGGAGCCAATAGATGAGAAAACTGGCCGCGAGAGCCAAGACCAGGATCAAAACGAAACGAAACGTTTTGGAAAATCGTTTCTCCGGCATCTTTCTTCCAGCACAATGAGATCGGCGCCCCACTTTTCAGCTTCGTCGAGGATCACCGTTTCGCCGCGCAAAGGGTATTGTCAGGTTAACAGGCTGAAGATGCAATATGACTGCTCATACCAGGGTCCAAGGCGCTGTCGATATTCGATTGAGCTAATGAAGGCCTTGACCATCTCTCCGTTTTGGAAGTTGCCGTTGAACTGATTAAGGTTCGGGAACCCGCCAGCGAAATGTACGCAGTCGGCCGCAAAGTCACGGATCTACCCTGCTGCGAGGACGAGGGACTTAGGAAAATGGAATGCAAAAACCTCACTGGGGTTGCGTAGTGGCTCCACGCGCTCACGCGCACTCCGTCAATAAGAGTATCTTGATTAATCATGGATTCTTGTGCGCTGCGCACCCGGAGCTGAATTGAAGTAGGCTCCGGATCGCTCTACCATTAAGATAGTAGCCCACTTCTCTGGATTCAGGATTGATGCGCACAACCGTCGCCAGTTACCTCGACGATTTTCTGTCACGCGGCAATGAGACTGCGTTCGCGCACACGCACGGACTAAGAGTCAAGCGCTGGTCATACAGTCAGATTGCAAGGACTGCACTGCGGTTTGCCAGGGAACTGGAAGCGCGCGGGATCGAAAAAGGCGATCGCGTTTTGCTCTGGGCCAGGAACAGTCCCGAGTGGGTTTCAGCCTTCCTTGGATGTCTTCTTCGCGGAGTGATTGCGGTGCCCCTTGATCTTCAGAGTGCGCCTGGATTCGTTAAGCGAGTTCAAGAGCAGGTTGGGGCAAAGCTGGCGCTCTGCGACACGACGACTTCCGGATTAGTCGAACAAACACTGCCTGTGATCGAGCTTGGCGAACTGACCTCGCAGATCGCGCATCATTCAGCAAAACCCTATTCCATAACAGACATCGGTTTCGAAGATACCGTAGAGATCGTCTTTACATCCGGAACGACGGCTGAGCCTAAAGGCGTTCTCATTACTCACCGCAATCTCATGGCGAATCTGACGCCGCTCGAGCGGGAGATTAAGCTGTATCTGAAATGGGAGCGCCTGGTTCACCCCGTTCGTTTTCTCAATCTACTGCCGCTGAGCCATGTCTTCGGACAATTCATGGGCGTCTTCGTGCCGCAATTGCTTGGTGGCCAGGTTTTCTTTCAAGAGTCTCTGAGCCCATCACAGATCGTGGACACGGTCAAACGCGAGCGAATCTCCGTTGTTATCGCCGTGCCGCGCATTCTCGATGCGCTGCGAGAAAAGATCGAGAGCGACTACGAAGCACGTGGGAAAATGGACAGATTTCGCAGCGCGATTGTCTCGTCGGCCGGCCGAAATTTTCT
>JBGPWS010000104.1:0-12915 GCA_041492345.1 Pyrinomonadaceae bacterium | reverse complement strand
TAACTTCGTAATCATCACGCAGGCTGCGATGCGTCTCGCGCATCAACTGACCGAAGGCTGATAAGTCTTCACTCTCCAGCGCCGATGCCGCCGCGACTACGCGCGCGTTCTCGCTGACAACATGCCGGCAGCGCTTACTGATCAGGTCGGGAACCTGGCCGCCAAATCGTTCCAGATCATCGATCGTTACGTCGCGCAGCGATTTAATGTCGGGCAACTGTCGCCGGAGTAGGCGCACACCCTCTTCGCACTCGGCGCGGCGCGCGTTGTATTCGCTGCCAGCCAGCTCATGCTTGACCATCGTGTTGCAGACGATCAGCTTCACGTTCGTTGGCAGCGCCAGCAGTTTGTAATCCAATAGGCGGCAATCGAGCATCACCGCGTGGTCCGCTTTTCCAAAGCACGAGATAAACTGATCCATCAAACCGCAACGCATACCAACAAATTCATTCTCGGCGCGCTGACAAAGCTTAGCCAACTCAAATCGATCAATGTTTGCGTTGGAGCTATCGAGCAATGCGAATCCGATCGCCACTTCGATGGCTGCGGACGAACTTAGCCCGGAACCGATTGGAACTTCGCCGCGCACCATGATGTTCGCGCCCGACAGGCGTTGGCTCGCTTGCTCCAACTTTACGGCCACGCCGAACGGATAGTCGCTCCAGTGGCCACGACCGCGTTCCGGCGGGTTATCCAGATCGAGTTCTACTGTTTCCAAGAAATTCTCTGAGCGAACGACAATCCGACGATCAATACGCGGCGCAATCGCTACCCAGGTCGAAAAATCGATCGCCGCCGGCATCACGAACCCTTCGTTATAATCCGTGTGCTCGCCAATTAGGTTCACTCTGCCTGGCGCGCGGTAAATGCTCGGCCGGTCGCCAAACGATTTCTGAAAGGCCTCGCTTAACTCTGCGGGGTTGGTCATTTCTCGAGCCCTGCCTGGTGCTCCGTCTCTTTAATCTTCATTCCTTCGGGGCTCTCTTCAGTAAGTCGCTCCGTCGCCGTTCCGCGGCGCCCAGAAGCTCTCAAGTGGCACAAGCCGAAGTCTGGGCCACCGTCGGACTATACCCACAACACAGGCTGACGGACAAAGAAATTACGAACCACTTCCTCAACCCGGGAATCAGCCGGCAGCTTTTTCCATAACTCAAGATAATCAGCTCGACCAAAAGCCAGGCTCCGCGAATAACAAACTGCTCTGACGCATGGGCCATTCGCTGTCATACATCACGTCGGCCTTCAACGGCCAGGCTTTCTTGTCACGAATGAACGGCGCCATGTACTCCATCGCTTGTCGCAGGCTGCGACCATCCGGCGACTCAAACGTCCACAGGTTGTCGGCCGGAGTCGAAAGAATCTGACAGACTGTGGCCATTGCTTCCAGATTGAAAAGCGAATAGCCGTAAGGCTTGGTGCGTCGCAACTCCTGCGGAAAGCTGCCATCAGCCGCGATCTGATTGGGCACTATTACAGTCTTGAAGCGATCGCGACAGTAGGCAAGCAGTTTTTCGTCGCCGACCAGATGGGCGAAGGCTGCGACCTGCATCACCCAACAGGTGCCGTGGTTGTTTTTGGCTTCGCGTTCTTCGATTCCGTTCTTGCTGGTAGTCATCCATTGCAGGTACTCGGTGAACCAGTGCTTGATGCCGGTGAGTTCGTTTCCCGATAGCGCTTTCGACCGTTCGAGGACTTCGATCGCGCGCGCTACTTCCACCAGATGAATCGTGTCAATGATGCCAATCCCGCGTCCGGCAAAGCGCCCGTGGATTGCCTGCGCGGATTGCAGGTTTGGATTCATCCGCGTCGAAGGATCCAGAAACCAGGCTCGCAGATGCTGCGCTGCATGTTTCGCATAGCGCTGATCTTTCGTTATCAACCAGGCCGCGCTCAGGGTTGGAACCTGCACGCTCAGACGCATCAGCGCGCGGCGATGCTCGACGAAGTTATCGGGATTCGACATTCCGTCGCGCTGAATATAAGGGCCGCCTGGGTTCTGTGGATCCGGCCACCAGTAATCGCCTTCGGAAAAAAAGTCGTGCATACCGCCGGCGCTGCGCGGGCTATGCGAAGCCGTAATGGTTATCGGTGGATCGGACAAATATTCATTCGCTGCTTTCAGAATGCGCGCTCGATCAAATATCGCGACATCGAAAGTTATGCGTTGGGCAATGATTGGCAGGGACGCGAGCAGGATCATTACCGAGATAGTTGTGAACTTAGCGCTGTTAGGGAGGAAGCTCTCAACAAGCCTGCGAAGCAGGCGAAAGAATTTAGCCCAGGGTGGAGCGAGCGAAGAGAGCGGAGCCCTGGGTTGGCGATCCAACATAGTCATCAAGCCCGCTTTAGCGGGCGACAGAGAGGTGTTGCACAAGCTGGTACTTTGGAGGCGAGATTTCATGTCGGCCTCTCAACTTCGTCTAGAATTGCCTCAACAAGTCTGTTGTCCAGCGTCGTAGGAGCGTGATCCTGTAGCAGCGCAACGCAAGAACGCGATCCACGAAATCACACCAACAACTCACTAACCCGCACGAAATGGCCGTCTCTTTGTTCGAGTTATTTCGTGTTACTTAGTGGATCGTCCCATCGCTTCCAGCCAAACAGCTGTCGATTGAATTTCATTACGTGACCTTGAGCATTACGGCCGTGTGCGGAGACACGTTATTGACTGTGAACCAGCCTTCACGTTTCCCGAACTTTTCACCCGTCCAGTAATCGGCTACATCGCTCAGCCCGGTCAGCTTGAATCGGAACGAGCGATCCTCCTCGCCCCAGTTGAAACAGCAAATCATTCGCGCGCTCGCGAGCGTGACGCTGCCGACGTTCATTGAGTCATCTTCAAACTGTGCGGCCACGCCCGTCGGCGGCAAAAGCTTCCGTAACATTTCCAGACGCTCCGGCGAAATCTTTGTTAGATCGTCGCCCGACAAAACCATTCCCCCGGACGCGTAGATCGCCGTCGCATGAAACCGAAACTCGGTCAAAGGCAGATCGCCCACCAGGCAAACCGCATCGGGATCGTTCCACCACAAGCGGCCATTCTGCCAGTTGCGACTCAGGTTCTGACGCGCCGTGGTCTTGATACGGTCCCACGAGCGCTTAATGTCGTTTGAGCTGCGCGAGCCATGAATCAATCCGAGCGAAGGCCAGAGCGGATGATTGCAGCCGAGAATGAAACCATCACGGGCGCCGCGCAGAATCGCGCGCATCCCGCGCCGATAGGCTTCGATTCGCGTGGCGCGCGGATCATGAAAGTGCCCGCCGTGAATCGCGCCCCAGAAATTTGCGTCAAGCTTGAAATACGTGCAACCCCATTCCTTTCGCATGGTGCGAAAAATCATCTCCAGATGCTTCTGTGCTTCCGGGTGAGTCCCGTCGAGTGCATACCAGGGACCACGACGCCATCCGCCAAACGTGACACGATCTGAGCGTAGCGGTTTCCCTTCGGCGTCCTTCACAAACCAATCCGCGTGCTGTGTAAATAAGTGCGACTTCTCTTCAGCCACAAACGGCGCGACCCAGATTGCCGGTTCGAACCCGCGCGCGCGAGTCTGCTTCAGCACTCCCTGAACATCTCCGCCGAACGCTGCTCCTGTTTCCAGCCAATCACCCATCGCCGGTTGATAGCCATCGTCAATTTGAATGTACTTCAGTTGCGGGACGTTCTTTGCGATGAAGTCGAGATTGTCGAGCACCTGCTGCGCAGTCACGCGCGGTCCAAAGTAATACCACGAGCACCAACCGGTGGGCGGAGTCTTGCCAAACTGTGATTGAAAGATGGGTGGATGGTTGATGGCAAGTCGCCGGGCTAACCCTGTAAGCAACTGCTCGCGATCTATCCCCGCGCGGAAAGTGAATTCTTCGAGATGCCACGCCTCACCAGGTTTCAGTTCGAGTCCTTCGGTATCGACGACGACTTGTAGAGACGAATCGCGCAAATAGAATTGACCGGCAAAGCGACGGCATGACGTGAACGCAAAAAGCCCATGGCCTCCACTCAGCGGTGACAGGCTCATCATCCCGTAAAAAACCCGAGCATCAGCAGGCTGCGGCAACTTGTAGTGCTGCGCATCGGTGTATTGGCTGTAATTGACGGGCTGGCCAAGCGTGCCGCCCGTCTGCGTCAGCATCTGAAAGCCTTCGCCGTAAAGTTTGGTTCCGGGAGCATGTGGCAGCGGAATGTCGAAGAGGATTACTTCCTTGATCCTGATTGGCTTGCGTCCATGATTGATTATTCGCGAATTGCAGAGAGCGCCACGCCAACGTCGCACCAGCTCAACCTGCCTGGCCGCGGGCGAGTTATCGCTGGCGACAACCTTGCCGGACGCTCTGGCGGTAACTCGCGGATCGAACTGATTTGTTTTTAGACTTTGGCCGCGGACAAAGATAGAGGTAGCCGCGACGATTGGCGAAGCCAGCGCAGCCTTAAGAACTTCGCGTCGCGTAAACCCGGTCGACATTAAACCTGCCCGCGCTCTCTCCGGCGAACGAACAGCTCATCCTGTTTTGGTTCCGACTCGCACTCGATCGCCAGCGTGGTGATAGGATCGTCGGGCGCTTTTTCCGGCAGGCCTTTGAAACGAACACGGTAGGCGTCCTGCTCAAAGTCGACCGTTTGCCCGCTGGCCAGGAGCTTTACGGATTTGACTTTGGTTTGCAATCCCGCAAACGCCAGATTGTCGCCGCCGGCCCAGAAATGCACGTGCAGGTAGAGCGTGTTTCCGTGGCGAGAGAAGCTGCCGTTGCGCGAGCGCCGCGGCTGACAGACATCGGCGCCGTAGAGTGCCGATCCGTTCTTGTCCATCCAACGGCCGACGGTGCTGAGAATCTGGACGGACTCTTCCGGGATCGAGCCATCGGGCTTCGGGCCGATATTGATCAGGTAGTTTCCGCCGTCATGCGCGCACGTGATCAAATTGCGTATGACTTGCTTTGGACTCTTCCACGCATCATCAGTACGCTGATAGCCCCACGAGTCATTCATCGTCATGCAGCTTTCCCACGCTCGGCCGGCTTCGGCTGCTTCAATTCGTTGTTCGGGAGTTGAAAAATCACCGTTCAGTTTATTGCGATTGTTGACGATGATGTCCGGCTGGAGTTGAAAGACCATCTCGTTCATTTTCTCGGACTCCCAGCCTTTCACATCCAACGGCCAGGAGACGTCGTACCAAAGGATGTCGATCTTTCCATAGTTGGTCAGCAACTCGCGTATGTGCGTGTGAATGTAATCGACGAAACGACGGCGCGCAGCCTCGTCCGTAGCACAGCGCGCTCCATCCGGATGATGCCAATCCATCAGTGAATAGTAAAAGCCAACGCGCAGGCCTTCGGCCCGCGCAGCTTCGACGTATTCCTTTACCAGATCGCGGCCGGGCCCTTGTTTGGGCGCGCAGTAGTCAGTCGTCTTCGTATCAAAGTTGCAGAAGCCTTCGTGATGTTTGGTGGTCATCACCATGTAAATGAATCTGTTACCGATAACAAGCATTATTTTTACCGCTAACAATTTTTCCGTGCTAGACTCCAGCCTCGGTTTTCGGTAGAGAACTGGGACGAAGTTTTTGACCGCCTTCAATCAGTAAGTAGTACTATGATCGCCGACGACTTGGCCTTGCGGATTGATTGGAAACAACGTGTCAATTCTCCGTGCAAATAGCAGAGATAATTATTGGACATAGCGACCCTGGAGACCTCCAATGACTAACTTGGGTTATGCAGATAAAGTCGTGATTATCACCGGCGGCAGCAGCGGTATCGGCAAGGGTTGTGCGGAGCAGTTCGTTAAGGCGGGCGCGAAAGTTGTAGTCTGCTGCAACGAGGAAGACGAAGGCGCGGGCGTGGCTGCGGCTTTGCACGACGCCGCGCAAAGGCAAGGCTCCGGCGACGCCAATTTCGTTTACTGCGACGTTACCAAAACTGAAGACGTCCGAAATTTGATCGACACTACGATTTCGCGTTACGGCAGACTCGACTGCTTAATCAACAATGCCGGCTGGCATCCGCCCCACAAACCAATCGATGATTTTTCCATCCAGGAATTTCGTGATTTGCTCGAGCTGAACCTGGTCAGCATTTTCACCGCCTCAAAATTTGCGCTGCCTTATCTACGCCAGACGAAAGGCAACATAATTAATATGGCGAGTCTGGTGGCGACGATCGGCCAGCGTCACGCCACGACTTATGTCGCTACCAAAGGGGCAATCGCCGCCTTTACAAAAGCGCTGGCTGTTGACGAAGCGCCAAATGGTGTGCGAGTGAATTCCGTTTCTCCGGGAAATATCTATACGCCCCTCTGGCAGGAAGCTATCGACGCCGCGCCCGATCCGCAACAGTACCGGGCCGAAGGAGAAGCGGCTCAACTGGTGGGTCGCATGGGACGCGTCGAAGAGGTGGGTCGTCTATGTCTATTCATTGCGGCTGAAGCGACCTTCACCACCGGCGTCGATCACATCATCTCTGGGGGAGCGGAACTTGGCTATGCTCAAAAGAGCACGAACGGCAAAGTCAGTGAGGCTGAACTGGTGCTCGCTCAATCGTCAATCACAAATGGAAAATGAAAGACAGAAAGCCGCTGTAAAAAGAGTTAACTTCACCGTCGTTTCTAACTCGCAGCGGTTCTGGTTCCTGAAGTGGCCTTCGCTCGGGCTCCGCACGACTCGCGGATCACAAGCTCAAGCGGAAGAGTGATGTGCTGCGGCTTGGCGCTATCCGACTTTCCTTCGATCAGTTGGATTAAGAGACTGGCCGCGTTCTGGCCCATATCGCGACGCGACCAGGAGATCGTAGTCAGGGGCACGCGCAGCATGGCTCCGTAATGAATGTTACCCGCTCCCACCAGCGCGACATCTTTGCCCGCGCGCAAGCCTACTTCTTCCATCGCCTGCATCGCGCCAATCGCTGACGGATCGTTGACGGCAAAGATTGCCTTGGGGACCTCGGACTCGGCCAGCCACGAACGCATCGCTTCATATCCTTCAGATTCCAGGAGGCCGCATTCGCGGACCAGGTTCTTCTCGAACCGAAGTTTGCGTTTGGCCAGCGCCTGCTTATAACCCTCGAACCGATCGGCGCTGACTGACGAGCCATCACCACGCAGGTGCCCGATGCGTCGATGGCCAAGCCTGATCAAATGTTCGGTGGCCAACCTTCCCACCTGCACGTTGTCCGTGGCTACTGCGGGACAACTCAACTGCTTCATGGTGCGATCTACCAGGACCATCTTTGCCCCATCCTTGATCATTTTGCGATAGGGTTTGGTTTCGGTGGGCGGAAAGACCGAGCTGATAATAAGGCCGTCCGTGCGCTGCAAAAGAGCTTCGACTTCGTCGAGTTCGCGCGTGATGTCTTCATCCGAACTGCAAATCAATAGCTGAAAGCCGGCGGGTCGAGTAATCGATTCGATGGCGCGCATGACCTCGGCAAAGTACAGATTCATCAGATCGGGAACGATTACTCCAATTAGATACGAGCGATTAGTTGCCAGGGCGCGGGCGTGCTGGTTGGGCTGATAGTTCATCCGCCGGGCCACTTCGAGCACGCGCGCGCGAGTTTCAGAACTGATCAGAGGATTGTTGTTAATCGCGCGCGAGACGGTCATTTTTGACACGCCTATTTCGCGCGCAATATCAGCAAGAGTTACCGGCATGATGATTCAGTCCCAGTGTTAGCGGATGAATCTTACAGTCATCAACGATTTTCCGCTACCGGGAAACGTTTGGGCAGGACTTCCGCGTTTTCGCTCCCCGCCCTGTCCGGATCTCGCCCCCGCTGACTTGGAAAAAGATTTGACGCTTTGAACGAGCAATGTGCTAAATTGCGCGAGTTACCGGTAACAGCAAGCCAGAGCGTCGTGGCGCTCACGCGACTGATTTATGGCGGCAACGCGTTTCTTTATCACATCACATTGGCGGAATACGAGCAGTTGCCTGTACATTGCGTCTGAATCACAGGCTGGCAGCCTGTGCTACAACACAGCGACAAACTGAAAGTTTGTCGGACACGTTTGAAACCGAATGACGAAACTTAGTTGGGGACTAATTGGCTGTGGCGATATCGCGCGAAAACGGATCGCGCCGGCTTTGCGCGATTCGGAGTTGTGCGAACTCATCGCCGTCAGCCGGGCCCAGACAGATTTGGCTGAATCGTTTGCCAAAGAATTCGGCGCCTGGAAATGGTATGGGGATTGGCACGAGTTGCTGCGCGATGAAGAGGTCGACGCCGTTTACCTCGCCACGCCCGTTCATCTGCACGCCGCGCAAGCGATCGCGGCGGCCGAGGCGGGGAAGCATGTGCTGTGTGAGAAGCCCATGGCGATGAATGTGCGCGAGTGCGATCAGATGATTGACGCCGGCCGCGGCAATAACGTGAAGCTCGGCGTGGCTTACTACCGGCACTTTTATCCCGTGGTCGAACGCATCAGGAGCATTATCAAATCCGGTGAAATCGGCGCGCCGGTGCTGGCGCAGGTCAACGCGTTCGAGTGGTTCAATCCGGCCGCCGGTGATCCTCGCTCGTGGTTACTGAAGAAGGACCTCTCCGGCGGCGGGCCAATGTTCGACTTTGGCTGTCATCGCATTGAAGTCCTGACCAACATCTTCGGTCCCATCACGGCGGTGAGGTCTATGGCGGCAAGAATTCTGTTTGATCGTGAAGTGGAGGACACGGCCACGGCTTTGTTCCAGTTTGAAGGAGGCGCGTGCGGAGTACTTGCGGTGTCCCATGCCGCAGCGGAGCCGAAAGATTCGGTGCACATCTTCGGTTCGCTGGGTTCGATTCGTGTGTCAATCTTGAACGAAGGAAAGCTGCGGGTGGTTGGCAAGTTAGGAGAGCGGTACGAAGTGCACCCGCCCGCTGCAAATCTGCATGCGCCGCTGATCGAAGATTTTGCAAAGACAGTTTTGACCGATCGTGAGCCCGCGGTGAGCGGCGAAGTAGGCAGAGCAGTGGCGATGATCGAGGAAGAAATTTATAGACAGGTCAAGATGTCCGACAAACTTTAGTTTGTCGTTGAATATTTGGCGGATGGTTGATGGCGAGATGGCGAAGATTTAGTAGCACAGGCTGCCAGCCTGTGCACCAGCCCCTCGGAATCACAGGCTGGCAGCCTGTGCTACTTTGACGGAGAACTCAGATGAATCTGAAAAGATACTTCCCGCTGGCTCTGCTGACGGCGTTGCTGCTTTTACAACCTGTCCGAGGTCAAACCGCGTCCCGCACCCTCGACATTTATTTCATCGATGTTGAAGGCGGCGCAGCGACGCTGATCGGCACGCCCACGGGAGAATCGTTGCTGATTGACTCAGGCTTTCCCGGCGACCGTGATGCGGGACGCATTGCGCATGTGGCGTTGGCAGTTGCCGGACTCAAGCAGATCGATCATTACCTGACGACGCATTGGCATCGCGATCACGCAGCTATCGCACGAGGTGACTCGAAAGTGCCGTAGGCACGAAATATTCATAGAATGTGAAGCAGATACCAATCCAAGCTCCAGAGGAGCGAAACGTGATTTGAGATGTCGCTCCTCCGGAGCTTGTAGAATTTCGGGTTCGTGAACTATAAACATCGCGCTCCTCCGGAGCTGGGACCGAAAGCGAAATCAATCCGAGGTCATAAATAGAAATGGCATATCAAGCTTTTGATCTAACCGGCAAAACCGCAGTTGTAATCGGCGGCACCTCAGGCATCGGGCGCGCGATTGCTCGCGGGCTGGCGGAAGCCGGCGCAGACGTGGTGCCGACTTCGCGCCGAATTGAACAGGTGACAGAAGCTGCGGGCGAGATTCGCGAACTGGGCCGGCGTTCGCTGGAAGTGGTTTCAGACGTGAGCGATCGGACGTCGCTGGGCCGGTTATTGAATAAATGTATCGCCGAGTTTGGCAAGGTGGATATCCTCGTCAACTCGGCGGGCAAGACAAAGCGCACGCCTTCGATCGATGTCAGCGAAGAAGAATGGAACGACATCTTCGACACGAATGTGACCGGGACTCTGCGCGCCTGTCAGGTGTTTGGCCGGCACATGCTCGCGCGCAAATACGGGCGCATCGTTAACATCGCATCGCTCTCCACGTTCGTAGCGCTTTATGAAGTCGCGGCCTACTCGGCGAGCAAAGCGGCGGTAGCCATGCTGACAAAATCATTGGCCATCGAATGGGCGCCCCACGGTGTGAACGTAAACGCGATTGCTCCCGGAGTATTCCGCACCGCGCTGAATCAGAAGTTGCTGGATGAGACTGAGCGGGGCAAAGAGTTTTTGCTGCGCACGCCGATGAAGAGATTTGGAAACGTTGAAGAGTTGGCAGGCGCGGCAGTCTTTCTCGCCTCAGATGCGGCCAGCTTTATCACCGGTGAAGTTCTGGTTGTTGACGGAGGTTTCCTGGCCAGCGGCGTGAATCAGTAGCACAGGCTGCCAGCCTGTGCTCGTTGCGGAGGATCACAGGCTGGCAGCCTGTGCTACAGATGAGCACTGCAATCATCTCTGAGGTAGTCGGGCGCGGCGCCTCAACTCTCTCGCTCTCGCCGGAAGAGTTGCGCGCCATCGTCGCCGAAGCGCTCGACGACGTCAGCATCGGTGAGCGCGTGCTGGCCATTGTTCCTGACAAGACCCGCGACGACAACACTGATCTTCTGGTTCCCTTTGCCTCGGAAATACTCGCGCAAAAGAAAGTCGCGCAGTTTGACGCTTTGATTGCACAGGGCACGCACGCGCCGATGACCGAAGCCGAGAAGCGCGAAAAGATCGGCTGGGGCAAAATCGCAAACGGCAGCATCGGTCGCATCTTCGATCATCAGTGGAATCGCGAAGATGAATTGGTCACGCTTGGCGAACTGAGCGCGGATCGAATCGCAGATTTGACGGATGGACTGATGAACGAATCAGTACCGGTGCGCTTAAATGCTTTGTTGGCACCGGGAAGGTACGACACGGTCCTGGTTTTTGGCGCCACGATGCCGCACGAAGTCGCAGGCTTTGCCGGCGGCGCGAAGTATTTTTTCCCGGGCGTGGCTGGGCCGGAATTGACGCACCTGACGCACTGGCTCGGCGCGCTGGCCACGATCGAAAACGTGATCGGCCGCGTCGAAACACCGACTCGCCGGGTGATTGAAGCCGCCGCTGCTTTCGTCCCGGCCCACGTTGTCTCCTTCACTTCGGTGTCGACTCGCGATAGCGATGGGCTGCGGACGCATGCGCTCTTTGCCGGCGACATCTATGAATCTTTCCGCCGCGCCGCAGAGGTGAGCAGCAGAGTTCACATCAAGTACATTGGTCGCAAGTACAAGCGCGTCGTCGCGCTGCTCGATCGGCACTATGACGAACTTTGGGTAGGTGGCAAAGCGAGCTACAAACTCGGCAGCATCATTGAAGAGGGTGGGGAATTGATTATCTACGGGCCGCACTTGAACCAACTCTCGGCGACGCACGGTCGGCTGATCGAAAAGTATGGTTACGCACCGCTCGAGCAGGTACGTGAAATGGTTGAAGGTTCAGATGAGTTACGCGCGAACCTGTGCGTCGCGGCGCACCTGGCGCACGTCAGTTACGGCAGCGCTCGCAATGCCGCCGGCCAGCTCACGCCTCGCTATCGCATCACCCTTGCATCAGCAGTTACTGAAGAAGCCTGTCGCCGAGTGAACCTGGGTTTTCTCGATCACCACAAATTCCGGCTCGCAGACTATCAATCGGATTTGGATACTCTGGTGGTTGAAGATGCGGGCCGGGATCTTTATCTGGTTTAGAAGAGAAGCCTACAGAAGCCCGACCGTCAGGGAGGGCTTTGATTCGTTGGTAGCTCTCCCTCACGGTCGGGCTTCTGTCACGTTTCGCTCACGCCAGTCCCACTGTAATGATCTAACAGTCTGGCACACATCAACCCAGCAGTTCATAAACTTCCGGCTGCGGCGAAGCCAGCTCACTAACCTCTCTTTGCGGAACGACGTTCTGATGGTCCAGACCTTCAGCAGCGATCTCGCTGATTCCCTTGAGCCGGGCGCGCAGCCTTTGGTTCTCCATTCCCAGGAGATGTTTTGATTTCATCATCTCGTAATGCTCCAGCGCGCGGCTGACGGTCAGGCGCAAATCGTCATTGTTCCAGGGCTTGGTCAGGTAACGGTAAACCAGTCCGGAGTTGAGGGCGTCAATCAACGCGCCGACGTCCGTGTAACCAGTCAGCAGGATCTTGACCATTTGCGGGCGGATCGCGACGGTCTTCATCATCAACTCTGTGCCGGTCATCGCCGGCATGCGTTGATCTGAAATCAGGAGCGCGACGTCGTGCTGTTCCAGCAGGGCCAGCGCTTCGGCGCCTGACGCCGCGGTTACGACCTGATAATCCGGGCGGAATAATCGCTCGAGTACCCTCAGATTTGCAGGTTCATCGTCGACGATCATGATCTTATAGTTCATTCTTGTCACCTCGTTTTGATTCTCAATTTGAAGGGGCCAAATCCAACTCGGCATCGACAGGTAAAGAAATAGTAAACGTTGTTCCCTGGCCGGGGGCGCTCTCAACTTCGATCTTGCCGCCATGCCGCTCAATGATTCCATGAGAGATTGAAAGACCCAGACCCGTGCCTTCTCCGACCGGTTTAGTGGTGAAGAAAGGATCAAATATTTTCTTTAGCTGCTCAGGCGCAATCCCGGGGCCGGTATCGCTGATGGACACAATCACGGTGCGCCCTTCACAACGCGTCGTGATTCGTACTTCGCCGTGGGACTCTCCCAATGCTTGAGCGGCGTTGACCAACAAGTTCATCCAGACCTGATTGAGTTGAGCGGCGTAACAGTTGACCTGCGGAATCTCGCCGTAGTCGAGCATGAGACTTATGCTGCCCGATTTGTAATATCCCGAGAGCAGACGCACGGTCGATTCAATCCCTTCATTGAGGTCAACTCGCTTGACTGCCGCTTCGTCCAGACGCG
>JBGPWS010000192.1:0-8906 GCA_041492345.1 Pyrinomonadaceae bacterium | reverse complement strand
GGTTCGAGGCGCTGGTTCGCTGGCAGCACCCGGAATTGGGACTGCTCTTGCCCGGACATTTCATTGGTCTGGCCGAAGACACCGGGTTGATCCTGGATATTAGCGACTTTGTAATGCGCGCTGCCTGCACTCAAATCCGAGCCTGGCAGGACCAGGGGCTGGGCCGGTTGCGGATTGCGGTAAATATTTCAGCCCGGCATTTTCAACAAGCGGACTTTCTCGATCGATTGGTGGACATCCTCGGCGAGACCAGACTTGATCCCACCTGTCTCGAGCTGGAGCTGACCGAAACGTCGATCATGGAAAACACGGAATCAGCGGTGGAAGTTCTGACGCAGCTTAGAAAGCTGGGCGTCAGGGTGGCGATTGACGACTTTGGCACGGGGTATTCGTCGCTCAGCTATCTCAAACGTCTTCCGATCGACACCGTGAAATTGGATCGCTCGTTTGTAAAAGGCGCCACCACCGATCCGGACGACGCCGCGCTGGTGATGGCCATCGTGACTTTAGCGCACAACCTGAAACTCAGAGTAATTGCCGAAGGCGTGGAAACAGAAGAGCTGGCCGTGTTCTTAAGGCTGCTTAGATGCGACGAAGCGCAGGGTTTTCTTTTCGGCAAGCCTATGCCGCCCGAGGTTTTCGAGTCTTCCATGACAGTCGATCCAAAACGGAAACGACACGTTCTGTCGAACTCTGCGCGCCGAGAATTTAACAGTTTGCGAAGCGCCGTGAACGAATGAGTGGCCCAAACTTTCGGTCTGTGATTGAGGGTGGGTTACACAGACTATAGGAAACTCTGAACAAGCTGCACCGGCGTGGCTATTTGATATCTCCCTTCTCCCGCTGGGAGAAGGGCCGGGGAAGAGGGGCGAAGCTGGGGCGGCTCGATACTCAAGCCCTCTCCCCAACCATCTCCCAAAGGGAGAGGGAGTCAGGACAAACTAAAAACGATGGATCGGACCCTGGACGCGTTAGTGATTGACGATGAGCAGCCGGTGCGAGATTTTGTTTGCACCGTGTTGGAGAATGACGGCTGGAAAGTTAGTCGCGCGGCCTCGGCCGAAGACGCCTTTGAAAGGTTAACGCAGGAAAACTGGCCGGTAGTTTTCTGCGACGTCATGCTGGGCGGCGCCGACGGCTTTGCCGTGCTGCGTCGTTTTAAAGAAGAGCTTCCAGAAACAAAAGTAGTCTTGATGACCGGGCACGGTAACGCTGCGGGGGCATTGGATGCTACGGCGTTTGGCGCCTATGACTATCTCTTGAAGCCGTTTGGCGTTGAAGAGTTGCAATCGCTGTCCGCGGCCCTGCGAGATCAGATCACCAGCCGGCCCCATCGCATCTCGGTCGGGAAACGCGCCGCGACCTATCGATCAGATATCGACCTGGTCGGCCGCAGTCACGCGTTCATCGAGGTGATGAAACAAGTGGGCCGCGTTGCCGCGACCAATTTGCCGGTGTTCCTAACCGGTGAATCCGGTACCGGGAAAGAGTTGGTGGCCTCGACGCTTCACCGTCGCAGCGGCCGCGCCGACAAGACCTTCGTAGCCGTCAATTGCGGTGCGATACCCGCGGAGTTGATCGAGTCCGAGCTGTTCGGACATGTGAAAGGATCGTTTACGGGCGCCGATCGCGATCGACGTGGTTTGTGGGAGGAAGCCAACGAGGGCACGGTGTTCCTCGATGAGATAACCGAAACCAGTTTGTCGTTCCAGGTAAAGCTCCTGCGCGTGCTGCAGGAGGGCGAAGTACGCCGGGTGGGTTCAAACCAGACGCAGCGAGTCACCGCCAGAGTAATCGCCGCCAGCAATCGCGATGTCGAAGCAGAGGTCAAAGCGGGAAGATTCCGCGAAGACCTGTACTATCGGCTGAATGCGGTCTCGATCAATCTGCCTCCTTTGCGTGAGCGCCGCGAGGACATTCCGCCGCTGGCGCAGACCTTCGCTGACCAAGTTTATTCATTAGGCCCGGGGGTTCGTTTCTCGTCCGAAGCCCTCGATATGCTGCAAAGGTACTCCTGGCCCGGTAACATACGCGAGCTTGAGAACGCCGTGGTGCGGGCGGCGGCGATGTGTGACGAATTGATCCGGGTTCAGGATCTTCCGGAACGCATCCGCAATTTTCAGAAACAGTCTGAGCGCGCGGTTGCGGCGGGCACGATCAAGCCGCAAGAAAAAGAAGAATGGCCCACGCTGGCCGAGATTGAGGGACGCCACGTGGCGCGCGTGCTGGCCCACACTGGAGGCAACAAGCAGGCAGCATCGCGAGTGTTGGGAGTCGATCGCAAGACCCTCGACCGCATGATCAAACGACATAATATTGATTTTCGCAGACGCAACGAGCTGCCGGCGCGGATACACGAGGCGGCTTAATACGTCAGGGCTAATTTGCTAATCCGCGTAACAACCAGCGCTGGAGCGAATTCACCTTGGTGTCAGATGAAAGGGTTCGGCTTGCTCCCTTCTCCCTCTGGGAGAAGGGCTGGGGAAGAGGGGCGTAGCTAGACGGCCTCGACACTCACGCCCTCTCCCCGACGCTCTCCCAGGAGGAGAGGGAGTTAAGTGGTGCGAAATAGCAGACCCCCGGTAATTTTCGCCGCAGCCAAACGCCACAATCTAGACTTGCCTGGTTTCATTAGCACCTCGCTTCAGCGAGGTGTTACGGGAACGAAATCAGTCGCATAGCCGTTTCAACGGCTTAGAGAAAACCGTTAAAACGGTTGGCGGTTGGGACAAAACTTCAGTTACACCTTGCTGAAGCAGGGTGCTAATGAGAAACCACACTTTGAGATTCCAACTGAACCGCCAACACCCGCTCTCACTTCTTCGAAGGCACGTCACGCACGGCACAACTGTTGCTCAAACACTTCAACGACAAGGGCCGCGTTGTCGCATTCGCGGCCGGTAGTCAAAACCTTGGCGGCGTGGATCACCTCTTTTGTTTTCTTCCCTAATCCGCGCCGCCAGGCTTCCGAAACTAAAGTAGCCCCGGAATCTCCGCTCTTCTCAAGCAAGTCTCTTCAAGCGGAGGCCAAACTTATCTCGCCTAACTTCGATCAGGCCAAAACCGGACGCCTAAGCGAGATGAGCTAAGGGGCTGACTCGGGCTAACTCCCACTGGCCCCTTTTTTCTTTTCTACGCCTCCATTCCAAAAGGATCGAATCACACGATGTCCAACTGTAACGAAAAGCAATCAAGCGCCGCCCTGCTCGCGCCCGATACCATTTTGCAGAGCCGCTATCGCGTGGTTCGCCAACTCGGACGGGGCGGAATGGGCGCGGTCTATGAAGCAATCGACCTGCGCCTCGGCCACACGGTGGCGCTAAAGCAGACGCTTACGAATGACGAGGCGCAGTGGAAACAATTTGAGCGCGAAGCGCGACTGATGGCCTGGCTCAATCATCCCGTCCTGCCGCGAGTCAGTGATTACTTTACTGAGGGCCACCGCGCGTTCTTCGTCATGCAGTTTGTCGCGGGCTCTGACCTGGCGGAAATAATCGCTCAACAGCCCGGGCCGCTTCCGCGCAACGCCGTAGTCGCCTGGGCCGACCAGTTGCTTGACGCCCTCATCTACCTGCACACGCACGAACGACAAATTGTTCATCGCGATATCAAACCTCATAATCTGAAAATTACTCCGACCGGCCAGATAGTGCTGCTCGACTTTGGCCTGGCCAAGACACAAGCGGCGGATCCTTCGGGCTCGATATCCTGCACCAGCGTCTTTGGGTACACCCCGCGCTACGCGCCGCTCGAGCAAATTCAGGATACGGGCACGAGTCCGCAGAGCGACATCTATGCCCTGGGAGCGACGCTGTATCATTTGCTCACGGGAGTGAAACCGCCCGATGCGCTGGCGCGGGCCACGGCGTTGGTGAGTGCGCGACCGAATCCCTTAAAGCCGGCCAACGAAATCAACCCGGCAGTCGGTCTGGAACTCGCCGAGATTCTAACGCGCGCAATGGCCCAAAATCCGGACGAACGTTACGGCAGCGCAACTGAATTTCGCGAAGCTCTTCGCCAGATTGGCCGCGTTGGTGCAAGCGAAGTAGAGTATGTCGCCCACCACGCTGAGACTGATTCGACGGTAGTGGAAACAGGAGACACGACAATTGTAAGGTCTATCCGTCTGGCTCCAACCGGAAGGCTCGGCTCGCACGCGATCGCCGCGATGTTCGTCATTCTGCTCACCGCGTTCGGAGTTTTCTGTAGTTACTATCCCTGGAAGATTCCACCCGTTCAGCAATCGACCTATACAAATGGCGTGAGTGCCACACCGGCCACGGCACCGCCTAAAAAGTTCCCCAAGCGAGTCACGCAACAGTGAATGTTGCCCGAACCGCGTTCGTACCAGAGCTAGTTCATCCCATCGTTGATCCAAATCTCGGTTGCGGCAGTCAGAGCACGGTCAGCACCTCTAAGATAGAGGGCCCTCAGAATTTCTTGGTATTAGTTTGAAGGACGATTCCTGAAATAGAAAAGGCCGGGCCCTCCCACAAGCCTAGCCTTTTCCTTCACAGCCTTAGGGGCTGTGTTATTTGGGCGGAGACATTCAGCCTCGATACTTGTGTCCTCACCACACAAGCGACGCCCGAGTTGCCGCTATTCTACTCCGAAAAATAAATCCGTCAATGTAATGTTTGTTTGCATCACCAAAACCGACCGGAGGCGAATTGGCTGTTTTGGTTTCTAGAAATGGTGCACCCGGCACGACTCGGAACGTGCGATCCCCTGATTCGTAGAAGGTCATTTCCGGCGGTGGCTAAACTTTGCCGGCATTTGTGCGCAAAACGCACGCCGGTCGGTGCGGAAGAATTGCGCATGCGTCTGGGTGATTGTGCGCAGTGCCCATGAGGGCATGACGAAGGCATGGCGCAGGGCGCCCAAATAAAACCGAAGCCCTGGCGTTGGGTTCGGCGATGACATTCGGCGGCACTAAATCTGCTTCCGTTTTTCACGCGGATTGATTTTGCTATTTCTCTCGATGTTCGCTGAATTCAGGAGCCAATCATGAAATACATCGTGAAATACACCATGAAATACTTAGCCCCGTTCTGCCTGGTCCTGATGTGGTCCATCCTGGCTTTCGCCCAGGCAAGCGGGGGCTTCCCTTTGGTCATCGTAGTGCATGGCATAGGCGGAGGAAACGCGGAAGATGGTTGGTCCCGCCAGTACGCGGATGCCTGGAACGTCGAAGTGCACGAGGTCACCTTCCGCTACGAAGGCCGGACTAGTGCGATCTCGTACGAGGATTTCGGCCGCAAAGCAGGTGACTGGGTTCTCGATGCGCAGAGCCAAATCAAAGACATCATCAGTAAGAACCCCGGCAGGCGTGTCGTCATCGTGTCCCATTCCTGGGGCACCGTCATCACCAAGATGGCGCTGGACGGCGGAGTCGGCGGCGGCAGTTCGGATGAACTGGGGATCAAGGGCTACAACATTCCGCCTATCGAGTTGGGCGGTGTCGAGATCGAGGAATTGGTTACTTTGGCCTCTCCCATGGGCAGTGACAGAATACAGTCAGTTGCACATGTGGAGGTGCCGGACGGCCAGCCCAAGTTGGTCAAGCACTGGACCAACTTCTATGACATCGCCGATGAGGTATCCAGTGAGTCCCACCACCTGAAAGGCGCCGACAATGTGAAGCTCGATTCGGGTAAGTCTTCATCCAGCGCGCATACAGGTATCTGGACAGACCCCGTGGTCCGCAAATACATTTGGGACTCGGCTTTTCGGATATCGAATATGCCGCGGCTTCCCGCCACGCGCGTGGGCATCGTGACTGGGCCACCGGTCGAGCGGCGACGTACAGAACCGGGGCCGTCATCTGGTGGAAGCAGCGATGAACAAATCGTGGCCGAGTATCGATCGTTGCTGCCCGCCGTCCTCGAGAAGAACAAGAAGCCCTGGCATACCCGAATCAACATTATTTCGAACGCGGTGAAACAGGGGGCCGGATACCGCGTGAATTACCAGACGTACTGCCTCATCGAACAGGGTCCCGACAAGGGCAAGGATTACGTGTGCTTTGAGTTTGACACTGTGCTGGATCTGGGAGGCGTGAAGAGCGCAGTGGCGGACATGAGACGGCAGCTCGGACGGTAGGGACTCTGATCCGCACCGCGGCTTCGCGCATCTACCGCGGCTATTCAAGAAAACTGGCACCGATTAGGAGTCATTTTCAGTAAGTTGGCACTCCCACGGGCACACAACACGCGAAAAGGCGTCCCCCTGGACGCCCTAACTTATTGATAATAATTGGTGCACCCGGCACGACTCGAACGTGCGACCCCCTGATTCGTAGTCAGGTACTCTATCCAGCTGAGCTACGGGTGCTGATTGGTTTAGTGAGCGGCTAAATCGAGGACAAGTTTAAGGTTTAAGGTTTCAAGTTTCAAGTTGGGGGATCAAAACAAGTTTCGAGTTCCAAGTTTCAAGTTTCAAGTTTGAGACTGTTAAGAGTACCGACTTTAGTCGGGTTTTTCGTTATCGAGAAACAACCCAACTAAAGTTGGCACTCTAAACACCGTCGAAACTCGAAACTCGAAACTCGAAACTCGAAACTCGAAACTCGAAACTCGAAACTTTGAACTTGAAACTTATCTTGCGAAGTATCCCGGCTTGGTGCTGGCCACCAGATCGGCACGAGCTATCTCGACGCGGATCTCGCGCCACTTCCCGTCGCGAGCGCTCGGGTTCGGAGGCTGGTAGGCGATGGTGTAAAGCGACCGCAGATCCGCGGCGACCTGCGCGTACAGCTTAGCTAGATCGTCCAGGCGTTTAATCTCATGTATACGCCCGCCGGTGCGGTCGGCCAGCAGTTGCAGGCGCGTGCGCGCCGCTCCGTACATCGCGGTGATCGAAGGGTCGGGAAGCGGTAGACGCTTCGGGTCGCCGGACGGTAGAGCCAGAGGAAAAATCGTCACGCCTTCGCGGTCCGCGGTGTTCAAGACTGAGACTACCTGAGAGTTTGTTCCCGCTTTGATGGCCGTGCTGATTTCCGCGTCGGAAGCTTTCGAGATTATCGCGCGATCGGAGTTTCGCACCTCAGTATCCAATCCATCCGTCAAAACCACGATGGCCTTGCGCCGCTTGCCCTCGCGGCCCAACTCTTTCAGCGAGTATTTCAAAGCATCATACAGAGGCGTGTCACCCGCGCCGCCAGCCAGATCAGTGATCGCATAGGCGGCCCGGCGACGATCGGTGCTGAATCCAAGCAGCGACTTAACTCCCTTGCCGTTGAACTCAACGACTGAAACTCGATCTTCCGGGCTTAGTGCATCCAGGAAGCGCAGCGCAGCCGCTCGGATCTGTTGACGAAAGTTCACGGTTGAGCCCGACATGTCGAGCAGCAGAACCAGACTGAACGGCGCATCCGTCGGCTCGAAATTCAGGATCGGGCGCCGCACGCCGTCTTCGTAGATCGCGAAGTCATTTGACGACAAGGTCGTGACTGCGTGTCCCTGCTTGTCGACGACTCCGACATTGAGTTGCACCAGGGACGTGTCGGTTTTGATAACGTCGTCAGGCTGCTGGGCCCGAACTCCCGCGGGGACGATTATCAAGAGAGTCGCGAGCGACAGAATTACGGTAATCCGGCGTGCGAGATTTGAGACTGAAGCGGCAGAAGGGAATGAAGTCATCCGTCTTTAACTTACCTAAATAGGGTTGCTGGGGTAGGGTGAGTATGCCTGCGCGGCGGTCGAGTTTGCAACATGCGGCGCGGAGGATCCAATTTGCTATCGAGTCTAACTAACAGTTAGTCAGCACCATGCTTAGCAAATATTAAGTGCCTATTGCGCGCCTCGACAATCGAATATAATTGGCCGCCTTAATATCACAGAGTCTCCCGCAATGTACCGACCTAATTTTTGTGCGGAATGTGGCGAGCGGCTGGCGCGCAAAGGGTGGCGCGCGTTGTTTAGCGGCCGGTTTTGCGTTGCCTGTGCGCGCAAAAGGGGCAGGGTTGTGATCGCCGAGCCAGTCGCGATTCTCGCAATCATCGCTATCACATCGTTCGCATTGGGAAGATACTTGCGGCCGCCGGCGCCACCGCTGCTGATTCAACGCGCGGCAAATTCTCCGCTCTCTGATTTGCCGGTGAACCTGAATGACACCCCGCCCATAACCAATCGCAAAGAAAGTGGTTCGACAGGTCAGGAGGACACAGTACCCGGTCAAGCTGCGGACGAGAAGGCCTACATCTGCGGCGCGCGCACAAAGAAGGGCACGCCGTGTCATCGACGTGTGCATGCCGCCGGCGAGCGCTGCTTTCAACACAAAGGCATGCCGGCGATTCTGCCGCTGGAAAAGTTAGAGGTAAAAAGCAAATGAGATTTACGCACTCCTGTCATAGTGCTACGATTAACGACAAGTTTGGAGGTGGAAATCATGCCGGCTTCAGCTACAGAAGTAGAAATCAACCTTTCGCCTATGGCTCACCATTACACGCTCGAGGAGTTCTGGGAAATACCCGATCCCGAGGATCGCTCCCACTACGAATTGATCGGAGGGCATCTGTTCATGGTTCCACCGCCTGATGCCCCGCACGATGACATTGACGCCCGGCTTAACAGGTGGTTGGTGTTATTTCTAACCGAAAAGAAGATCGAGGGCGACGTCCTACATCCGCAAGCCTCGATTTACTGCGATGTTGCGGCGGGAACCTATCTGGAACCAGACATGATGTACGTCTCGGAGGAACTCAAAAACCGGATGGGAAAGAAACGCACGTCGGCTGATATTGTTTTCGAATACGTTTCCAAAAGCGGCGCAATTTATGACCGCACTACCAAAGCGCATACATATCTGATGCTCGGCGTGCGCGAATTGTGGCTGATTGATCCTGCCACAGTTACGATCGAAGTGCGCTATGCAGCCGAGCACAAGGGGAAGCCTGTATGGGAAGG
>JBGPWS010000403.1:0-3003 GCA_041492345.1 Pyrinomonadaceae bacterium | reverse complement strand
GCCAGCTCGCGCATATCCCCGGCGCACGATTTATCGTATTGCCCGAGGCCGCTCACTCGATCAACTGGGAGCAGCCCGAGGTCTTCAACAGCAATGTGATCGAGTTTATTCGCACGCATTAGCCGAGGTGGGCACGAAGATTGAATTTAAAGCGATGCAATCCGTCACGGCTGGTGAATCAAACTTTCAATGTTTCCATGCCTGGCTCCGACGATGCGGGATTCGCTTTATTTCGAGTGTAATGTTAAATGCTGGAACTAGGTTTACGAGTGCAACAATGGCTAGTCAACGACATCTACCGCACGCGCCGATTACGGAAGCACTGATTGATATTAAGGTAACCCCTCGTGATGGTCTCACGTTTACCGGATTGAAAAACGCGATTGAAGCGGCGGATTCGGGCTACTATGTAAAGAATCCGATTTCGGAAGGGACCTTTGCATTCACGCTAGCGCCAGAAGGGAGGCCTCAGACGTCTGCAGAGTCCGCTCAGGTGGGATTGCGCTTGCATTCCGCCGATGAAAAATATGTTGCACAATTTCGACTCACCGGATTTACATTGAGTCGGTTGCCGCCATACGAGAAATGGGAGAATCTGTTAGAAGAGGCTAGACGCCTCTGGGCGATTTATGTTGAGGGTTTGGCACCAACCCGTGTCGTGCGGGTTGCCACGCGCTTTATCAACAATTTGCAACTTCCACTAAAAACCGGGGCGTCGTTTCAAACGTACGTGCACGAGTTGGTAGATGTTCCAGAAGACGCGCCGCAGGCTGTTGAAGCGTTTTTCCAACGCTTTCACCTGGTCGACTCTGCAAGTGGCGCGCGGGTAATCTTGACCATGGCTCTAGACGGTATGTCCGGCGGTGGCCCCGCACCCGTGATTCTTGATGTAGACGCGTTCATTGCCGCCAATCTCAAACCGATGGATCAAGAGTTGTGGACCATTCTGGAACGTCTACGTGACTTGAAGAATCGCAGCTTTTTTGGAACCATCACCGAACGGGCGGTGGAGTTGTACGAATGAGTTCTGCAATTGCGATCAGAGATTCCGGTTTGATCAGGAACTACGATTATGAGCTCGCAGACGACAGCGAAGTGCTGAGTCGTACAAGGGCTCAAGAAAGAAACTACCTGAAGGGAAGTGCTTCAGACTGGTTGCCGACCGTCGACGCCGCGTTCCGAAGCATACGCAGCGAATGCAAGAACGCGAACTGGGATGGACAGGAGGCGGTTGCTATATCCGACAAAGTCATTGCTGTCGCAGAGAAGGTGGTTGGAGCCTTGTTTGGCCTGCTTCCAAAGGGCACACCGGCGCCCGATCTCATACCAGAACCTGATGGCGAAATTTGTATCAGTTGGTCGGTGAATACTGATCGGCTGTTGTCGTTAAGCGTCGGCGCGCACGGCAAAATCAATTTCGCTGGTCAGTTTGGCGAGGAGGGCGGGATTCATGGCTGGCAACCGATTGATACGGCAAGTCCAAGCGCTCTTGAGAAGTCTCTTCAAGATGTTGCGAGACACTTGGAAAAGCTCTACCCGCCAACTGTCAGCAGACGTGCAACCTGACGAAGAGCTCACTAGCTACGTGTTCCGAGAAAATCAAATTGTTCGGGTAACGAACAGGATACACTACACGCGCCTCATACCACGGCGCAATCCTGAAAATGAAAGACTGGAAGTGTCGGTTTGCCGCTCCAATGAACTAACCGAAGCGCAGATTTGGAAGACCTGTTCCTCGTATTTCGACCCTTTTGTGCCGAAACCAGCCATTGGTCGCGGTGTCGGTCCTGCTTCAGCCATATTTGCTGAAAAGTTGCTGTTTGACGCTGATGGCAAACCCTATCCTGAACACGCCAACATCATTGGATGGCACGATGCACCAGACAAGCCGGATGACGAGATAAAGCATTTCTGGATGGATCAAGCACAAAGAATGGCTAAGCAGTTTTCGTACATGCCCCGGCGCTAGGGGCAACTTCTTGACCGGAGTCGAGCCTGAGTATTGACTAATTGTTTTTCGATCTCACGTTTCCAGCTTGTTTAATTTAGTAGGATCTGACGCCGTGGACGTGGGTTGTTACCCCGTGTACCTGTCAAATTCCTAGACCCGCTTTTTCAAAAAATCTGCATCGATTTGCCCCGTGTCATCGTCCTACGGCTCGCCGAAGCATTTCGTCGCGTTGTTCCATATCATTTTTCGCATGACCTCGTCGCCGAGGGATTTCCACGCGAGCACCTTGTTGGTGGATTCGGGAAAGCGGGATTCGGCGTGGGGGTAATCGGACGAGTACATTAACACGCCGTCGCCCAGGAAGTCGGTGACCATTCTCGCCATCTTCTCGCCTTCGTGGATCACGACGCTGGCGAAGAAGCGTCCGCTGGTCATGTATTCGCTGGGTTTACGAGCGAGATTTTCCGGCAGGGCGTAGGACATGTATTCACTTTGATCGTCCATGCGCGCTGCCCAAAACGGCAGCCAACCAAAGCCGGACTCAAGGATGCAGTAGCGAATGTTGGGATACCGATCCATAATTCCGGCGCCGAAAAATGCGCTCACCGCTCTCATCGCGCCCCACGGGTGCGAGGCGGTGCGGCCGATAAACGGGTTGTCCCAGAGGTCGCGGTAGCCCGGATAGCCGGCGGTAAAACTGTGATGCGCGACGCAGAGGCCGGCGTCGTTGGCGGCGGCCCAGAGCGGTTCCAGACTCGGATGATCGATAGGCATGCCTTCGGCCAAGTTCGGATGGATGCCCGCGGCCCAGGGCGCGCGCGCCCATGTTTTGATTTCCTGCACCGATGCCTCGATCGCTCGGCTGCTCACCACGATGAGCGACTTCAAGCGGTGTGGATACTTGCTGCAGAAGTCTTGGGTGAAGCGATGGTTGGCGCGGATAAAACCGATTTCAACATCGACTTCATCCGTCGCCGGCGGCAGACCGGGCAGCATGAGCTGAACGTCGACTCCTTCTTCGTCCATATCGCGAATGCGCGCTTCGGCGTCGT
>JBGPWS010000077.1:0-14581 GCA_041492345.1 Pyrinomonadaceae bacterium | reverse complement strand
TTTGGCGAACACCTCCAGAGGTCGCGCCGCAAACAACGCCAGACCTTCGGCGCGCTCCAGCGCGAACATCTTCGGCATCAACTCGCCCAGCACAATGTGCAAAAAAGTAATCGCCGCAAAAGCGATGATGATCGCCAACAAGTGCGCGATGTATCCTGCTCTTCCCGCCGAGGCAATACTTGAAGAAATCGGCTCGAGCATCGAAGCAATCGTAGGTTCTCCAATCCAACCGAGCGCGAGCGAGGCAATTGTGATCCCGAGTTGCGTCGCCGAAATGAAAGAAGTCGGATTCGCAAGCAGGCGCAGTGCGGCTTGCGCGCGACGGCTGCCCGCGGCCGCCCGGGCTTCAAGCCGCGGTCGACGCACGGACACGAGGGCGAATTCAGCGCCAACAAAGAACGCATTAGCACCGACAAAAAAAAGGACGGCGCAGAGCTTCGCCAGGATTTTCAGCAGAGTATTTGAGTGCTGGGCGCCATCAACCAGCGTGGCCAGGAAATAACTAGCAGGGTCGTCCATCGTGTATCTAAACAAATAAGGCGGTGCAACTTTGCGCACATCTTACCACGTCCACCAACCCACATCATTAGCGGGCAGTGATAACGGGCCTAATAGCGCGCGAATAATTGATTTTAGTTGGCGCCTGCGGCGGCCGCGGCGCGAGCAGGGCCGTTGGCCCGACGGTCGTGCCGGGCACGAGCTTGCACTAATGCGTGATCGACGCGGGGTTCGATGTTGCACGCGGGTTGGCGGCAAACCGCTGCGAGTTCCGACACCACGAGGTACCGAGACCGCTCAAGCATCCGCTGCTCGCGAAATGAAAGAGGTTTGACCTGGCTGAGATAATAGAGATGTTTGAGCACCTCAGCCACTTCAAAAATATTGCCGGTGCGCATCCTGTCGGAAAAATCCTTGAAGCGGTCCTTCCAATCGTTGGCAGGTGTGACGAAGTCCCCGGACAAGGCCGTGAAGAGCGTGTCGCATTCGGCCGAAGAAATCGGACGGCGCAAACCTACTTCCGTAGCATTTGAAACTGGAACCAGGACCAACGAATTGGTTGCGGCCAGCCGAAGAGTGTAAAACGGCAGCGCTACGGCGCCGATTTGCTTCTGTTCGATCTGTTCGATTGTGCCGATACCGTGGTTTGGATAAACAACTTTCTGGCCGACCTTGAAGCCTACCATGTTCCCCTCCGACTAGTTTTACGAGCACCTGGCAAGTCGCATGCTGCGGCTTATTGAAAAAAATCTTACGCGAGATTGTGTTCGGGTTTGTCCCTTGATATGAATCGAGTTTAGCAAGCGGGCGAGCGAGCGTCAAGCTTTCTGAGTGTGGCGGTCGCACGCAGCAAACTCTGGGCCACAAGTCCCTCACTACTCAGACAATCCGTGGCAGGAGGTCTGCGTCAGCAAACCACGAGCGATCGAAGGGCAATTGACGAAGGAATTCGATCTAACCGGCGTAACTTTCATCTTGTTCGATCTTTGAAAGCACCCAATCGAATTCACCGGAAGTGACCTTGCCTCCGCAAAATTCGCAAATACCTGTGGCATTTACTTTCAAAGGGGCCCCGCAATTCGGGCAGTTCAAGTCCGCGCGCGCCGGTCCGGGCTTGGCTTTGCTGTTGCGAATGAAGGTCCAGTATTCACTCCAACGGCGCAGGTTCTTGTTCGAACCCGCCACCACGCGCCCGCTTTTGTCCACGGTGTAATCGTACCCTTCGGCAAAGATACGCAGCGTGATCGCGTTATAGAAAGCGTCCATCTTGATTTTCACCGGCTGCATCGCAGTGATCTGGTGAGAGTCGAGCGCGTTGCGCAGGCCTTGCCGTTGATACGCGTCAATCCAGTAACGATGCATCTGGAAGATATTGTCTGTTTCGTGCGGACGCGCGCGTTCCCAATTCAGCGTCGACCAGGCATCCTGCAGCTCGTTGAAAATCAACCGCGCGCGTGCCTGAAAATCGGCCCATGAGAATGCCGGATCATTCTGTTCAAAAGCCGCGCGCACCGCGGGGAAGTTGGGGTGGGTGATCGTCGGATAATTCGTGCCCACTTCCGGCACGTCGGAAGTTAACAGCGGTCCTTTCGCTTCGCGTTGAACCGTAGTGATGCTGCGAACATACCATTGAAATTCACCGCTCTCGATCTTCGTGCCGCAGAACGCGCAGGCGCCGACAGTGTCTTTCTGCAAAGCCGCGCCGCAACGTGGGCAGTGCAACGCCGTCGCCTGCTCGGGTGTGGGTGAGAGCACGTCGCGTTTGCGTTCCAACTCCCAACGCTCGCGCACGTAATAGCTCATTTCACCTCGCGGGTCCCCTTCTCTTGGAGTGAACTCTGTGTAGTTGGCGTCAAACTCAATACTGATTCCAACCGTCGGAGTGTCCAGCCCCCTCACGCTCATGACCTGCATCGCGCCGACGATGATTCCTTCCACAGCTTTCAAGTTAGGTGGATTCAGTTGCAAGAGAGCGGCGCGCGCTTGATCGCTCAGGTAGGGAGAAAGTAACTCAAGCTCCTTTGGTCCACGCCCGCGCCCATCATGCGCTCGGCCATAAAGCGCGTAACAAAAGTCCGTGAAAATAATTTCTGAGAAGTTCGGATCGAAACGTCGCAGTTGATTGAACTCGCGCTGGAAGCCCTGCTGGACGACGCCCGCCACGGGATCGGGCGCGCCAACGAGCGACGAAGACGCCAGGTTCAGAGTCTGCCCTGAGGGACGCGCGAACCAATAAATCACCGCAACGATGACTATGATGTCGACGGGAATACCAATAAGCGGATGTTCGATCGTCAACCAAAGCAGTAATCTGACCACCAGATATACGAGCGCTCCCCCGCCACCGCCGCCTCCGCCACCGCCGCTCCCTCCGCCGCCATAAGATCCTCCACCACCCACGCGCGCGAAAACGTCCGACGTGAACAGGAGAGCAGCGATAGCTACTCCTCCTGTCAGCGCGGCTTTGCGCAACGTCGGAAGGTGACGGTTGAAGTTCATTTCAGTTCAATGCGCGGGCCGTCCGGCAACTCGTTCGGATTCTCGCCGGTCGCGGGCATGTGCTCGGCGAGCAAGCGCCCAAGATCACGCACGGCCTTAACCAGGTTTTCAGGTTCGGGCTTTTTCCCAATCCGCTTCAGTTCGAACACCGAGTTGTTCCACTTCAAAGCCGGCACGGCTTTAAGAATGCCGCGATCGGCGATCACTTCCAGGCGCCGTTCGAGCAATGAAAGATAGATCAGCAGACCGTTCTCAGCAGAAGTGTTGGCGATGCCGGCTTCGTAAAACATGGCCGCAGCGCCGGTCCGCGCGGCCTTCGCCCGAAAGTCCTTCGTGGTGAATGCTCGTCTGATGAAATCGGTGCGCGAAGACACAAAGGCCCCGGCGATGAACAAGGCCAGCACATCAATGGGGACCCAGTAGGTGTGGAATTCAAAGGGAGATAACAGAACAAAGACTAAACCGACAAACGCGATGACCGCCCCGCATAGATAGTCCGCGTGACGATATGTTCCCGAGCGTCCGCGCACCACGATGACGATCTCGGCATCGGAGTTTTTTTCGATATCGCGAACGGCTTGCGCCAGCGCCTCGCCGGCGGCCTGATCGAATCTTATGCGGCTCACGTTTTGAAATGATACCAGTTGCCCGACTCCGAGACACGCAAACGGCCCAGCTGACTTACTGGGCCGTTGCCATACCAGATACTCGGACCTGCCTGAAGATTTCAGCAGTGCCGGCTATTTGAAACTGCTCAAGGCCTCTGACTCTTCCTCGTAAACGTCGAAGACGGTAAGCAGTTTCGTGATTACCAGCAGATCCTGAACCTTGTCGGTTAGATTTAGAAGTTTCAGTTGGCCACCACCGCGACCTACGGTGGTGTAGTTGGCGATTAGTTCGCCGATGCCGCTGGAATCGATGTACTTGACTCCCCTCAGATTCAAAAGGATCTTTTGGTTACCACCGGCAATCAAACCTCTAATCGCGCCGCGCAATGCCGTAGCGCTGTCGCCGATGCGAACTTCTCCGTCGAGATCCAAAATCGCCACGTCACCGGCCTGGCGCTGTTTGATGTTTAGCTCAGCCATTCCTGAAACCTCCTGGGTTTACGCTCAGTCAAGAATACGGATACCTTCGGTACTAAGTTCGCTTTAACGTCACCGGACTAACTATTTGAAATTGCTAAGGGCGTCACTTTCGGTTTCGTAAGCGTCAAAGACCGTCAACAACTTTGTGATTGTGAGCAGGTCTCGCAACTTTTCTGTCAGGCTGAGAAGCTTGAGCTGTCCTTCCTGATTTTTGATCGCGGTGTAGCTGGATACCAACTCGCCGATGCCGCTCGAATCGATATAGCCCACGCCTGCCAGATTCAGCAGAATGTTTTTCTTTCCTTCTTCCAGCAAACGCCGAACAGCGCTCCGCAAAGCTACACTGCCTTCGCCGATTGTGATGCGGCCATCCATGTCGAGAACGGTTACGTCGCCGGCCTGTCGCTCGCGGATATTAAGTTCTGCCATGATCGAGGGTTCTCCTATTTCGGATTTTGGATTTTTGATCGTCGATTTTTGATTTTGCGATTGAACGATTACTTAATAATCTACATCTGCCACAAGCCCGGCAAAAGTCAAAAATCGCAAATCAAAAATCTAAAATCGTTTCACCATTCGCACCGTGGTGCCGCCTTCGGGTCGCGCAAACCATTCGACCTCGTCCATAAAACTACGCATTAGGAAAATGCCGCGTCCTGAGGTCTTCAAGATGTTCGCCGGCTCGGTTGGATCGGGCACGCCCGTCGGATCGAATCCTTCGCCTTGATCCCTGATTTCGATCTCCAGCGCGTTCCCCAGGCAGTTAAAGATTACCTCAACCGACTTTGTTTCGTCTTCCTGGTTGCCATGCACCATCGCGTTGGTAACAGCTTCGCGCACGGCCATGTCGATGCCGAATGCGGCCTGTTCATCGAGGCCGCAACTCTTGACGAAATCCGTCGCGGCGGCAGCAGCGTCAGCAACCGCCTCAATGTGGCTGGTCAAAACGAGTCGAGTCGTTTGTTCGGTCACAAAAGGCGCGGCCTTTCTCGCCGGGTGAATCGGTTTGGCTGCTGCTATCTAATAGCAAACGGAAGACGGACGTGTAACATGCCCGCTGGCCGTGTGTCAAGAAGTTGCCCTGTGTCCGGCAGCCTTAAGTTTTTAGAACTACGCTTTCGCCGCATCATCAGGTTAAGATTCGCTGGTGATCATTCGTGGGGCAAAAACAATTCGCGGGCGGCTGGTGATGCCCGGCGACAAATCCATCTCGCATCGGGCCGCAATGATCGCGGCGCTGGCGGCTGGCACTTCAACAATCGAGAATTTTTCCACCAGCGCCGACTGCATCGCCACGCTGTTGTGCCTGAAAGCGCTGGGCGTTGCTATTGAACGTGACAATACCGCCCTCGTGATAAGCGGCGCCGGGCTCTACGGATTGCGTCAGCCGGCCGGGCCCCTCGATTGCGGCAACAGCGGCACCACGATGCGCTTGCTCGCGGGGATTCTCGCCGGACAGGATTTCAAATCAACGTTGACCGGTGACGACTCGTTGCGTTCGCGTCCGATGCAGCGAATCATTGAACCGCTCCAGATGATGGGTGCGAGTATTTCGTCGCGCGATGGACGGGCGCCGCTGGTTATTCAAGGTCACAGGAAATTGAATGCAATCAGCTATGAATTGCAGGTTGCCAGCGCGCAGGTAAAATCATGCATTCTGTTAGCCGGTCTGAGCGCCAAGGGACGGACGGAAGTCGTCGAGAACGAAACTACGCGCGACCACACTGAACGAATGTTACGCAGGTTTGGCGTTCAGATTGAAACCGGGGATGCGGAACGTGAAGGCGAGAATGCCCGCGTTGCCTCGGTCAAAGGCCCGGAGCGTCTTAGCGCTCAAAACGTTTCGATTCCTGGTGATATTTCTTCGGCGGCATACTTCATCGCCGCTGCGGCGCTGCTTCCCGGGTCGACTCTGGAGGTGAGCGACGTTGGCGTGAATCCAACTCGCGTGCTCTTCTTAGAACAATTGCGCGCGCTTGGCCTGGATGTCGAGATCACTAATGTGCGCGAGGAGAGCAATGAACCTGTGGGAGTAATTCGCGTTCGCGGATCGGAAGGGCAAACTTCGTCCACACAGTCTGACTCACCAATGATGATCCGGGGTTTGATAGTCCCGCAGTTGATTGATGAGTTGCCCTTGCTGGCGGTGGTTGGCTCGCAGATCGCGGGCGGCATCGAGATCCGCGACGCCGCGGAGCTGCGAGTAAAAGAATCTGATCGCATTGCCACGACGGTGCAGGCCCTTAAAGCGATGGGCGCGGAAGTCGAGGAGTTCGATGATGGTTTGCGGGCCGGCGGTGGAGCACGGCTGCGCGGCGCGAAGATCGATCCGCGCGGCGATCACCGCATCGCGATGGCCTTTACAGTCGCCGGGTTGATCGCCGAAGGCGAAACCGAAATCACCGACTCCGAGTGCGTGGCTGTTTCCTTTCCGGAATTTTTTGATTTGCTGGAATCGGTGATCGAAAGATAAGTCCGTGGGATTTTGATTTTGGCTGTGCCGCCCGATGTGCGGAAAGGCTCCGCCTTTCCGACAGGGGCTTAGTTAGATTTCGGCGAGGCTATGCCTCGCCGGTGCGGGCGAGGGCGCCCGCGTTCCCAGCATGAAAGATCGTCGCATCGTCATCGTAGGATTCATGGGCAGCGGAAAAACGACCGTGGCTGACGCTCTCGCACGTCAACTCGGTTGCGATTCGATAGACCTGGATTCTTTCATAACTGAACGTGAGGGCCGCTCGCCCGCTGAAATCATCGAACATGATGGCGAAGCTGCATTTCGTGAAATCGAAACACAGGTGCTGCGCGATGCCTTGGAAAGAAGCGACGCGCGGGTGATCGCGCTTGGCGGCGGCGCGTGGACAATCGAAGCCAACCGCGCCCTGGTCGCCCAACATGATTGTCTGAGCGTCTGGCTCGACGCGCCCTTTGAGCTTTGCTGGGATCGAATTATTTCGAGCGCCAACACAATCCGCCCAATGGCTCCGGATCGTGAAAGCGCGCAAAATCTCTTTCAAGTTCGCCGGGACAGTTACGAGTTGGCGCAACTCCGGCTGGTCATGAGCAAGACAGCGGCGCCGGATGAAACCGTCGCCGAACTCGCGACCTCCTTACTGCTGTTCTAAAATCGGCTCGTAACGAAGATTCCCTGCTCGCTGCCACTCGCGGTTCCGCGCCTTTTCCTTTAATCTTTCCCCGTGGACAAATTTCGTATTCGCGGCGGCCACGCCATCAAAGGTCGCGTCTCGATCAGCGGCGCGAAGAACTCTGCCCTGCCATGCATGGCCGCGGCGATCCTCACGCCGGGGACAATCACTCTCCACAACATCCCGTACGTGCGCGACATCATCACGCAGCGGCGTTTGCTGGAGGACATCGGCGCGCACGTGCTGACGCCAGAACTGCGCACGCACAAAATCTCAGCCGCTCATATCGAGATAATGGCCGCGCCCTACGAACTGGTGAAGACAATGCGGGCTTCGGTGCTGGCGCTGGGTCCTCTGCTCGCGCGTTTCGGCAAAGCGCGCGTTTCGCTTCCGGGCGGGTGCGCCATCGGCGCGCGCCCGATTGATCTTCATCTCGCGGGTTTTACTAAACTTGGCGCGGAAGTTTTTCTCGAGGCCGGCGACGTCGTGGCGCGCGCGCCGCAAGACGGATTAGTCGGCGCGGAAATTCAATTCGAGAAGATCTCAGTCACCGGCACTGAGAATTTGATGATGGCGGCCACCCTGGCTCGCGGCACCACCACGATTCACAATGCGGCGCGCGAGCCGGAGGTGAAGGATCTGGCTGAGCTGCTTAACAAGATGGGCGCGCGCGTGCGCGGTGCCGGCACGCCGACCATCCAGATCGAGGGAGTCGGCGAACTCGGCGGCGCCGAGCACACAATCATCCCCGACCGGATAGAAACCGGGACGTTCATTGTTGCCGCCGCAATTACAAAAGGTGAACTGGAAATCAGAGACTGTAATCCAGAGCACTGTCATCGCGTCATTGCCAAGCTGCGCGAAGTTGGAGTCGAGATTGAAGAGATCAACCAGAGCACTTTGCATGTTCGCTGTGGCCCGCGTGGATTGAAAGCCGGCGATCTGATCACGGAACCGTATCCGCGCTTTCCTACCGACATGCAGGCGCAATACATGACCCTGATGACTCAAGCCAACGGGCGATCGGTAATTACCGAGACCATTTTCGAGAACCGGTTTATGCACGCTTCGGAACTCCAGCGCATGGGCGCCCGAATTCAGATTAGCCACGACAAAGCCATTGTCGACGGCCCGAGCAAACTTATTGGCGCGCGCGTGCAGGCTTCCGACTTGCGGGCCTCCGCCTCGCTGGTGCTGGCCGGCCTGGTGGCGGAAGGCGAGACCTTGATCGATCGCGTCTATCATATCGATCGCGGATACGAAAAGATTGAAACCAAGCTGAAGGGAGTCGGCGCCGACATTGAGCGCTTGCGAGATTCAGTAACCGCGCCGTTGACTGCCGAGGAAGACAGCGCCGCCGCGTGAACTGAGATGACTCCAAACTCTGTGGTATTATCTGCCCATGAATGAGACCGATTGCCTTTTTTGTAAGATTCTGGCGGGCAGCGCTGCGGCCGACGTGATTTATCAAGACAATCGTTGTGTCGTCATTCGCGACATTAATCCGCAAGCGCCGACGCACCTGCTTGTCGTTCCCCGCGAACACATGGAATCCCTCGATGATGCGTCGCCGAAGGACGAGTCTCTGCTTGGTCACCTGCTGCGCATTTCGGCGCGGGTAGCCTACGAACACGGACTGTCTGAGAGCGGCGGCTATCGCACCGTCATTAACACCGGGAGCGGCGCGGGCCAGTCCGTTTTCCACCTTCACGTTCACGTGCTGGGTGGCCGCGAGATGACCTGGCCTCCAGGCTGACTTTGCGTCTTCTTACTTAGCACGTGGCTGAGAAATGCGTCACGCAGAGTAGATACTCTTTGCGTAACAAGCGTATGACTTCTTGGTTTTTGAGCAAGATTTGGACGGGGAGCGCAATCTCTCAAGGGCGCTTTATTTGAACGCCGTCGTTCGGGAGCAGTTAACGGATTTCACCCCGTGAGGGGTGAGATGTTTATAGATCGAGGAGCAAGACCCTTCCGGCTCCGTTCGGAGGAGCGGAATTCAAGTAGAGCTTAACCACTCCCGCAACCATTCCGCTCCTCCGAACGGAGTGGTATTGGGTGTACGCTCCGGTCTATAAACATCTCACTCCTAACGGAGTGAACACGCCGTCGAACTATGAACCTTTAGCTCCCTGACATTTGAGTTCAGTTAGCCTGAGAGTTTTTTAGTTGCGGCCCTGGCCGGGCTGTGGTTTTTTGTGCAACCTCTGTGGTGAGTGTTTTTTTCTTCGCGATTTCACTACAGAGACACTGAAAACCACAAAGTTCGCACAGAGAAATCGTTAACCCAAAATGCGCGATACTTTTTCAGCAACCCGTTAGGCTCAGGAGTACTCCGGAGATTTCTGAGGTCCGAAGAGATCTCACCAGATAAGCTTTCTGGTTCGTTGCGTCGTGTGGTTGTCACGTCTACGCTGGCAGCAATTCACCCTGCTGCGGCCGCGAGCCGGCATGCTCCTTCATCCATTCGATGATATTGCCCAAACCGGCAATCTCAGCATCAGAGAATGGTTGCGCTCCCTTGTTAATCAGCTCTCTATTACCTGCCCCAACATTCGTACCGGAGCGAACAAAGACAGGACACCAGCCCGCGGTCAGCGTCTCAACTGCTCCGGCCCACGTTCCGCCTTTTTGGTAATCGCTGGATACGACCACCGAATAATCCGCAGCGCCATAAATGATCTTGTTGCGGCCCATCGCCACGCCAACGGAAAAGCCATTGTCGGGCCGGTAAGGAGTTAGCAATACCAGTCGCCCATTCGTTACGAATTCTCGGACATCGGGCTGACGGATCGTTCTGACCAGACTGTCTGCGAGGATCGAAACGGCATGACCACCAGCCTCCAACGCCGCCTGCATCGCGACCCGATCTGTGCCTCGCGCACCACCCGATACGACGGCAACTGAGTGCCGCGCGCACAGCGCGCCCAAACTTCGGGCGAAGCTCTCTCCACTCTCGTCGAGGTTGCGTGAACCTACAATCGCGATCGATGGTTTCCGCAAGATCTCGAATTCTCCCGCACCAAACAGCACGGGTGGGGCTTGATGTTTTAGAGTGTTTCGAAGCCGGGCAGGGTAAGCATCATCCATGCGCGTCACGCACCAAATACCGCTCGCTGCCAGGTGCTCCAACTCGAGCGCGATGCTTCCTCCACGAGCTACCAATTGAGAAATCCGATCTGCTTCGGCCAGTGAGACTCCCAAAGGCTTTGCCAATTCTTCCGCAGACAGTCCGAGCAACGAGCGCGGATACTTGATCTCAGAATCGCGAATCTTCCGCGCCAGCGCATTCCATTCCCGTAAAGCAAGCGGCGCAGCAGCAGAGCTATCGCTCAACCCAAGTTGCGAGCAGAGCATCACGATAACTGCGCCGTCATCGCTCATTAGTTCGCGCGCGTCAATCATGAATCACCCACTGTCGCCTTCGCCAACGCAAAGGGTAAGACCGGCCCGCTGTTATTCATGCGCAACAAAGCTGTGATCATAGTTATCGTCCAGCCCAAATATTTTGGACCCATCTAACATGAATTCGCTTGATGTTTCCAGCAACATATTCTGGCTATCAGGCCACTCTATTTAGAAGTCCGCGCAAGATGACGAGTTAAGACGGTCAGCAACTTGGGTAACTATCGCCGGGCAGACGCACCTCTGCTCCAAAATCTTTCTGCTTGATAGGGAGAGACTTCTCATTACCGCGCAGGTGACATAAAGAAAAACGCGCGCCGACTTTCGCGACGCGCGCTTTTGCTTTCTTCTAAGCTCAACTCTGACGACTATTCACGCGGGCCGCGACGAGCCGGCGGCTCGGTTAGTTTCACCGGCACACTCGTTCGCTTACCTCGCCGGAAAACGTCCACGTTAACCGTATCCCCCAAATGATGCTTGTCCAGGATCTTAAAGAGATCGTCGTTGTTGGTTACTTTCTCGCCGTCGATTGCGACGATGATGTCACCCAACTCGAGGTCTCCATCTTCAGTCTGAACCATACCGCGCAGCCCAGCATTGGCGGCGGCGCTACCGGGTTGGACGATCCAAATCAACACGCCATATGAAACCGGCAACTGCCCCTGATTGCCCAGGGACTCGACATCACGGGGAACGATTCCGAGTTTGGGACGCTTTATTTCGCCATCGCGGATAAGCTGCGGCACTATTCGTTTTGCGATACTCACCGGGATGGCGAAGCCTACCCCCGCTGATGCTCCAGATGGAGATTCGATCTGCGAATTGATCCCGATCATTCGCCCGTGCGAATCGAGGAGTGGCCCTCCTGAATTTCCCGGATTGATCGAAGCATCCGTTTGAATTGCGCCTTCGATCAGTCTAAGGTTCTCCGCGCGTATCGGTCGCTGCAGACCGCTGATGACTCCGGTCGTAAGGGTGCGATCCAGCCCGAACGGATTTCCGATCGCCAGGACTTTCTGTCCTACGATCAACTTGTCGGAATCTCCCATGGGCACGATCGTCAAAGGCTCCTTTGGTGTTTCCAACAGCTTAATCACCGCGAGATCCGTGTCAGGATCTTTGCCGACGACTTTAGCGGGGTAGTTCTTCCCGCTGCCGAAACTAACCGTCAGTTTCTCGGCGTCCGCGATCACATGAAAGTTGGTGAGAATGTCCCCCTGCTCGTCAATAATCGAACCCGAGCCGGTGCCTTCGACCGGTCGCGAAAACAGGCCGTAAAAATCGCGCACGATAGCGGTGGACTGGATGTATACGACGCCTGGTGAAGTCGCCTTATAAACCTCGATGTTGTTCTGCTCGTCCGTCGCCAGTGACGGATCGGTAATATTACTCGGCGTCGCGATCGAGGCAGAACCAAAAGGCTGGAAATGTCCCGACAATTGCTGAAATCCCGCGACGGCGATGGCGGCGAAAAGTGCGGACCCTAGAGCAATAACCAGAATCTGACGTCCTGAAAGTCTGTACATACTTATTAATTCTCCTTCAAAAAGTGCTGACTGAGATGCGCCGGTCTTAGTTTACGGTTGCGTTACCAGCATATGCAAAACGCTCGACGGGTAGGCCAGGTTCCCGGAACCCAGAATAAAGCACAATTGATTTGGAATTGAAAGTGAGGCACGGGGGTCTTTCTGAATCTTTCCGATAGGGGCGGTCGCTTTAGGAGAACAGGGTGATCAGTGCATAGGGCATGTTAAAAACGTAGGTCACCATAGCCAGCGGTTCAGACCAGCCAAGGGCCGACATGCCGGTAGCGGCGTGTGCCAGCATCAACGCAACATAGATGGTCAGCACCAGTTGCATTCCGCGGCGAGCCAGCGGGAGATGCGAACAGCGGTAAAGGGTATACGCGGCAAACGCCCCGATGGCCAGCTTGACCAACAGGAACGGAGCATCGCCAATTTTGAGTAGTTGGCTCATGAGACCATTGCCTTCGCTGGCGATGTTTGAATGGACCCAGAAGAGCGTTAGTTGCGCATCGAGCCAATTCAGCACAAAGAGAAGAAGACTTTTCGCGAGTGCGCTCATGTTTTAGGAGTACTTCTCCGTTGCGTCAAAAATTGTTGAACCTCGGCTCTTCGGAACTGCGAAACCTCCGAACCCTGGGGCCCGGAGGTTCCGCCGTCCGTACGGGAAGAAACGAGACTCGCTTCGTGCTAACCGAAGTAAAGTCACAATCGCGGTCTTCTTCCGGCGAACGGGAACGCAAATTTCCAATCTGCGCGTTCCGCGGACAGGCGCAACTCTGCAACTCGCGCTCCCTGGTTCTTACGATTCGAAGCAAAGCGTAATATAGAATAAACGCAGTGATCAAGAAGCCGATAAGTCCTTCGATTGGAAACGCGGTTTTGAAAGGCGCGCAACGACTGCAAAAAGCGGCAGTCGTGGAACCGCGCCGGGAAGCCGGCTCGCTCTTAGCTCACGTGCTTGGTCATGATCGAAGCTTCGTCATCGCGCATGCTAACGACGCGCTTAGTGATGAAGAATGGGAAGGCTTTCAATCTCTGAGTGAGCGCCGCGCCGCTGGCGAGCCTTTGCAGTACATCACCGGGCATCAGGAATTCTTCAAGCTGGATTTTGAAGTTACGCCAGAGGTGTTGATTCCTCGACCAGAGACTGAACTCATCATTGAGACGGCCCTGGAACTCTTGCGAGATGATCCCCAGCCGTACTTCGCCGACATCGGCACTGGCTCCGGCTGCATCGCGATCTCAATGCTTCACGAACTGCCGGCCGCGCGCGCCATTGCGACTGACGTGTCGCCACCGGCACTGCGGGTGGCGCAACGAAATGCCGAACGCCACGGCGTCGTGGATCGTTTAGAGCTGCTCGAGTCGGATTGTTTCTCGGCCCTGGATGCAAGAGGGTCGTTTTGTCTGATTGCGTCTAACCCGCCTTACGTTTCCGACGACGAATTGAAAAGCGTCCAGCGCGAAGTGCGCTATGAACCACGCGCGGCGCTGGCCGCGGGGTCAGACGGTCTTTCAGTCATTCGCCGGTTACTAGGGGAGGCGCGGCCGTTTCTGCGCGCAGGCGGTCATTTTGTTTTTGAAATCGGATTCGGACAGAGCGAGGCAGTGAAACACCTGATTGATCGGCGCGTTTGGAAACTGATCGAGATACGCACCGACCTACAGAGAATACCTCGCACGTTTGTCCTGCAGGGAAAGTAATAGACCGGGGCCTGTGAACGCCGGAGTTTCGCTAACTAATCTCAGCCGGCACCGTAGACGCGCCGCGTCGCTGTTCGCGATATTTTCCGTAACCCTCTTTAACCAGTCGCAGGATAGGCCGGTGGTTTTGGGCAAGTAGTTTGGTCCAGACGCGCGCATTCCGTTGCGGGAAATATATGCCGCGGAAAAACATGCGCATGATCAAGTGCATGATCTGATCATTGATCGACTGGCCCTTGAACCAATCAATCGCGCGCTCGTTGTTCTTTGGGCTATAGGAAGTCATCCATGCGTGCTCCAGCTCGCTCTGAGCCTCCGGAATCGTCCTCTTAAGAGGTGTGTGCGCCATCTGGTTGTGGGCAAAATTCAGCCAGTGCTTTGGTCGCGTCAGGCGTCCCTCGGCTCCAAGTTTCTTGTACGTCGGCGTGCCTGGAAGTGGAACGAGCGGGCTAAAGACGGGCATTCCCGGTGGCCAGTCTGCGATCTGTTCCAGCGTGCGGTCAGCCACGCCGGGTGTGTCGTTGTCCATACCGAGGATGAATGAAGTGATCGCATAGATGTTACGCTGCGCCAGGCGATTGAGAACTGCCGCATATTCACTGGGCTTGTTGAAGCTCTTATTCACAGCGGCAAGATTCAACGGATCGATTGATTCCATACCGATGAGTATCCATTTACAGCCGGAGTCTGCCATGAGATCTACCAACTCCTCATCACG
>JBGPWS010000332.1:0-4966 GCA_041492345.1 Pyrinomonadaceae bacterium | reverse complement strand
GGTGAAGGTGCCGCTCTCAGCTATGGCTACAAATGCCTTTAGTTGCCTGATGTCCATATTTTCCCCCGCATCAACGAGGATTATTACGTGGATAAGATCTTTTAGTTTCCATTATAGCTAGGCCGTTCCTAGAATAGAAACTCCTACAGCTTCAGCAGACATCGAAAGACCGTAATGACGACAACGCAAACACCTGTGGAACTGGTACCGCGGCGGCTGGCTCCGTTGCGGAAACTGGTTGTAGGCGTTGACGGAGGCGGGACCCGAACTCGTGCGGCGATTCTTGATGGTAATCGGGTCTTAGGTGAAGGCACGGCGGGTCCATCGAATCCGTTACGCGTGGGGATTGCCAACGGTGCCTCGGCCATTCGCGAGGCTATCGACAAAGCATGCGCCGCGTCTTTGATCCATCGGGACGATCTCATTGCCGCCGGAATTGGCCTCGCCGGTGTCAGGCGCAAAGACATCCGCACCCGAATGCGCGAAGTTTTGATCGAGACGCTGGAGATCAAGAACATCGAGCTGATGACTGACGGCGACATCGCTTTGTATGGCGCCACTGATGGTGCGCCGGGAATTGTCGTAATTTCAGGCACCGGATCAATTTGCTCTGGCGTCAACCGGCAGGGCAAGCACGTTTATGCAGGAGGCTGGGGTCCGGTCGCCGGCGATGAAGGCAGCGGATCATGGATCGCTCGACGCGCGCTCCAGGCGGTGGCGCACGCCACGGACGAGCGCGGCCCGAACACCGCGTTGACCCAGGCCGCCTGCGAATATTTTCAGGTGGCCACCGCCGATGACCTGTCAACCGCAATCTACGCCCCGACCGTTACCAACGATCGCATAGCCGGTTTCAGCAAGCACGTCATTGAAACGGCACGGGCGGGGGACGTCGTGGCTCGTAATATTTTAGCCGAAGCAGGAAAAGAGCTGGGCAAAGCAGCGGCGACTGTAATCCGCAGATTGAAAATGGAGCCGGAGCGCTTTCAGGTAGCTTTCGTCGGTGGTGTTTTCGCCGCCGGTGAATTTGTGATCGCACCATTGCGAGAGGAAATAGCGCGCGTTGCCAAAAAAGCTTTTATTGCCGCACCAAGCTTTTCGCCCACGGTCGCTGCCGGCCGTCTGGCGCAAGAGCACCTGCATGGATGGCAGGTTGCGGTCTGAGCGCGCATTTCGTTAACTTCAGTTAGTGAACATCCGATAATGCCCGCTGATTGCCTTTCTCGAAATGCCAGAAGCCGCCGAGCCCACTCCACTAACTGAGCAAGAAAATCCGCGCACGGCGCAAATCAGTTCTTTACCGACTACAGAAATACTGCATCTGATGAACGAAGAAGATGCGCGAGTAGCGGACGCTGTCGCGCAGGTCTGGCCTGAGGTTACGCGAGCCATAGACGGAATCGTCGCGCGGCTGGATCAGGGTGGTCGCCTTTTCTACATCGGCACGGGAACATCAGGAAGACTCGGCGTACTCGACGCCGCGGAGTGTCCGCCAACGTTCGGTGTCTCGGCGGAAATGGTACAGGGGATCATCGCGGGCGGATACGAAGCTTGTTATCGCGCCGTCGAAGCGTCTGAGGATGATGCCGCAGCCGGCGCCCACGACCTGGAAGCCCGCGGCTTCACAAAGCAGGACGCGTTGGTCGGCATTGCAGCATCGGGGCGAACACCGTACACGGTGGGCGCGGTTGAGCAGGCACGACAACTCGGCGCATTCACAGTTGGCCTTACCTGCGTGCCTGGCTCTTTGATCACGAAGGCCGCAGAGATCAGCATAGTTCCGGTTGTTGGTCCGGAAGTCATTGCCGGCTCGACGCGCTTGAAAGCCGGGACCGCGCAGAAGCTGGTGCTCAATATGATCTCAACCGCGGCGATGATCCGGCTCGGCTACGTCACGGGCAATCGCATGACGAATGTGCAGACGCGAAACGTTAAGTTGCATGCGCGCGCCTTGCGCATTCTGCAACTTGAAGCGGGACTGGACGAAGAGCAGGCCAGAAAAGTCCTCGCGGATGCCGGCGATGATTTGCCGGTGGCGCTGGTAATGAGCAGAACCGGCCGCACGGCCGCGGAAGCAAAGCGAGCATTGCAGGAGACGAAAGGCGTAGTCGCGCGTGCAATCACGCTGCTTGCATTGGGCTAACAACCGAAAAGATCTAAATGGGCTTCTCCGCCATAGACTACGCTGTCCTGCTGATCTATCTCGCCGGGATCACGATCTTCGGCATGATGTTTCGGCGATCGCAACGGACCGTCAAAGATTACTTCCTCGGCGACAGAAACACTTCCTGGATCGTTATCAGTCTCTCGATTGTCGCCACTGAAACCAGCACCCTCACGCTGATCGGTGTGCCCGCTTTGGCCTATGCAAATTACGCTCGCCCTGAGCAGGGCGGTAACTTCACTTACCTGCAAGTGGTGCTGGGTTACGTCGTGGCCCGGATCATTATCAGTCTGCTCTTTATCCCGGCTTATTTTCGCGGCAATCTTTTAACTGCTTACGAACTGCTGAAGAACCGGTTCGGCGTTAAGACGAAGAATTTTGCGGCTTCTCTGTTTCTGGTTATGCGGGCGCTGGCCGAAGGCGTGCGCGTCTTTGCTGCATCCCTGGTCTTAAGCGCAGTGCTAAGCGCGAGTTTGCCGGGCCTGCCGTACCTTTGGCTATGGTCCATCATCATCGTGGGTGTGCTCACGCTCATTTACACGTTCGAGGGCGGCATCGCAGCGGTGATCTGGACTGATCTGATCCAACTGGTGATTTACATTGGCGGATCACTCCTGGCCGCCTACCAACTGTTGCATCTGGTTCCCGGCGGTTGGCACTCGATTGCCACCGAGGCCGCCGCAGCTGGTAAGTTTCAATTTGTCTCGTTCAAATTAGATTTCAGCGTGCCGTTTACCTTCTGGGCAGGACTCCTGGGCGGGACGTTCTTGACCATGGCTTCGCACGGGACGGATCAACTCCTGGTGCAGCGGCTGCTGACCTGTCGCAATAAGCGCGAGAGTCAGAAAGCCCTGATCCTCAGCGGCTTTGTAGTGCTGTTCCAGTTCGCCCTGTTTTTAACAATCGGCGTAATGCTTTACGCTTACTACAAGTTCTATCCGCTGACGACCAAACTAGCCAGCAACGATGAAATTTTCCCTACGTTTATCGTGCAACGGCTACCGCACGGGGTGTCCGGTCTGGTAATCGCGGCGATTTTTGCGGCGGCGATGTCGAACTTGAGCGGCTCGCTGAATTCGCTTTCCTCAAGCACGGTGCTCGACTTTTACAAACCACTGTTCAGACCTGACGCCAGCGACCAACATCTTCTGAAACTTTCCCGCTGGCTGACCGCGGCATGGGGCTTTGTCTTAATTGGAATCGCCGTACTGGCGAGCACCTGGGGATCGGTTTTCACCACCGGCCTGACAATCGCGTCACTCGTTTATGGTCCGATGCTGGGAGCATTCCTGCTCGGCGTCCTGACAAAGCGGGCGAACCAAGCCGGCGTGATGACGGGCATGGCGGTGTCTTTGGCTTTCATGCTGATGATTAAGATCGAGTTTTCCGCCGCGATCGCCTGGACCTGGTACGTACTAATGGGCACGGTGGTGTGTTTTGGTGTCGGTTACGCAGTGAGCTTATTGAAAGGAACGACGGTGACGGATGTGGCGGCGGAAAGCGTTGGGCCATGAGCCGAGCCTGAAGGCGAACCTCAACTAAACGAATGAAACCAACTGGATCACTCAAACAATTGCTGACTCCCATCTTGTTGGGCGCCCTCTTGCTGGCACCGCTGGCGGGCCTCAAGGCGCGAAACTTACCGCGCGCCGCCGCCAGCCGTCGACCCGCGCCCACCGCGAAAGCTAAACCCTATTCACGCCACCCTTCAGCCGAAGCTTTGAAATGGGCCGACAAAGAACTCAAGCGCATGTCCGTCGAAGAAAAGATTGGCCAACTTATTGCGGTAGGTCTTAATGCGACGTACCTCAATCAGGACAGTGAGGCGTTTAAGGATCTGCGACATCAGGTCGTGGACAATCATGTCGGTGGGATCGTCCTGTTTCGGGGACCGGTTTACGAGTCGGTAATTCTGGTCAATCGCATGCAGCAACTCGCAAAAATACCTTTGCTGATTTCGTCAGATCTCGAAGCGGGCGCGGGCATGCGATTCGACGATACGGTGAACTTGCCCTGGAACATGGCCGTGGGTGCGACGGCTAATCCAGATTACGCACGACGGCAGGGCGAATTAACCGCGCGCGAAGCACGAGCGCTCGGCATTCAGCAGATTTATGCGCCGGTGGCCGACGTAAACAACAATGCCGCCAATCCGGTCATCAACGTGCGTTCCTATGGCGAAGATCCCGCGGAAGTGGCCAAACTGGTCGCAGCGTTCGTCCAGGGCGCGCAACGCGGCGGGGTGATCGCCACGGCCAAACATTTCCCCGGACACGGTGACACGGCGACCGATTCGCATCGTGGCCTGCCGGAGATTGATGTCACCCGCGAGCGTTTGAACTTGGTCGAATTGGTTCCCTTCCGCGCGGCGGTCAACGCCGGCGTCGGCGCAGTAATGGATGGTCATATCGGCTTGCCATTGATCGATCCGACGGCCATCACGCCGCTGCCTCGCGATATTAAGCTGAAAGCGATCGAGACCGACGAGGCCGGTGAAATCATAGCTGAGAAAGGAACGATGCCCACCACGCTCTCACCGGTCATGAACAAGATTCTGCGTAACGAACTGAGCTTCGACGGACTGATCGTAACCGACGCGATGAGCATGAGCGGCCTCACGCTTTACTTTACCCAGGAAGAGGCATCGGTGCGCGCGCTGGAAGCGGGCGCGGATTTACTTTTGAAGCCTGCCGATACGGATGCGGCGTTTCGCGGAGTACGCGATGCAGTGAAGAAGGGCCGGTTAACTGAGAAGCGCATCGAAGAGTCGGCGCGAAAAGTCCTGGCGGCCAAATACGATCT
>JBGPWS010000115.1:0-12277 GCA_041492345.1 Pyrinomonadaceae bacterium | reverse complement strand
CTTCGTGACACCTCGCTGAATTCCCGGCTTAAGCTACTTCCGGATACCTGCCGTTCCGCTCTTACCTATGACCTGCCGTGAAACTCTGCTATAAGAGTCAGTGATCGCGCACCCTTAAATACAACCGGGAGGAATTTTAGACATGTTACGACCAACTGGAAGAAAAACTTTGCTCCTCGCTTTTTGTTGCCTGCCCGCTCTGGCACTAATGATAACGACAACTACCATTCCCAATGCGGCCGCCGACTTTACCGGCCGCGAGATTCTTAGCGTTACCCGCATCGCTCACGGCGGGGCCGATTATGCCGGTTTGCAAAATGTTACGGTGCAAGCCAGCGGCTTTGTGAATGCGGCCGCCTTTGGCGGGTTGGCGGCGAATCCACTCGGGGCCATGGCCGAAGTAAAGCTTAGGATCACCGATTATCAGGACAAGCAGATGCGCCGGCGACTCGATGTCGCTCCCACCGCGGCGCTGGGTCCCGGGCCGACGTATCTGGTCTTCACCGGCTCGCAGGGTGGAGGCATGATGTTCGGCAACGAGTTCCGAGTTCGCGAAACTGCCGTGTCACGCCACTGGGCGATGATGGGATTTGACACTCTGAACCGCGCCATCGAGGGTTCACTCGTCGCTGTACGTCAAGGCGACGATGGTAATGACTATGTAGTGGAAGTTAAGTTCAACTCGCAAGACACGGTGCGATACTGGATTAACAAACAATCGTTCCTCATCGATAAGATAACTACGCGCTTCAACAGCCAACCACTGATTGAAGAGCAGCGCAGCGACTATCGCCGGGCCGATTGCATGATGCTGCCCTTTCACATCATTACGCGCCTGCAAGGGCAACCTTTCGCAGACCTGGATATCGTCAGCTATGACGTGAAAGCTGTTGTACCGGCCTCGCGGTTCACCATCTCGGCTACGCCATAAGCCAGCGAGCCTGCAATTGATCGGCTTCCGCAGGTTACAAGGTCCTCCCGCCTTGTACCTGCGGAAGAATCCTCCACCAACAGTCGCGCACGGCCATTCTTCGGTTAGGCACCCGGCAGGAAGGCATTTTCCGCAGTGACATGATCATGCCGGGCGGACGCATCCGTGATTCCGTCTGCTTTAGCATCATCACAGAAGAGAGGCCGGAGGTAAAAACACGCCTTGCGGCTAAATTTGAGGCAGTTGTCCGACCGTGAGGGAGGGCGCCGTGTCAGGTATCACCTACGTTAGTGGGTGGGCGACTCGCATCCCTTTGAAGATACCAGTCGCGATCGGGCTCGCCGTTCATTCGACGATGCGCGGCAAGTGCAACGTTTAGCGAAATGAGTTTCATTAGCATCGCTATTGAGACGTGCACGGCGCAATTCTCGCGTCAGCATCCTTCGCCAGCTTCCAGCCCTTTAATTAATTAATCGCCTCCGTCAGGAGGTTATGAAAGAGGTCCTGGTACAGTGCCAGTGTCAAACCGTCTTACAAACGAGGGCCTCGCTGCAGCGACCGAGGCGTTGGCCGCGCGCGATCGCGACCTGGCCCGTGTCTACCAAGCTTATGGCACGCCGCCCATGTGGGGCAGAAGTCCCGGCTTCCCTACCCTGCTGCGCATTGTTCTTGAGCAACAGGTTTCGCTGGTTTCGGCTCGCGCGATGTTTGAACGTCTCAAATCAAACATCGAACCGTTTACTGCGCTCGGATTCATTGAAGCCGGTGAAGCTTATCTTCGTTCACTCGGTGTGACGCGACAAAAGGCGCACTACTGTGTGCAAGTCGCTGAGGCTTTCACCAACGGTCACTTAAGTGAGCTTGGCAGGATGAACGACGAAGACGCGCATGCGACACTGGTCAGCATCAAAGGCGTCGGCCCATGGACCGCGAATATCTATCTTCTGATGGCCCTCAGACGCCCGGACATCTGGCCCGACGGTGATGTCGCACTGGCAACCGCGGTGGGTAGCCTCCGCAAGATGAACCAGCGTCCTGCGTTTGCTGAGCTAGCAAAGATCGCCGAAGCTTGGCGTCCGTTTCGTTCCGTTGCTGCGAGGATGTTGTGGCAGTATTATCTGGCGGAGCGAAGTGGAAACAAGATTTGAAAGCAACGAGTGGAGATAGTATCCTCAGCGCGATGGTTATTCGGAGAATTGAAAGATGAGCCAGACCTTTGCAGAGGTAGTCGAGGAAGTAAGGCAGCTCTCACCCGCAGAGAAGGAAGAACTGCAAGAGATCATAAGGATGTCCCTCGTCGAAGAGAGACGCCGAGAGATTCTTGAAAACGCCGAAGCCGGCATGGAAGAAATGCGCCGCGGGGAACTCAAGTCTTTCTCGAATGTAAACGACCTTATGGACTCCCTGTCTCATGACTGAGATCGTCCCAACCTCGGGATTTCGAAAAGCGTTCAAGAGAAAGGTTCGCGGCAATAAGAATCTGGAAGCACGTTTCCGGGATCGAGTTGCGATCTTTCAAAAGGATCCCTTCGATCCGAAACTGAAAACACACCGACTGTCCGGACAATTGCAGGGCTTGTGTCCGGCTGCTTACTTTCCAGCTTGATCGCGCTCTTTCTGCTCCTGGATCAGCTTGGCAAGTTGCTGTTCTTCTTCGCCCAGGGCGGAGGTGACTCTTAGGCCAAATCCCATTTCCTCTACCTGATAAATAACTTCGCCCCAAAGAACCAAAGAGTTTTCCATTTCAAGCCTGATTAACTCGCCGGTCTCGACCAGATGAGCAGTCAGGATGAAACACCCGCCGCTGCTCAAATCAACTATGGTTCCTTCCTTTTGCTCCAAGACTCCTTCCCAGCGCGCCCTAATATTAACTTTGACGCGCTCGGCTTTTCTTCGCTCAACTGGTGGCACTACGTTAGGTGGCATAATAACGGCGTAATGTCGCCTGGCCGGAGTAATGTCGGGCCGCACCGAGGTTCAAGAATCAGGAGGGCAGCCGGCGTACAAAGACCTGAGTTAAGTTGCTAGTCAGGTCCGTAAACGGCGCCTAAAAGCTCATTGAATCCGCCCATACAGCAACTCATCCTACTTCGTGATCGACGATGGCGCGGTGGCGGTCTTGCCAATAGTGAGGTCCGCGTCCCGCGGCACGTTTTCCATCGTCAGCTCGATCAAGCGATCGACTACGGCGTTGAGGTCGTTGGTCTCTTTGAAAACGCGAAGCTGGTCGTCTGCTGAGGTGCGTCGCTCGAGAATCGTGTGAATATGCTCGACCTCCTTGCGCGACCCGAGTTCGTCCAGAACGTCGTCAACAAAGTCCAGCAACTCAAGAATCAGATCGCGGGTCGGCACCTCTTTCTGCTTGCCAAAATCAATCATCTTGCCATCGAGCCCCCAACGCACCGCCCGCCATTTGTTCTCCTGAATTAACATGCGCCGATACAAACGGAAGCCGAGATTCTTATCGATCAGCTTCGTGAGCTTGGCGACGATCGCCTGAAACAACGCGGCAATCGCAATGGTGTCGTCGACCCGCGTAGGGATATCGCAAATGCGAAACTCCAGGGTCGGAAAGAACGGATGCGGCCGCAAGTCCCACCAGATTTTCTTGCCGTCGTTAATGCAGTTCGTGCTAACCAGCAAGTCGATGTATCGTTGAAATCCGCTGTATGAGTCGAAGTGATCTGGAATGTCTGTTCGGGGAAACTTTTTGAAGACCTCAGTTCGATACGACTTAAGCCCGGTATTCTGGCCCATCCAAAACGGCGACGAAGTTGACAGCGCCAGCACGTGGGGCAGAAAGTACCGTGCGGCATTCATGATGTGAATCCGGCGCTCTGGATCCGCAACTCCAACGTGAACGTGCAGTCCAAAGATCAAGAGCGAACGAGCAACGTTTTGCAGCTCCTCGACCAGCAGCTCATACCTTTCGTCATCGAAAATCTTCTGGTCCTGCCAGCGCGAAATCGGATGCGTCGAAGCGGCAATTATCACCAGCCCGTTCTTTGCCGCCAAGCCAGAGATGATGCTGCGCAACCGCGTAATATCCGTACGCGCTTCCTGAATGTTTTTGCAGATGCCAGTGCCGACCTCGATCATCGACTGAATCATCTCGGGCTTGATCTGCTCGCCGAGAATCATCTTGCCTTCTTCCAGGAATTGGGAGACGTGCGAACGCAACTCGCGCGTCTTCGGATCGACGATCTGAAACTCTTCTTCGATGCCCAGTGTGAATTGGTCGAACATGAATCCAAGCCCTCCCTTACGGTCGGGCTACTGCCCCGGTGCTATTGATCGAACATTCCCGACTCTCTGTTCGTTCTTCCTGCCCACTGCCCACTGCGGTCTGTGCTCATGGCGCCGGCAGTTCGCGCTCCATCAAGGCGCGCGCTTCGTCCGGCAGACGGTGAAACCTGACTCCTACTCCGCGACCGGGATTGCTGTAAACCACATCGGCTTTGACCACGACGTGCTCGCCGCCCAGCGGAATCCGCAAGGTTAACGTCGCTCCTAAAGGAAGCAGCGACTGCGTGGTCAGGTAAACTCCGCCGAGGCTCATGTCTTTTGTGCCGGCTACGCCGGTTGATTCGGCGCCGTCGAAATGAACGTCCACAATCAGGCGCGAACGGTCGAACTGGCGCCGCTCGTCAGGCGAGATCTCGTCAGATTGATCTTCGTCAGCCACTTCGGTTTATTCCTCCGGGAACGTAACGGTCCGCCGCAGAGATTGTCGGCCATTCTTTTTCAACCGGCTTTATTCGCCCCGATAATACTCGATTCCGCGCGCGACGGAAACCTGAATCCAGGCGGACTCGGGCAAGGATTTCCCTTCCTGGCGACTCGCTTCCGCCACCTTCTCGACCGCATTAACAGCCCGGAAACCATTTATTGCTGTCATCTCTATACCGCGGACCATCAGCGATCACCCCCTTGCAAAAGTCCATTTATCGTTGCCAAGGTGTTTTTCGCCATCAAGCTAGCAAGCTCTCTTGAATTGACACTAAAATCCTGCACACGCTACTATCCGTCCTTCTGATTCCGCCTTCTGCATTCTGACTTTTGGGACTTCTTGGATTCTTTTTATGGGTTTTGCCACTACTGCTATTCACGCCGGACAAGAACCGGATCCGGCCACGGGCGCCGTCACTGTCCCGATTTATCAAACGTCGACCTACGCGCAGGATGCGCTGGGCAAACACAAAGGATTTGAGTACGCGCGTACGTCCAACCCCACGCGACTGGCGTTGGAGCGCAACCTGGCCGCCCTGGAAGGCGCGCAGTTCGGATATGCTTTTGCGTCCGGCATGGCGGCGATTGACGCGACCATGCGTTTGGTCAAAGCCGGCGACCACGTAATCGTTTCAGACAATACTTACGGTGGCACGAACCGTCTGTTCAAACGCGTCCTGGCAAACTATGGGATTGAGTTCGAGTTTGTAGACACTTCCGAAGTTACCAATGTGGAAGCAGCAATCAAAGACAATACGCGGATGGTGTTTATCGAGACGCCGACGAATCCGGTCATGATCGTTACCGATCTCAAAGCTGTTTCAGACGTGGCCCACGCCGCGGGCGCGCGCGTCGTTTGCGATAATACATTTATGTCCCCTTACCTCCAGAGGCCTCTGGATTTTGGGGTGGACATTGTCGTACATTCAACCACGAAGTTTCTGAACGGGCATTCGGATGGGATCGGTGGCGCCGTCGTTCTTAACAATGAAGATGACGCCAGCTGGATTGCCTTTATCCAGAACAGCGCCGGCGCGATCCTTTCGCCGTTTGATTCGTGGCTGGTCTTGCGTGGCACAAAGACGCTGGCTCTGCGCATGGAACAGCACGATAAGTCAGGGCGGGCGGTCGCGGCCTTCCTGGAAGATCATCCGAAGGTGCGAAAGATTTATTATCCGGGTTCGCCTTCACACAAGCAGCACGAACTGGCAAAACGTCAACAGAAGGGATTCGGCAGCATGGTTTCGTTCGATGTCGGCTCTCTCGAGGCCGCGCGAGTAGTGCTTGAATCAACGAAACTTTGCACTCTGGCGGAAAGCCTGGGCGGAGTCGAAACGTTGGTTTGTCATCCGGCGACGATGACGCATGCCTCGGTTGCTCCCGAGGTGCGCGAACGTTTGGGAATTACGGACGGTCTGGTTCGAATTTCGGTGGGCATCGAAGATACCGACGACATCATCGCCGATCTGGATCAGGCACTAAGCGCCGTTGCAAGTGACAAGTGACGAGCGACAAGATAAAATCCTGACGTACCCATAGTCTTTCGGAGTCGTCACTTTACGAACCCCAATTATGCTGATTGAGTTGCATGCAAAGTCTGACATTGGCCGCGTGCGCCGCGGCAACGAGGACAACTTTCTCCTGCTCGATCTCACCACGCCGCGAACGTGGAGCGGCTCGGAAGGACCTGAGAACCCTGAGGAGATGAACCAGTTCCCCCTGGGCGAATTGGGCCTGGTGCTAGTGGTTTCTGACGGCATGGGCGGAGCGTTGGCGGGAGATGTGGCCAGTCGCATGGCCATTGAGGCTGTCCGCGATGTTTTGTTGGGCAAGCATGTCGACGGAGCCGGCTGTGAACCCGACGCCAGTCTGGTGGACTGTCTGAAGCACGCGACCATGCAGGCGAACCGGAATATTCATTACAAGAGTTTGGAAGATAGCCGTTGCAGCGGCATGGGCGCTACGTTAACTGGGGCGGCGGTCAAGGGCGACAAGCTGGATCTGGTGCAGGTCGGGGACAGTCGCGCATACGTTATGCGCGGTCAGCAAATCCGCCTGGCCACAAAGGATCAGTCACTGGTTCAGCAACTGGTGGACGTCGGCCAAATCAGTGAGGCAGAAGCTGAGACGCACATGTTTCGGAACGTGATTTTGCAGGCGCTCGGCGCGCAGACTGAGTTGGCGCCGGCGACTGCGCGGATCCAGATTCGGCAAGGCGACATGCTGCTCTTGTGCAGTGATGGACTTTCCGGAAAGCTGCGCAATGAAGAGATTCGCCAGATCGTTGCCGAGTCGAATGGGGATCTGGCCGCGGCGTGTAACGCTTTGGTAGCCGAAGCCAACCATCGCGGGGGCGAGGACAACATCACAGTTGTGCTGGCGCGCTTCACCGGCGAAGAGTTGCGCGAAGCCGGCGAGGACCGAATTACAGTTGAACTCCCACCGCTCGAAGAAGACAAGACTCTCGACGAGACTGAAGCGGATACTTCCGAGCATTGAGAAAACTTTCCGTCCTGCTGGTTCTTTAGGCGAACCAGAAGTTCTGCTATCAGGGAGTCTGATTACCTAGGCCGCACGCCGACCACGTGACTTGGTTAAGGCGGGTTTGCGAGGAAGCTTGGCCTTGGCTTCCCGCAAATGTTTTGGGCTCCGCACCCGAGCCGAGACTTTCTTCCAGCCCGGCCCATAGGTAACGAGTTCTAACTTATCAAAGTTAAGTTCCTCTGCCAGCGGATCGTGCTTGTCTTCAGAATTCTTATTCCTGGCTTTCATAATTGCGACGTTCTCTGCGCGTTACACTTGTTAGACCTCAGACCACGTTTACCGAGACTCGCTCTGCTCCGGCAGTTCTTTTCCCCGCCAATCGCGCCCGGGCTCGACGCGTCTAACGTAAATTGAAGCACCCTGCACGCGTTCGACCTCGACGCGGTCGCCTGCTTCCAAAGGCTCTTCACCCTCCGTGGGATACGCAGTCCAGGTTGAACCGTAGACTTTGACCGCCCCTTCGTGCAGCGCCCCGCGGCTGGACGAGACCACCGTACCGACTTTCCCCGGCAATCCTTCTACTCCTGACTTCAAATCACCGCCAGTCTTCTCACGGGAAAAGTATTGAACAAAGATAGTCCGTGAGGCCGCCGTCAGGGCAATCGACACAATCGCAAAAATCAGAAATTGCGCCGTGATACTGTGCACGCCAACCAAACCGGCGAACGCCGCCGCCAGCGCGCCAATCCCGAACCACAGGAGGACAAACCCTGTCGTAAAGATTTCAGCGATGATGAGCACCGCGCCAAGGATGGTCCAGACTATCCAGAGGTAATTTTCCATTTTAGTGGCACAGACTTCAGTCTGTGATTGGTAGCCGTGGTTCACAGACTTCAGTCTGTGCCACAAGCACCTGGCTACTTCAAAAGATTCTTCAGCACGAACCAGATATTTGCCGGCCGTTCTGCCAGACGCCGCATGAAGTAAGGATACCAGTGTTTACCGTAAGGAACATATACGCGCATCCGGTAGCCATCGCGCGCGAGTTGATCCTGCAAATCGCGGCGGATCCCGTAGAGCATCTGAAATTCAAACGCTTCCTTACCGATGCCTTCGCGCTGCGCAAAATCGATCGTCGTGTCGATCATCTTCGGATCGTGCGTCGCAATCCCGTGATAGCCCCCGCTGGATAGCAGCAACTGCATCACGCGCACGTAGTTATCATCGACGTCTTTCTTTGCCGGATAAGCAACTTCCGGTGGCTCGTGATAAGCACCTTTACACAGACGGATGCGCGCCGGAATCTTCAACAGGTCGCGAGCGTCATCCATCGTGCGATAGAGGTAAGACTGGACGACGATGCCCACGTCATTCATCCCGAACTCAGCCCGCAGACGTTTGAAAACCTCAATGGTCGCCTGGGTAACGTTCGAACCTTCCATGTCGACGCGGACAAAGTTGCCACGCCGGGCCGCATCTTCGACTATGCGGCGAGCATTGCGATAGGCAAGCTCCGGATCGATCTCAAGACCAAATTGCGTCAGCTTGATCGAAACATTCGAATCGATGCCGGTTTCATCGATGCGCGCGAGGACATCGAGATACTCACGAACTTCGGCTTCGGTCTCAGCCATACTGGCGACTGATTCGTTCAGGTGATCGAAGGATGCCGTACAGCCGCGGGCGTTGAGGTCGCGAATCGCGGCCACAGCTTCATCACTGCTTTCGCCCGCGATAAAGCGGGTGGTGAGTTTCTTGAACAGGCCAAACTTAGCGGCAAACTCCTTCAACCATTCCTGTCGGGACAGGTAAATCAGCGCGCTTCGCGTTACCATTGTTCGGTGATGATTGCCCGCTATGTTATCCTTGCGTCGCCTTCTTAACCCCTGAACAGTGACGTTCTATTGCAGGTCGGATTTCGATGCGCTGGAAACTGCTCGTCATAGCGTCCTTTGGCGCCGCAATTATTGCCTGCGGACTTTGGTCAGCACTCGTGATCGGCCTATTCGGCACAGCCAGGGACCTCGCGCGGAACGATTGGCTCCTGCTTTCCAGCGCGATCCTCCCGCTTGCCATAGCCGCGTACTCGGGAGTGTTCGTTTACCGTCATACGGCGCGTAGGCGAAAAACTCAGGCAGCGCTGACCGTAATCCTCGCGCTGTTGTTTACCGCCGGCACTTATCTGGCCGCTTCACTGATGTTTCCGAATAGAGTCTGCATTCCGCGCATGTATGAATTGCGCCACGCCCGCTAGGCCGGCTGTGGTGTTAGGTCTTCTCTTGGTCCCAGCCCAATCTCCCTCTGCACCGGCTTCAACGCATCGATCACGAATCGAATATGTTCGTCCAGTTCCACTTCCAGTTCAGCCACGCCCTGGTGAATATCGCCGCGATTAACTGAGCGAGCGAAATGCTTGTCCTTCAGTTTCTTCTTCACCGACGGTACTTCCATATCATCCAGACTACGAGACGGTCGGACCAGGGCGCACGCTACCAGAAAACCGCACAGCTCGTCGGTAGCAAACAACGCCTTCGCCATGTCGGTGTCGCGCGGTACGCCAGTATAGGTCGCATGACCCAGGATGGCTTTGATTATCCGATCCGGATACCCACGACCGCACAAAATGTTAGAGCCGGTGAATGGATGCTGGTCGGCGGCCGGAAACATTTCGTAATCAAAGTCGTGCAACAGGCCGACTAGTCCCCACTCGTCTTCATCAGCGTCGGGTGCGCCGTAACGCTCCGCGCAGGCCCGCATCGCGGCTTCTACAGCCAACGCGTGCTTACGCAAACTGTCGCCCTTGGTGTACTCGCACAGTAACTCCCACGCTTCTTTACGATCAGGCATAGTCAACAACTCGGATAAGCTTGGTTTGGATTGCGCTGAAAAAACTAACACGGGTGCATGAGGAGGGACAAGCGCAGAGATGGAATGCGCTGGCAAAGCGAAGCGGCGACAGCGCAATGTCCGACAAACTTCAGTTTGTCGGACATCTGCAATCCAAAGCGGCGTCGCGCTAAGCTTGCCGCCGCACTCCAAAATTATCCACCGCTGCGGGCGCGGTAACCCGGCCGGGCGCGAATGGCGATGTCCTTGCGCGAAGTCTTCACCTGGATCTTGCGATACGCTCCATCATGATCTCGATTGATGGGGTAGTAACCCAGCAGGTACTGAGTCCGCAACTCGTCAGCAATCGCCGCGAAGGCCTGCGGCAGAACGCCGACTGTGTCCGCGCGATAGACCTGGCCGCCGGATCGGTCGGCGATCTCTCTTAGATAGCTGTCAGCCATTAAGTACATGTTATCCAGCATCCCGCTAATGGTGTCGTTCTTCTTCCGGTTATCGGTCGCGCGCGGGTCGGGAATGTTTCGAGTTGACGGTTGCGGACCTGCATCGGGGAACGGATCTGTCGGAGACGTTTGACGTGGATTGCGATTTCCACGACCAAAGATCACTGAAGGTGGAGGAATGATGGGAAGCGGCTCTCTTTTCATAGTCGGAACCTGCGATGGATCTTCGCTCGGGAATGTTGTTGGGGTCGTTCCGGGTTGGCGAATCACGCTGCTCGTAGGTAGTGAAACGCCGTCTTGTTCGGCCGCCTGCTGTCTCGCGAGCTGCTCAGTGAAGGCCCGAGTGTCAAAGCGAATCGGGTAGATGATTGCACCCGACTCGTCCAGATCGTGGACCGTACTCTCAAAGGTTGAGTTGTCGCTGTGCCAGTCCACGCCGTCAGTGAACAGGACGATGGCCTTTCGCTGCTGAATCGGACGGAGAACGTCGAGTGCTGTTTGCATTGCATCGTACACTCTGGTTCCCGTGCCCGTGCGCGTTTGTTCGATGGCCCGGCGCAGGACCGATTTGTCGCTGGTGAACTCATTCAAGTCCCTGACTTCAGTATCGAAGGAAATGATCTTCACCCGGTCGCGCGGACCCAACTGGCTGAGAAAAGTAATCGCCGCTTGTTGAATTTGAGGCAACTTCTCCCGGGTGCTATCGCTCGTGTCGAGCATTAGCACCACATAAAACGGCACGTTTGCTGTGGCCAGGAACGCGATCTCCTGCGGCACGCCGTCCTCTGACAGTTTGAATTCTTCCTTTTGCAAATCGGTAATGTAGTGACCTGTGCGCGAACTGGCGATCACTGGGACCGTGACCAGATTGGTATCAATCTTGATTGTTTCGAGATCGTTTTGAGCAGGTTGCGAAGCGTCGTTGGGATTTGTCGTCGTGGCTTTCGGTTCCTGCGGGCGCTGCGTTCCCCTCGGCGACTGCGCCGAAGCAATCGAGACAGATAGGACCAAAGTGAAAGCGACGAATGCCCATCCCACGAATTTCATCACGGCTCCGTTTAGGTCGAGTCTGCGGCTGGTGACGGTCGATCGGATCGACTCCGTCAGGTATTGGGGAGAACCGGGGACATTCTAAGCTCATAGACCGGCGGATGCCAACTTGCTGCTCGGTTAGATTGCTTCCCGGGAATCCTGTAAAGTTGCTCGCACATGGATTTTCTCCACGACTCGCTGCAATTGATCGAGCAGTACATGCTCGCGTATGGCTACTGGGCCGTCTTCTTTGGCGTGATGCTGGAGAACGCGGGAGTGCCGGTGCCAGGCGAAACAATTTTGCTGATCGCCGGTTACTTTGCGGCAACAGGTCACTTTCACCTTGCCTTCGTCATGCTGATCGCGGCGACCGGCGCCGTGATTGGCGACAATATAGGTTTTGCTATCGGCCACCATTTTGGTCGCGGTGTGATTTTGCGCGTCGGCCGATTCTTCTTTTTGACGCCGAAGCGCTTCGAACACATGGAGAATTATTTTGCGAGTCACGGCAATAAGACAATTCTGGTCGCGCGCTTCATCACCGGCTTGCGCGTGTTCGCCGCGCTGCTGGCCGGAGCTTCAAAGATGCCCTGGCGCCTGTTCTTCGCCTATAACGTGGCCGGCGCGGTTCTCTGGTCGGTTGTGATTACGACCCTCGGTTACTTGTTCGGAGCGAGTCTGCCGCTGCTTATCAAATGGGTGGGACGCAGCGGAACACTCATGCTGATTGCGGCAATTGTCTTAGGCGTAGTCGTTTGGCGCGTGCGGAGACATCGAAAGAGCGAGTAAGTGCTGGGAGCGCGGAGTGCGG
>JBGPWS010000098.1:0-13455 GCA_041492345.1 Pyrinomonadaceae bacterium | reverse complement strand
TTTTCAGCAGGCTTCGTGATTCGCGGAGTTCCAGCCGGGCTTCATCATTTGAGAGGCGCGTGAAATGTCGGTGCCAAAGACCGTGTGCACCAATCGTTACCAGCCTATGCCGCGCAATCTCGCGCAGTTCGTCCGCTGAAAGATAGTTGGCCTGTCCCACAAAACCGGCAGCCACGAACAAAGTGATCGGCAAGCGAAACTTTTCCAGCAGCGGCAACGCCACCGTCAGGTTGTCGCGAAACCCATCGTCAAACGTTATCGCCACGCCCCGCGCTCGGGAGTCACTCCCCAACGTTTCATCGAGTGTTACTACCCGGTGCCAACGTGAGAGCCAACGCAACTGTCGCTCGAACTTCTCAGGAGAGATATCGATATCGCCCGGAAGGGGTTCAGCCGGAGAGCTGATGGTGTGGTAAACCAAAATTGAGTGCATAAGATTTGTTGGGCCTCCCTCTCCTATTTGGGAGAGGGTCCGGGAGAAGGCTGGGCACCGAGCCCGCCCATCATCAGCTATCCCCTCTTCCGCAGTCCTTCTCCCAACGGAAGAAGGGAGACCTAACTCACTCAGAGGAACAGCGGTTTGCCGAATCCGGCAGTCCCGCCCCTTACAGTCCGTCCTTCCGAGTTCGATTCTCCGAAGGTTTTAAACTCCGAATCGACGCCTAATTTCAACGAGTGCCGCGTTTTAAGTTCTTAAGACCGCGCTCGCGAGTGCGTCGGTGCTGAATTAAGCGAAACCATTGAGTAGAGGGGAAATACCTTCCTATTGGGCCTTTATTAGCTCTCAAGGGAATCTAGTTCCCTGATGCGCGATCCAGTTCTTAACCATTGTTCCCTGAGAGGCCAGATTGATAGTGATCTGATTAACCATGTCTACACTACTTTCTTCCATCCCCAGTTCGTTTGCGCCAAGCACTCGCCTAACTGCGAAGACTGAGGCGCATACGACTGCTATGCCCAATAGCAACCAGCGCACCCGTCCGCCTCAAGGCCGTTGCGTCCCGGAACTTGTGGCCGCGCGAGCCGCGTCGGCGCCAGACGCGCCGGCGCTGATGGCTGGCAACGAAGTGGTGACCTATCGAGAGCTGAATGACCGGGCTAATCAGCTGGCACATTACCTGATCGCGCTGGGTGTGCGGTCCGACTACCCGGACAACCTCGTGGGACTGTGCCTTGACCGCTCAGTGACGACCGTCGTTTGTGCTTTAGCGATCCTCAAAGCGGGAGCAGCATACCTGCCGCTCGATCCAGGTTATCCGTCCGAGCGTCTGGCTTTTATGTTGAGCGATGCTCAGCCTCGCGTGCTGATCACGCGACAAGAAGTAGCCGAGCAGCTCACCGCCGGCCCGTGGGAAGTGATCGCGATAGATCGCGACGATGCGAAGATTGCCTGCCAATCGACTGACTCTCCGGTTAGCGACATAACGTCTGAGCATCTGGCTTACGTCATTTACACTTCGGGTTCCACCGGCCAGCCGAAAGGGATTGAGATCACCCACGCCAGCTTGATGAACCTTGTGTCCTGGCATCAGAGCGCATTCGAGGTCACGACCGGCGATCGCGCAAGCTTGTTAGCTGGGGTGGGTTTCGATGCGGCCGTGTGGGAAACGTGGCCCTATCTAACGGCAGGGGCGAGTCTTCATCTGCCCAATGAGTGCACGCGTCTCTCTCCCGAGCTTCTTCGTGACTGGCTGGTGGCGGAAGGGATTACTGTTAGCTTTCTCCCCACTGCGCTGGCTGAGCGCGTGATGACGCTCGAATGGCCGCTGAACACGGCACTTCGCATCTTGTTAACCGGCGCCGAAACCCTGCGCCGCTTCCCTGCAAAGAACTTGCCTTTCAAGCTCGTCAACAATTACGGACCGACTGAGTGCACCGTGGTTGCCACTTCGGGTTTCGTTTCTCCCGACCTAAGCAGTAACACCTTGCCAACCATCGGTCGGCCGATCGCAAACACAGAGATCTATGTTCTGGACGAGAACCTCCAACGAGTCCCCATAGGCACAGCCGGAGAGCTGCACATTGGTGGAGCTGGCGTAGCGCGCGGTTATCTCAATCGGCCTGAACTGACGGCAGAAAAGTTCATTCAGAATCCTTTCAGCCCCTTTAGTAATAACCCGGTCGCACGCCTGTACAAAACCGGAGACCTCGCCTGCTATCTGGAGAGCGGCGAAATTGCTTATCGTGGGCGGATCGATGATCAAATAAAGATTCTCGGACATCGGATCGAGCCAAACGAGATCGTCACCGTGCTGGATCGCCACAGAGGCGTACAGGCAAGTCTGGTCGGAGCGCGTGAGGACGCCGGTAGCGAGAAACACCTGGTGGCATATGTCGTCCCTAATCCCGTATCGCAACTTTCGGCTCCTGATTTACGGAGCTTCCTCCGAAATGAACTACCCGAGTACATGGTTCCGGCCGTGTTTGTGCAAATCGAAAGTGTGCCGCTCACGCAAAATGGCAAGCTGGATCGAGCCGCCCTGCCCGCGCCTAATGCCGAGAATACTTTAAGGGATGAAGAGTTCATTGCCCCACGGACGCCGATCGAGGAACGGCTGGCAGTAATGATTTCTTCTTTGCTGGGACTGGAGCAGGTTGGCGTCACGGACAACTTTTTCATGCTGGGGGGACACTCTCTACTGGGTACCCAACTCATGTCTCACATTCGCGGTGCGTTTGGGGTTGAACTCGCGCTACGCACACTGTTCGACGCACCAACCATCGAGCAACTATCGCTCGAGATCGAGCGACTGGTAATGGCCAGAGTGGAAGCGATGAGCGAAGACGAGGTTCTGCGGTTGCTGGCGTGAAACCGAATGCATTTTCCATTTCTCATTGCTGGATTTATTTCGAGTTGCTTCATGTAATTTTCGTGGATCGTTCGCTTGGCTGAGAAATGAAGAACGATCCACGAAATCACACGAAGAGAACGGAAGCAGAATGGCAAATGAAAACTGTCAAATGACCAATGGAAAATGATGAGTGAAAAAGTATGACCACCACTGAAACAACATCTCTGCCGCGCAAGACTCCAACTCTCAGCCTGTATCAACTATTAGATCCTGAGGTCCTGGCTAATCCATATCCGCTCTACGAGCGACTGCGCACAGAGGCCCCGGTCTATTGGGACCCTTACCTGCACGCGTGGGTAGTCACACGCTACGCGGACGTGATTACGGTGCTGCACCACTTCTCTGCCAACCGCACGCCCACGCCTGAACAGCTCGCAGCCATTGGTCTCGCAGAGCTGGCGCCGGTCGCGCAAGTCATGGTCAAGCAGATGCTCTTCATGGACGCGCCCGATCACACACGCCTGCGCGGTCTCGCTTCCACGGCCTTTACGCCGGCGAGAGTTGAGGCTCTGCGATCGCACATTCGGGAAATTCTCGTAGACCTGCTCGAACCGCTGCTCGCATCCGGACGCATGGATGTGATCGCTGACCTGGCGGCGCCTTTGCCCGCGATTGTCACTGCCGAAATGATGGGCGTGCCAACCGCTGATGCCGATCAGTTGAAACAGTGGTCGGCGGACTTTGCCGAAGTGCTCGGCAATTTTCAGCACAACCCGGACCGCGCTTCCCGCACATTGAAATGCGTGGAAGAGATGACCAGTTACTTTCGCGAAGCTATTCAAAGTCAGCGCGCTCAACCGCGCGACGGCCTCATCAACGCGCTACTGACGGCAGAGATCGATGGCGACCGTCTGACTGAAGAAGAAATTATCGCCAACTGCATCGTGACGATGGTCGGCGGCCAGGAGACTACAACTAATCTGATCGGCAACGGAGTGCTAACGCTGCTGCGCCATCCGGACGAGCTTGAGAGATTAAGAAATGATCTCAGTCTCATTCCCTCGGCTGTCGAAGAGCTGCTGCGTTTTGAGAGCCCAAGCCAGCACACGGCGCGTATTTGTCCTGAGGATACCGAACTTGGCGGAAAAAAGATTCGCAAAGGTCAGGCAGTGATCGCGGTGATGGGCGCCGGCAATCGCGACCCGGAACGCTTTCCCGATCCAGACCGGCTCGATCTTGGTCGCACTGACAATCGGCACCTGGCTTTCGGCTGGGCCAGCCATTTCTGCTTTGGAGCACCACTCGCGCGCATTGAAGGCCAGCTTGTCTTTGAGGCAATCGCGCGTCGCATGACCAATCTACAGCTTGAACCGGGCGCGCTCGTCTGGCGAGATAACCTGGGTTTGCGCGGCCTGACATCCCTGCCGGTTACCTTCACGGAAGCGAGGCCTGTGGGGCAACAAACCCCGGGGCCGATCGCGCACACCGGAAGCGGCTGTCCATTTCATGGATCAGCTTAGGTAGCGCGTTTAGAGTACCAACTTTAGTTGGGCTTTTGTTTGCTGAGGAAGAGCCCGACTAAAGTCGGTACTCTCAACACCCGTTAACAGATATCGTGCAAGAGCACCCTCCATCAACTACAACAAACCCAAGTTTGGCCAACATGTCATCGGCCAAACGCGACCTGCTGGAGAAGTATCTCCGCGGAGAACTTGGCCGGCAGCCCACACAGCCACGAACCATCGCGCCGCGTCCGCCCGGCACTCCCGCGCAACTCTCGTTCGCGCAGGAACGGCTGTGGTTCCTGGACCAGCTAAATCCTGATTCGGCGGTTTATAACGTGCCCCTCGCAGTGCGGCTGTCAGGGCCAATCGATCCAAACGTTCTCAAACGAAGTGTCAACGAGATTGCGCGCAGACACGATACGCTCCGCACCACCTTCGTCACTGTCGACGGCCAACCAGTTCCCATTGTTAGCCCTAAACTCAATGTTGAGCTGTCAACCATCGATCTCGCTTTCCGTCCGGAGCACGAGCGCGAAGCCAGGGCGCACGCGTTGCTGAGCGAAGAGGCAGCGCGACCATTCGATCTAACTAAGGGGCCGCTGATACGAACGACCTTGCTGCGGCTAGACCAGCAAGATCATCTGTTCATGGTCGTCATGCACCACATCGTCAGCGACGGTTGGTCGCTGGGTCTATTTTTTCAGGAGCTGTCGGCTATCCACGACGCTTTCGCTCGCAGCCAACAGTCGCCCCTCACCGAACTACCGATCCAGTATGCCGACTACGCAGCTTGGCAGCGAGAATGGCTGAAAGGAGATTTGCTCCAGAAGCAACTCTCTTACTGGAAGGAAAAGCTTGCGGGCGAACTTCCAGTCCTGGATCTTCCAACCGATCGACCGCGACCGGCCGTACAGACCTTTCGCGGCGCGCGCGAATGGCTGGTGTTTTCGGAAGACCTTACCTCATCCATCACGGCGCTTGGCCGGCGCGAAGGCGTCACTCTGTTCATAACCCTGCTCGCGGCCTTCAAGGTTCTGCTTTGCCGCTACACGGGGCAGGAAGATGTAATCGTCGGCTCGCCGATCGCAAATCGCCCGCGAACCGAAACTGAATCGATCATTGGTTTCTTCCTCAACAACCTGGCACTGCGCTCAGATCTTTCGGGTAACCCGAGCTTTCGTGAAGTGCTCGCGCGCGTGAGGAAGACAGCCCTGGAGGCCTATGCTAACCAGGATGTTCCTTTTGAAAAATTGATCGAGGCATTGAAGCCGGAACGCAGCCTGAGTCACACACCGATCTTTCAGGTCTATTTCAATCTGTTCAACTTTGCCGATGAGATCAAGTTGCCGGGCAGCGATAAAACAGTTTCGTTCGTCGACGCCTGGGCACAATCCGACGAGGACCTTTCAAAATTTGATCTAACTCTTTACGCCGGCCAGCAAGGCCAGGAACTTAAGCTCGCGCTGGTCTACAACACCGGCCTCTTTGACGCGGACTCGATCCGGCGGATGCTGGCCCAGTTCGGCGCCTTGCTCGCGGGCGTGGTTGCCGATCCCGAAAAGCCGATTTCTGATCTCCGGACTGAAGCAAAGAAGGATCACGATTCATCGCCATCAATAGAATCCAGACGCGTTCGTCCCAACAATCCGTTTACTGAATTCAAACAAGAAGAGATCGAGCAGTCGATCGCCGAACGCTTCACCCGACAAGCCGCGATGTATCCCAACAGGATTGCCATCAAGAGCAGGAACCACGAGTGGACCTACCAGGATCTGGATCAAATGGTTGATAGCGTGGCGCGATCAATTGTCGGACTGGTCGGCGCGGGTGAGGAACGGATCGCGCTTTTGTTCGAGCACGATGCACCGATGATCGCGGGCATGCTGGGCGCCTTGCAGGCCGGAAAGACCTATGTCCCGTTGGATCCTCATCATCCCACAGAGCGTCTAAGACAGATCGTCGAACACTCAGAAGCCACCGCGCTTCTGACAAACAGCAAGAATCTTGCACTGGCCCACGAGCTGGCGACTGATGGCGTACAACTCATCAACATCGACGTCGTTGATGCGACTGCGCCGCGCATCGCTCTACCGGCAATCCGACCCGACAGGCTCGCGTATATCCTTTACACCTCAGGTTCGACCGGACAGCCGAAGGGCGTCATGCAGAACCACCGCAATGTGCTGCATTACATTCGCGTCTACACCAACAACCTGCATCTCAACGCCGGCGATCGGCTGACGCTGCTTTCTTCCTACTGCTTCGATGCCGCAGTCATGGACATCTACGGAGCGCTGCTCAACGGCGCCACGCTCTGTCCCATCGACATCAGGGAAGATGGACTGGCCGGCCAGCGGCTAATCGATGAAGAAATCACCGTCTATCATTCCACGCCTACGGTCTATCGCCATTTTGTTAACACGCTGAATGGCAACCCAGGCTTTCCCCGCGTTCGTTTGATTGTACTGGGCGGCGAAGAAGTAAAACGGACGGATGTTGAGTTGTACAAAAAACATTTCTCCGACGATTGCATCTTCGTCAATGGCCTGGGACCGACAGAAGCGACCGTCAGCCTGCAAAACTTCATCGATAAACAAACCGAAGGGGCCGGAGAAACAGTGCCTGTGGGTTTCCCAGTGGCAGATACTGAACTGTTGTTGCTGAACGAAGCCGGGCAGCCTTCTGAAATCTTTGGTGAGATTGCTATCAAGTCTGCGCACGTAGCGCTCGGCTACTGGCGAAACGCTGAAGCAACCGCGGCGGCATTCAGCTCGACCGCAGGTACTAGTGGCACGGGCGTCCCGCCCGTGAATCACGCGCAGGATGCGCGTGCCACCGCTGGGCATCGGGGCAGTAGCCCGACTGCGGAACGGGGCAGTAGCCCGACCGTGAGGGAGGGCTCAAACGTTCACCGCATCTATCGCACCGGCGACATGGGTCGCCGTCTCCACGATGGCAGCATCAAATTCGAGGGCCGAAAAGATTTTCAGATCAAGATCAGAGGCTTCCGCATCGAGTTAGGCGAGATCGAATCAGCGCTGGCCCAACATGCGCACGTAGGCGAGAGCGTTGTCGTGGCGAAAGAGAATGGGACTGGAGACAAAAGGCTGATCGCCTACGTCGTTCCGCGCGAGCAAGCGTCAATCAACGGTGAGCTGCGCGAGTTCTTGAAACAGAAGCTGCCGCAGTACATGGTCCCCAACTCGTTCGTTGTGCTCGATTCCCTGCCGTTAACCGCCAGTGGCAAGGTGGACCGTCACGCGCTGCCCGCGCCCGATGATCTCAGCAATAGACAAGATGGTCAGAGATCGACCCCTCAAACTCAGGTAGAAAAACTGTTGGCGACGATCTGGACGGACCTCTTGGAAGTGAGCGGGATTGGAATCAATGACAACTTCTTTGAGGTGGGCGGACATTCCCTTCTGGCGGTGCGCCTCTTTGCGCAGATTGAAAAGCGTTTCGGCAAATGTTTGCCGCTGGCAACTCTCTTTCAGGCCCCGACGATTGCGCAGCTCGCGGCTATCCTCGAAGAGGGTTTGCAAAAGGAGTGGACCGCGGAGTGGTCTTCGCTGGTGGCTATTAATCCTGTCAAAGCTCCCTCGGCGAGAGGGTTGGGGAGAGGGCTTCAGTGTCCAGCCGCCCCAGCTACGCCCCTTTTCCCCGGCAGTTCTCCCAGCGGGAGAAGGGAGACTGCTGTCGCTAGCGCTATGATCGCCGCTCGCGATACCAGTTCGAAACCGCCTTTTTTCTGCGTTCACGCGCTGGGTGGAAACGTGCTTGAGTATTACGATCTCGCGCATTACCTGGGAAAGGCCCAACCATTCTATGGCTTGCAGTCCGCAAGTCTGGATGGGAAGCACGCCGCGCACAGACGCGTCGAAGACATGGCCGCGCACTACATCAAAGAGATGCGCGAGCTTCAACCCGCCGGGCCATACTTCCTTGGCGGGCGATCGCTGGGTGGAATGATCGCCTTCGAAATGGCCCGTCAACTCCGCGCGCAGGGACAGGAAATTGGTCTGCTGGCGCTGCTGGATACTTACCCTTCGGGCTATGCGAAGCTGCTGAGAGATCAGACAACGTTGCGCGCTGGTTTTGATCGCGCGGTAAGCAGAACCAAAGCTCACCTCGCAAATCTCAAGGGCCTTTCCCTGCCAGACAAATTCTTGTACTTAGTCGCCAAGTCAAAGTTCGCGCCGCGCAAGATGAAGAGCCAGGTATGGCGCCGTGTCTACAGCTCATTCGAAAACCTCGGACGCCCGCTGCCACGCGCGCTCCAGAACATCAAAGAATTGAACTCATTAGCAGTGCGCGAATACGTCCCGCAGGTCTACGACGGTCACGTCACACTGTTCTGGGCGAGTTCGGATCTTCGAGCTTCAGTTGATTTCGTAGAAGGCTGGCGCGCCCTGGCCGGCGGCGGGATCGAAGTACACGAGATCCCGGGAAGTCACTTGGATATTGTGAAAGAACCGCATGTGCAGGAGCTGGCTAAGAAATTGAGTGGCTGTTTGGGGCGAGCTCAGGCAATCGAGCGAGCGCGGTAGTAACCGATCGGGTCTAACTGCTTTGTTGGATCTCGCTTTGGGCCAACACTCAATTCTGCTTAGCAGGCAGAACGTATCGTTCGACCACATTGAATTTGCCACGCACTTGTGGATCACGCCGCTTCAGGTTCCCGCCTTCCCAGATCAAATCCGGTTCGTTCTCGAAACACACCCTCTCGATGAAATACGGCGCCGTATCAAAGCTGTTCGACGCTCCAGCCACAGCAAGGATATGCTGGAGAGTCGCGTATTTCTCTTTCGTAAGCACCAAGTCGACGGATTCGCCGGGCTGAATCGCAGGCGATGAGGATTCTCTCCTGGGCTCACCGCGCGAGAAATCGACCCCATAGTTAAGACTATCGACGACTATGCGGTCCGGTAGTCGGAATATCAGTCCAAGATCTACATAAGCAATAGGCTTGTCAGAAATATTCTTCAATGTGAAGGAAAGGCCGAGCAACCAATCATCATCACCCTTAATCTTCTCGCCCGGCTGAACATCTTTGCCGTTCAATTTGACGGAGACAATTTCAACCGGCATCTGGATCGTTGTGAAATCAAAGTCTGGCTTCAACTCTCGATCCTTCACTTCTTGCGCCAGGATCGATCCTGACGTTACTGCAAGAAAAAGGAAGACAACTGCAGTTTGAGCAAAACCTCGTAGAATACCTGCCCTGGTGACGATCTCCGTCGATAGGATTCTGAGTTCCGATTTTTCCACGGTTGCCGGCTTGTTGCAAAATCCGACGTTATAGTTCTCAAGCATAAGTCGAACTTACGGGGCTATAGCGCATCTTATACCTCTCCGGCCAGCGCCTCTGCAATATTTATCAATGTTCATGGACGTGATGAATTGAGAAGAGAGAGCGGCGAAGCCCTCCCTGACGGAATGCCTCGCCGCCCTCTCGTTTGTTGAGCAGTGGTGATCGCTCAGTTGTCATTGCTCAGAGTCACGCCCTCCCTCGCGTTCAGGCTACTGCCCCGCCGTCGATGGCGAGTTGCCTTTGCGCGTCGAGCCCGACTTCCTTTCGCTCTTCCGCGTGCAGCAGTTGCGGCTATGCCGCAGCACATAGCGGAAAGCCTCCGGCTTTCCGCTATGCGGCGCCCTTCTTCCGAGGCTGCGCCTCGGTTGATCGAACCGTAACAGATGCAAAATATTTTCCATTGACGCCTGCTATATGATTGCGTCTTCAGCAATCACATGCACACCATCTCCCGCGATTCTCCGTGCTATTACCTTACCGCGGTCGCTAAGGACCGGCTGCCAATTTTCCGTAGCGACAAGATCAAATCAATTGTGCGCTCGGCTTTGAATGAAGCCCGCAGCTCTGGAAACTTTTCTCTATATGCCTAAATGTAGTGATGCCGGATCACATCCACGTCATTACTGACTCTGTTCTTCGTCCATCAAAGATTTTGCAATTTATCAATGGAATTACCGCGCGCCGAATAATCAACTATCTTAAGGAGCACAACTATCAAGACTCATTGAAGAAACTGCGTCACGAATAAGACCGCGCCGCTATAGTTATTCTCTCTGGGACCATCATCCTGACGCGCGCTTACTGCTCACCGAAGAAATGTTGATGCAGCGAGTTCATTACACCCATCAGAATCCGGTGCGTGCGGAACTGGTGGAGCGCGCCGAAGACTATCGATGGTCGAGTGTTCGCTGCTGGAGTGGGAACTTATTGCCTGATGAGCCACTCCTGATGGACCTTGATCGAATCAAGTGGCGAAGGGGCTGAAGGAAAGAGGCGCAGCCTCCCGCAAAAAAGTGGGCGAGTCAACGGTAAGCCGGAGGCTTACCGCTATGTGCTGCGGCATAGCCGCCCCGCGGACTTCGCCGCTGCTACCAGGCCCAATCCCGGCACGTCACATTCAAGTTACTTCCCTCAACGGCAAGCGCAGAGACGTAGTCCTCGGCGACTGGAATCTCTTGCAGCGTCCAACGATCGATTTCGTCGAGGTCGTCGCGGACGTTAAGCAGCATCGGGAAATCGCCGGGCGTTAGCGAGACGTCGAATTGTTTCAAAGGAAACGAGAGGCCTTCGCCGCGCGCTTTTACGTAGGCTTCTTTACGAGTCCAGCAGTTGTAGAAACCTGCAACGCGCATGCTTTCCGGAAGGCTACGGAGTGTGGCGGACTCTGCCGAGGAGAAGCTAACGTCCGCGATTTCGAAGAAGGGCACATCGGCGCAAATTAACTCTAGGTCGACGCCGATTTCGCGACCGCGGGTGACGGCGATCAGGGCGAGTCCGTCACGGCGCGAGAGGTTGAATCTCAAACTACTATTCGCGTGTCCGTTCGCGAAGGCCGGCTTGCCTTGAGGCCCATAAGCGAACTCGAGTGTCCGCGGATCGGCGTTTAGATATTCGCTGAGAATGAATCTCAGCGCTGCTCGGGCCTGCACAAACTGGTTTCTATCTTTGTCGAAGTGGAAGCGCGCTGCTTTATCTCTCTCGTCCGTTGAAAGCACTTCTAATGACAGCGTGGTTCGTTCGGAACTGTGGTTGAGAGGGACTCGCCAAATGTGGACAGCGTTCTCGGGTAAGTCAGGAGATTGTTTTGGTGAGAGCGACTGAGTCATTTGTTGGTATTGCGGCCCGGCCTTCGGTTGTTGTCATTGCGGCTGTGCCGCTTGATGTGAGGAAGGTCTGTGACGTCTGTGACCTTCCGTCACGGTCTCTATTTTTTTCCTCGGGGCTCTGCCCCGGTCTATACAGATTCGAGGCGTAGCCTCTCAAAACTAATAACCAAACGCCGGTAAGGCGAAGCCTTACCGCACATCAGGCGGCATAGCCGCGCTCTCATATCGCAAATTGCTCTCGGCGATTGTTCGCGCTTCACGCTCAGTGCGGGCGAGGGCGCCCGCGTTCCCAGTAAACGAGGGGCCTTCAGACTCATATCGCAAACTGCTCTCGCTCTCCACCCAGATCCACGGCATAAGATTCCTGGGATTCAGCGGGAGAGACGGCGGCGGCTTGTCGCAAATGTTCCGCGCTGATCCAGCCGATAAGCAGCCAACCAATCGGGGCCACCGAATAGAGCGTGAAGGTATTGCCAAACAGGCTGTTGAGAATCAGCACCGGCATCAAGGTGGCCGCTATGCGCCACACGCGCTGCTCAGACGAACCGGGTTCCGCACGTCTATGCGCACGCCAACTCATTCTCATTGCCTTTGCCAGGATCCAGATGAAGAGCAACGCGGTGGGCAGGCCGCACGAGATCACGGTCGAGATGAAATAACTATCAATCGGCGGAAGATCCATCTCAGTATTGAACCGCGACGCTCCCAGAGACGTTCCTCCTAACCCGATACCCAACGGTCGATACGGAATCAAATCAGTGGCGAACCAGGTCCAGTTCGTAAACCGCTCCTGCAAACTGCCTTCCTCGGTCGGGCGCAGGGTCCCTCTGACCGTGTGCGAGAGGATCGCACCAGCCCGGTCGTCCTCGCTGTGGCTCAAGAGGTCATCATTGGTGGGTGCTTTGACCAGGACTGTTACGAGCAGCAGGGGCGCCAGCGCCAGCAAGACTCGCCCAGCGGCGGCGCGCCACGTTCGCGCTCCCAGCAGCAGCAGGACCACACATCCAAGGATCAGGCCAAACATCGCGGTACGCTGGCCCGTCAGCAACAACATCACGGTCAGAGTTGCTCCAGCCAAAAACCAACCGGCGCGGCGAAGCAGATTTGCGCGGCCCGCTGCGAAACCAAAAGCGATGAGCGCGCCGATTTCAATGTAGCGGCCCCACTCTTCCGCGCTGCTGTAGGTGGCCAGCGCGCGTTCGACATGGCCGACTGAGATCGATTTATAGAATTCGGTATTGTCGATCCAATATTGTTCGAAGCTGGGAAAACCGAAAGCCAGTTGGTACACGCCGTAAAGCGAAGTGAGGATGCCCAACACGACGATGATACGAAAGGCAGTTTCGATGAAGCTCGGCTTGATCGTTTGTCCGAAATAGAACCAGACCACCGGCACCAGCATGAACAAAGCGCCTGAGAAACCAACGGTCAAACCGCCCTGCAGCGGATTGAAGATCTCCAGGAAGTAGATCAACCCCAGAATAGAAACCAGACCCGCCAGCGGTGTCGCGCGAAAGATTTCCAATTTGCGGCGCTGCAAAAGCATCGCGAAAGCCATCAACGTTACTACCGGCGTCAGGATGTGAATTGGATCGGTATCGCTGTAACTCAGGAAGAGGTACTGGGCGCGCCGGAGGAAACCGCGCATCGGCTCGAAAAACATCATGGCGAGCAGCCCGGCTTCGAGGCTAACCAACAAAGGCAGCGCCAAAAGCCATCCCAGCCCGCTTAGCACCAACCCCCTCATCGCCTGACCGCCGGCACTGATCGCCCAGGCGCACAGCGTGGTTACCGGAAGCATAACGGCCGGCCAGAGTGGAACTCGGCCGGACCATCGTGCGGGTAATGATTGGATATTGGTACTCACTATTGAATCACTGGGCGGCGTCAATTCATCCAGGCGATTCATCCAGCCAGGGCTAATCTGGGCCAGACGCGCTGTGAGAGATTACTTGAGAGCAGCCGGGCACCGGTAAGCAGTTCGTCCGCGCATGAGGCTGGGGCGACTGAGCCGAGGAACT
>JBGPWS010000110.1:0-12476 GCA_041492345.1 Pyrinomonadaceae bacterium | reverse complement strand
GCTACCTTCGCCGCTCATGCGCAGAGCCGGCCGGGACGGGCTCCAAATCAACCCATCGACGATGAATACACAAAGAAGATTCGCGAGTACACCACCGAACCTTTCTTCAATTCGCCGTTGACTGATTATTTGCCGGCCTCGCCGAACGTGCCGACACCGAAAGCCGTGTTGGGTGACGTGGCGGGCGCACCGGGCAAGTTGCCGTACGCCGAAGAGGTCTATCGCTACATGCGCATGCTCGAGAAGGCGAGCCCGCGCGTGAAAGTTTTTTCCATCGGCACGACCGAAGAAGGCCGCGAAATGATCGCGGTCGCCATCGCTTCCGAATCCCTGATCGCCAAACTGGATGAGAACCGCGCGCGCCTGGCAAAGCTGGCCGATCCGCGTACGATCAATCTTGACGATGCCGAAGCCGATCGCCTGGTCGATCAGTCGTTTCCGATTTACTACATCACGGGGACGATTCACTCGAGTGAGACGGGCGCGCCGACTGCCCTAATGGAACTCGCTTATCGTCTGGCTGTCGATGATAGCCCGTACATCAAGTCGATCCGCGATGGCATGGTCACCCTGATCACGCCGGTGGTCGAAGTCGACGGACGCAATCGGATGGTCGACATTTACAATTGGCACCTCGCGCATCCGAAAGAAAACTGGCCGTCGCTGGTGTACTGGGGCCACTATGTCGCGCACGACAACAATCGCGACGCGATGGGACTCTCACTCAAGCTCACGCGCAATGTCTTAAATACTTACGTTGGTTGGAAGGCGCAGGTGCTGCACGATCTGCACGAGTCTGTTCCCTACCTTTACGACAACACCGTCGGTGATGGGCCGTACAACGCCTGGGTCGATCCGATCCTGACCGACGAATGGCAGATGATCGGCTGGAAGAACGTTTCCGAAATGACCAAGTTCGGCATGCCCGGCGTCTTTGCCCACGGCACCTTCGACACCTGGTCCCCGGGCTACCTGATGTTCATTGCGGCAACGCACAACGGCATCAGCCGGCTGTACGAGACTTTCGGAAACGGGGGCGCCGACACTCTGGTGCGGACGCTGTCGGAGAATGAGTATTCACGCACCTGGTACAAACAGAACCCACCGCTCCCGCGCGCGAAATGGTCGCAGCGCAACAACAATAACTATGAGGAAACAGCGCTGCTGATCTCGCTCGACTATTTCAATCACGAGAGCAAGCTCTTCCTGAAAAACTTTTATTTGAAAGCCAAGCGGTCGATTGAAAAGCCGAAGAATGAAGGTCCGGCTGCTTACGTTTTTCCCGGCGACGATCCGCGGCCGGGCAATCAAGCGAACCTGCTGCGTCTTCTCCAGGCGCAAGGCTGTGAGATTCATCGCGCCACTGCGCCATTCACAGTGACCATCAAGAAGAAGGTGGCCCGGCGCGGCGCGGAACCGCGAGCGACAGCGAGTCCGTCACCATCATCCGCGGCAGCTAAGCCTGCCGAGACTGAGGCCCGCACGTTCCCTGCGGGCAGCTACATCGTGCGCATGGATCAGCCTTACAGCCGCATCGCGGATGCGCTGCTTGATTATCAATATTGGAGTCCGCGTGATCCGCAACAGGACGTCTATGACGATACGGGCAGGACGTTTGGCGAGCTTAGCAACGTTCAGGCAATGCGCGTCACCGACGTAAAAGTTCTCAGCGCTGCGATGGAACGCGTCAACGGTGACGTGCGTTCACCGGGTGGCGCGAATGGGAATGGGTCGATCTTTGTCGTCAATCATAACGCCGACAACAGTCTGATCACTTTGCGCTATCGTTTGAAGAAAGCTTCGTTCGAAGCAGCCGAAGAACCTTTCGAATCCGCCGGCAAAAAGTTCAATCGGGGCTCTTTCATAATTCGCAACGCTTCGGCTGATGAAGTTAACAAGGCTGCATCTGAACTTGGCCTGCAGGCTTATGCAGTCGAGCAGGCGCCATCGGTGAAAGCGCACGTCATCAAGACTCCGCGCGTCGCAATCCTGCACACGTGGCTGAGCACGCAGGATGAAGGCTGGTGGCGGCTGGCTTTCGATCAGATGCAAATTCCTTACGACTACATCAGTACTCAGGACGTCGCGAAGGATTCAGATCTGAATCGCAAATACGACGTGATCGTTTTTGGGCCCGTCGGTCGCAACATCAATGCGATCATCCAGGGACTGCCGATGTACGGGAATCCTTTGCCGTGGAAGAAGACTGAGTTAACGCCGAATCTCGGAGGCTTTGCTTCGACTGACGACCTTCGCCCGGGTTTGGGCTGGGCCGGACTCGCGAACCTGCAAAACTTTGTGAAGCGTGGCGGAGTTTATATCGGGACGATGGACACGGCTGACCTGGCTGTTTCGAACGGTTTCACTCCGGGAGTTTCAATCCAGCGCTCAACACGTTTGCGCGCTATCGGTGATGTGTTGCGCACGAAGCTGGTCGATGCCACCAGTCCCATCACCTACGGCTATGGAGATTCGCTTTCGATCTACTGCTTCAACGGACCGATCTTCAACGTCAGCAATGTTGCCGGGGGTGGCGGCGGCGGACGCCGTGGACGCGGTGAAGGTCAGCGCACGACCGGCCGCGGCACAGTCGACGATCCGGACGTGGTGCAAGGCCGGCCGCCAGCTGAAATTCCCGAGCCGCTGCCGAGTTCGGAAGTCTGGGAAGCCGCGCCCATCACGGAGGAGCAACGTCGCAACCTGATTGGTTTGATTCCAACGGACCTGCGTCCGCGGGTCGTGTTGCGTTATGCCGATGCGCGCGAGCTCTTGGTTTCGGGCTTACTGGATGGCGGCGACGAAATCGCGCAACACGCGGCGGTGATCGACTCGCCGCTCGAGCGCGGCCACGTCGTGCTTTTCTCAAACAATCCGTTCTGGCGCGGGCAAACTTCGGGCAGCTACTTCCTGGTCTTCAACACGATCTTGAATTTCGATAACTTGAACGCGGGGAGGATACCGCAGTAGCCAATATCTCCGGACTGGTTGTTTGACGTTTTCCTTGACCTCAGCGTCTTTATGGACAAGGAATGGCAAAGAAGTCAAAAGACAAAGCCAAAGTCTATTTTCCCGGTCTTCATGGGTTGCGGTTCTTTGCAGCGATGATGGTGGTCATTAGCCATGTCGAGCTAATGAAAGACTACCACGGCTACCCGAATCTCTATTCCGCCAATCTCGCCGTTTACGAAAGCGGTCGAATGGGCGTAACGCTCTTTTTTGTGCTGAGCGGTTTCCTGATCTCCTACCTCTTGTTGACCGAAAAGCGAGTAGCCGGTTCGATCTCGGTTAAGAAGTTCTACACCCGGCGAATCTTGCGAATCTGGCCCTTGTATTACCTGCTGGTCTTTCTGACATTCATGGTGTTGCCGCAAATCGGTTTCTTCGCCGTTCCGAAGTACACCACGCTGCTTCCCACGCATTTTCGATATACGTTTCCGCTCTATTTGTTTCTGTTGCCGCAGGCAGCACTCAGCATTTTCGAGCCCGTGCCCTTTGCCGAGCCCTTGTGGTCAATTGGCGTTGAGGAGCAGTTCTATCTGCTTTGGCCGCTATTGTTGAAGCACGCCAGGAAGTTCTTACGTTTGTCGATTCTTATGATCATTGGCGCTTTCGCCCTTAAACAGATTGTGTTTCTGGTGGCCGAGGCCAGCCGCAATCACGAGAGTCTGAAATATTGGAATTACCTGCTGAGCTATCTTTACTTTACTCGAATCGAATGCATGGCCGTAGGCGCTATTGGCGCGTGGCTGGTCTTCGCGCGTCGCGAGAAGATTCTGAAGCTAATCTATCATCCGTTGTTTCAGATCTGTCTCTACGCCGGGACTATCTACCTGTTGGTTACTGAAAAGTACAAGCCCGTCTACAACTATCTCTTGTATTCGGCGTGTTTCTGCCTAATCATCGTCAACGTCGCCACGAATCCTCGCTCGCTGATAAAGATCGAGAACAGGATTTTCGTCTTTCTGGGCAACATTTCGTTTGGCATTTATATGTTCCACGAAATTGTCATCAAAGTTGTTATGGAGAGTCTGGTCCGGAGCAGGGGGGCCTTATTCATCGATGCCTCTTCAAATGTCTTGCTGTACGCGCTGAGTATTGTGCTCACGCTGCTGGTTTCTACGGTTGTCTATTACGGTTTCGAAAAACGATTCCTGCGACTCAAATCCTCTTATGCCGTCGTGGAAAGCGGTCAGGACTTGATAGAAAAGGGCGCGCCGCTGGTTCCGACGAGAGCCACCGCATCCTGACAGCGCGCTTCAACTTACCGGCAAGCTATGTCGCTGACGACTACCAAGATCAACTATCTGAACATTGGGCTCATGATAGTTTCGTGCTTGCTGGCGTTTCGTTTTCCGTTCGAGTTGTTTCTTTTCTCTTATGCCATCCTCGGACCGCTGCATTACTTGACTGAGATCTCATGGCTGCACGATAGAAAATATTTCACAGAGGGCAAGCCCGGAAAGCGGGCCAAACACGCCCACCAGGGCTGGCTAATTCTGGTAGCTCTAACGATGGTTGCCCTTATTGCGGGGTTTGTGGCGGCGGAAGGAGTAGGCGCCCAGGCAAGCCCTAAATGGGAAATCACATTCTTCTATCTGGTCTTTGTTACAGCTCTGTTGGTAACCGTGATCAAGAGCCGGTTAACCAAGGCGATAACGCTAGTGGTTTCGCTTTTGTTGCTCGCCCTGTTCGCGCGGTCGCGCTACTACATCATCCTCGCGTTTTTTCTCGTCACCATAGTCCATGTTCTGATCTTCACCGGCACATTTATTCTGTATGGCGCATTGAAAGGACGCAGCCCCTCGGGCATCTTATCGCTGGTTGTCTTCGCAGCTTGCGCGATCAGTTTCTTTGTTTACGTTCCTGGCGGCTACATCGCGGGCCATTACGTCCGTCAGAGCTATCGCTCATTCAATGCGCTCAACTCTGAATTGATCAAGCTATTCAGGCTTGGATCAGGAACGACGCCTTCCGAGGTCTACGAATCACAAAGCGGCCTGATGGTCATGAGGCTAATTGCTTTCGCCTACACCTATCACTACTTGAACTGGTTCTCAAAGACTTCGATCATCAAGTGGCACGAAGTTCCGAGGTCTCGCACGGCTGTCGTGATTGTAGTGTGGCTGGGCGCGCTGGCTCTCTATGCGCATGATTACGACACCGGAATGGCAGTCCTCTATTTCATGAGCATCCTGCACGTGATGTTGGAGTTTCCTCTCAATCATCGTACATTTACCGGCATCGGAAAAGAGCTGTATGCGATGGCACGTTAGGGTGTTTCGCGCCTTTGCCAGAGTACCAGGCAAGACAATAGGAATTGAGAATCGGAGGAAAAAGGAATGAAGCGTCTCATCCCCGTGCTTTCGGTCTTGTTGCTGCTGAGCACGAACGTTTTCACACAACCACGATCGAGTTCAGAAGCGAAAACGCCCACCATCGCCGAAAAAATCGCCGGCATGGAAAAGTTTCCCGGCTACTTCAACTTCTATTGGGACGCCAAAGCCGGCAAAGTCTGGCTCGAGATCGACAAGTGGAACTCTGAGTTTCTTTATGTTGAAGCTTTGCCCGCCGGCATCGGCTCAAACGACCTCGGACTTGATCGCGGTCAGCTTGGGCAAAGCCACATCGTGCGTTTTGAGCGAACCGGGCCCCGCGTACTATTGATAGCATCGAACTACGCGTTCCGCGCCAACAGCGATGACGTAGATGAACGACGCGCTGTGAAAGACGCTTTCGCCGAATCGACACTGTGGGGATTTGAAGTCGGGGCCGAAGAAGGCAGTCGCGCATTGGTCGATGCCACCGCGTTTTACCTGCGTGACGCTCATCAAATTCCCGGCACGCTGCAGCGTTCGCAACAGGGAACCTTCCGTCTGGACCCGACGCGCTGCGCTTTCTACCTCGCAAACACGAAGAACTTTCCGAAGAACACGGAAGTCGAAACTACCATTACGTTCACCGGTGAAGAGCCTGGCCCGCTGGTGCGACAAGTAACTCCAGTGCCGCAGGCAATCACCGTTCGCGAGCATCACTCTTTTGTTGAGTTGCCTGCACCAGGTTTCAAGCCAAGGGTCAACGATCCTCGCGCCGGCTATTTTGGAATCACGTTCATGGATTTTGCGACACCGATCAGCGAGCCCATCACCAAGCGCTACCTCAGTCACCATCGCTTGCAGAAAAAGGATCCGTCCGCGGCGATGAGCGAGCCGGTGAAACCAATTGTGTACTACGTTGATCGCGGAGCGCCGGAACCTGTTCGCTCCGCGTTAATCGAAGGCGCGAGCTGGTGGAATCAGGCGTTTGAGGCCGCCGGGTACAGAAACGCGTTCCGCGTTGAGGTGATGCCGGAAGGCGCCGACCCGATGGACGTGCGCTACAACGTGATCCAGTGGGTGCACCGCTCGACGCGCGGCTGGTCGTATGGCTCGTCGCTGGTCGATCCGCGTACGGGAGAAATCATTCAGGGTCGCGTTTCGCTCGGCTCTCTGCGTGACCGGCAGGACTTTCTGATTGCCGAAGGTCTGCTGGCGCCTTATGAAAAAGGCAAATCACAAACTGCGAAAATCATGGAGCAAATTGTTCTCGCGCGCTTGCGGCAACTGGCCGCGCACGAAGTCGGCCACACGCTCGGACTCCAGCACAACTTTGCGGCCAGTATTTCGAATCGTGCCTCAGTGATGGATTATCCCGCGCCTTACGCGAAGCTCGGCGCCGACGGCATTCCTGATATTTCCGACGCGTACGCGCGCGCCATCGGTGAATGGGACAAGGTAACGATTGCCTATGGCTATCAGGATTTTCCCGCCGGCACTGATGAAGGCGCCGCACTCGATAAGATTTTGAGCGATGCTTTCAAACGCGGTTTGATGTATCTCACCGATCAGGATGCGCGTCCGGCCAGCGCTTCCAGTTCTGTCGCCCATCTTTGGGACAATGGCGCGAATGTCATCGACGGACTCGCGAATGCAATGAAGGTGCGCGCGGCCGCGCTCAGGCGCTTTGGTGAAAACAATATTCGCGAAGGCGCGCCGATGGCGACGCTTGAAGACGTGCTGGTGCCGCTTTACATGTACCACCGGTATCAGGTCGAAGCCGCCGCGAAACTAGTAGGCGGCGAGGACTACACCTTTAGCTTGCGCGGCAAGGGTGACGCGAATCCGCAAATCATTTCGCCTGAAGAGCAAAGGCGCGCGCTGGCCGCGGTGCTCGGTACGCTCAAGCCCGAGGCGCTGGCGCTGCCTGAATCTCTATTGCGTTTGATTCCGCCGCGGCCTCCTGGTTATCCACGGACGCGCGAAGACTTTCGCATTCGCACTGCGCCGAACTTTGACGCGCTCGCGCCGGCCGAAGCGATTGCTAATCACGTCTCTGACTTTCTGCTCAACCAGGAACGCGCGGCGCGACTCGTTGAATATCACGCGCGCGATTCACGTTATCCTGGCTTTGACGAAGTGTTGGACAGGATTCTCGAAGCGACGTGGAAGGCACCGATTGGCACGGGCTATAGCGCCGAACTCCGCCGCACGGTGAACATGGTGGTGCTAATTGATCTGATGGCGCTCGCCTCCGGCGAGCGCGCGTCCAACCAGGTACGAGCAATCGCTGAAATCAAACTGGAAGAATTGAAGAGATGGTTAAGCCTTCAGCCGGACCTGACTCGTGACGAAAACCAAAAAGCATATCTGCTCTACGCCGCGAACCAGATCAAACGTTTTCAGGAAGATCCGAAAAAGATGAACCTCACCCGCGCCAACGATCCACCCGACGGCCAACCGATCGGCATGGACTGGTGGAGTCTGTCGGATCGGGAATGGTGCGATTGGCGGTAGCGGGGCAGTAGCCCGACCGTCAAGGAAGGCTCCGATTCCGAAACTGCGAGCGGCGCGGCTGTGCCGCCTGATGTGCGGTAAGGCTTTGCCTTACCGTATCACTCCTTCATCTTTCAAAGGGGCTGCGCCCCAGAGCATTTGAATCAGTGGGCGTAGCCCCAAAAACCAAGTAGTGCTTTTCGGAAGGGCAAGCCCTTCCGCACATCAGACGGCATAGCCGTGGGATTAGGTGTCAGCCCAATGTTGACGTGCCACCTGGAACATTGAATAGCATCCTGAAGCAGGCGGGTTTGAAGTAAACTGGAGGAACAAAGAATTGAGATACGCTGTTGTAGTCGAGAAAGGTGAAACCAGTTTTGGTGCCTACGTGCCGGACTTGCCCGGCTGTATCGCTGCGGCGGATACAAGAGAAGAAGTCTTGCAGTTGATTCATGAGGCCATCGAGTTTCACGTCGAAGGCTTGCGCGAAGACGGTCAACCCATCCCCGAACCTTCCTCAAGCATTGAATACGTTGAAGTCGCCGCCTAGCTTCACGCGCGGTTATCTTCAGGAAGCCCGGCCAGGATCCTTTGGGCTCTCAATGTCTCAGGGCTATTGTCGCCGCTGCTTTCGCGTAGCACTTCCAGCGCTTGCGTGATTTCTTTTCGCGCTTGCCCAAAATCGCTTAAGTCTCTCAGGATGATACCGAGATTTAGGCGCGCAACTGCGACTGAAGAGTGTCTGTCACCGTAAAACTTCTGTGTCAGCAGCAGTGCTCGACCCGCTTTCGCCAAGGCTTTTGACAATCGACCTTTGATTGCGTAGACGTTCGCAATGTGGCCCAAATGATGTACTAGCTGCGGGTGCTCGTTGCCGTGAGCGTTTTCCACTATCCTCTGAGCACGTTTGAAGTGTTGGAGAGCTTCCTCAATTCTTCGCAAATCGATAAGGACGCAGCCAATATTATCAAGTGTAATCGCGACACGAAGATCGTCTGGTCCATAGTTAGCTTCGGCAATTTCGTTTGCCTCGGTGTACCTCGCCAGCGCTTCCTCCGAGCGCCCCGCTGCACTTGATATGAGTCCAAGGGTATTCATCAGCATTCCAATCGAAGGATCAGATTGTCCTCTCTGCCGTTTGTTGATTTCTATTGCTTTGGCAGTGTGCTCAAGCGCGGCAGTGTCGTCACCTAAATAGTGACAAACCACACCAAGATTACTTCTTATGTCAGCGACGGACTCAGCATTCTCGCCATAAATAGAAACAACAATTCTCAGTGCGTGCTCCAGCTGCAACTTTGCGTCCTGATACTCTCCTCGACCGATGAAATAGGTAGCGATCTTGTTCAAGAGTTCAGACAACGGATAAAAGACTTGATCGAGTTGTTCCGCATAAGTAATTGCTGCAAATGCGTGCGGCAGCAAAGAAGAGCATTCGTTCCAATTTCTTGGATCGTCGCTTTCGAGTGGAAAAACTGAATTGATAATACCCACAACGCCCGCAGCAAGATTCTCCGCCAAGCTTTTGAAGGTATCTCGGCAAATAGCTAGAACCAACCGATGGACGGAAAGTTCATTATTGACTATGTCGACTAGCGAATACCGGCGGAGTGACGCTACCGCGGTGTCCACGTGCAACTGGATGAGTTCTCTATCCTCCGGTGGAGTCGAGATCTTCACGATGCTAGTTAGAAGACTACGGGGAATCTTATCCGGTGCAAGGAAACCGATTAGACCAAGTACGCCAGTGACGATTGGACAATCCTCCATAGCTGCTTGAAAGGAAATTTGCCACGTAGTGCGCACCGTTGCAGGATACAAAGTGGGTATATTGCCGCGGCCAAGAAGCTCGATCTGGTAATGGCCGAAGAGTTCTAAATACTCGGCGATTGATCTACCTGTCTCTTCTATGTAGGCCCCAGCTTGTTCCAAAGCTAACGGCAAAAATCCTAATGCTTCTGCCAATCCGCTCGCGTCCTTATCTTGGCCGGTACGTTTCAGAATGAAGCTCGCAGCCTCTTCGCTTGTTAGCACATCCAACGGAATAGAACGTGCCACTCCTTTCCAGTTAGGGTTCCGTGAGGTAACGACCATGTGTCCAGTACTTCCTTGCGGTATGAAGTTTCCTAGATCCTCAGCGCTCCGCGCGTTATCAAATACGATTAACCAATCCCCGTTGTGTCCCAGCCATTTTCTGACTGCGTCAACAATGACGCGCTGGTCCTGTGCATCTTGCTGAGGAAGACTCAGCTCTGTCGCTAGATTGGCGAAGTCACTAGCTAGGGTGGAACTCTCCTCCGCCCGCATCCACCAAACAACGTCGTAGTCCGCGACGTTAAGGTATGCATACTCAACGGCTATTTGAGTTTTTCCAACACCGCCCAGGCCATGTATGACTTGCACTGGTGAGGCGGATTGAGCGTTAACCAGGTTTGCGTGGAGGTCTGTCAAGACCTCATCGCGCCCTGTGAAGTTAGGGTTTCGATTATGAGGAACATTCCAAATTCGGGGCAGTGCCCCCGGGTAACGCGGCTTGGTCGCAGCATCATGCAGTGTTCCCGGAAACGAAGGAGCAACTACCGGCTTTGCACGATGCTTATCGACTCCCTCAATCAGTTCTAGCCGCGCTGCACTCTCCATGATCCCAACCAAGTCGACGTAAATAATCTGGGGTATGAGGCCCTTGGGCTCGCAGTCTCGAACGCGGATCGGCACGAGAAGCCCCTTTTCTCCGGTTGGATCTTCAGCAAAGGCAGCCGCCCACTCGGGCTGTGTAAACCGGGAGGTTAGATAATCAGGGGATAAAACAGCGATGGTTCGTGACGAATGCTCCATCGCCTTCTGCATTTCTAGAACGAAGTTAGAACCTGGCCTAAAATCCCACGCTTGCAGAATTGTTGTATAGCCTTGATCTTCAAGCTGCCAAGCGATCCATTTGGCCCAGGAGACGTCGGCCTTGTTGTAGCTGATCAAGAAGTCTTTCATATTTCGGCTCACTTCGAGAACCAACGCACGGAGTCTACGCTAGATTCACTCGATCAACTTTCAGCACCGCATGCAGCAACACATTCGCGCCATTGGCGATGTCCTGTGGTCGTGAGAATTCTTTGGGTAAGTGGCTATGCCGCCGCCGCTCCGGAATGAGGTCGCCTATGCCGCCTTACTTCTTGGCAATCGCTTGATTCGTTCGTACTCCGACCGGCGCTCGCGATGAGCGTCCCAGAGATCGACGTCCTGCTGGAGCCCGAGCCACATCTCAGGCGATGTTCCAAACGCCCGCGCCAACCGGTGCGCCATGTCGGTCGATACCGGACGACGTTCGTGCAAGATCTCGCTAACGCTGCGCCGCGAGACGCCCAGGACGCGGGCTAACTCGGCCTGCGTCAGACCAGCGGACGGCAATACGTCCTCGCGCAGAATTTCGCCTGGATGCGTCGGGCGTCGCTTTCGGTTATTCAACATAGATCTTGTCGCTCACATTCAATGATAGTCTTCCAGGTCAACTTCCCGGGCCTCGACATTTGAGAACTCGAAAGTGAGGCGCCAGTTACCGCTGACCGCCAGGCTCCAAGTACCCGCTCGCCTGCCTTTCAACTGGTGCAAACGATAACCCGGCAGATCACAGTCTGCGGGAGACCGCGCACGGTTCAGTACGTCCAGTTGCCTTCGTAAACGATCTGCGAGGGCGGGGTTGATGCCGCGCCGGTCACCTGTTTCGAAAAGGCGCTTCAGTCCCTTATGGCGAAAGCTCCTTATCACGCAAACGAAGTGTAATGCAGCAGCTTACAGCGAACAAGCAGGAGAATTCTAAACTAGCTCTTCTCGATCCAGCTTCAGCAGCGCATGCAACAACACATTCGCGCCGTTCGTGATGTCCTGTGGTCGGGAGAATTCTTTGGGTGAGTGGCTGATGCCGCCGACACTGGGAATGAAGATCATGCCGACGGGCGCGAGGCGGGCCATGTCCTGCGCGTCGTGTCCGGCGCCGCTCGGCATCTGCTTTGTACTCAATCCCAGTTCCTTTGCTGATTCGCCGATGAGGCTGCGAATGCGCGCGTCAGTCGGCGCGGGAATGTTTACGTTGATCTCTTTGAAATCGAAAGTGACTTTGCTGGTTTGGGCGATCTGACCAGCTTCGGCTTTGATCTTCTCAAAGAGCATCTGAATCTTTGCGGCTTCCAGATCGCGCAACTCCAGACTGAGAATTACTTTTCCGGGAATCACATTCGGCGCGCCGGGAAGTGCTTGGATACGACCTACCGTGCCGACCTGACGGCCCGGCATGCTGGTTACCACCCGATTCACAGCTTCGATGAATTTCGCCGCGGCCAGCAGCGCATCCTGACGATTATTCATCGCGGTGGTGCCGGCGTGATTGGCAAAGCCTTCAATCGTCACGTCCCACCAGTTGATTCCCACGATCCCTTCGACGATGCCGATGTCGATCTTCTCAGCCTCGAGGATGCCGCCCTGCTCGATATGCAATTCGAGATAGGCAGCGATACTTCCGCGTTGGCGTCGCGCGGTTGAGAGTTTTGTTAAATCGCCACCGATAAACTTGATGCCTTCACCAATGGTCTTGCCGCTGCGACTGACGAGATCGAGTTCCTTCTCGGTCAACTCGCCGTTAATGGCGCGACTGCCAATCAAACCGCCTTCTTCATTTTG
>JBGPWS010000034.1:0-19754 GCA_041492345.1 Pyrinomonadaceae bacterium | reverse complement strand
CCTTTGCGCCTCTTGGCGTGGGCGATCCTGATAATCGGAATCGGATCGATGGGCTACGCCGCCTGGCGCGGGATAAAAACTCGATCGAGTTCTTCATTGAGTCACGGCCACGTTACGGTCGGCTCGAAAGATTTCACTGAGTCCGTGCTGCTCGCCGAAGTCGTCGCCCAGATGTTGGAAGCGCGGAACATCGAGGTCGATCGTCGCTTCGATCTGGGGGGCAACCTGAGCCATAGCGCGCTCGTGGCCGGGCAGATCGATCTCTATCCCGAATATACCGGCACGTCCTTTACTCAAATCCTGCGTCACCCGCCGATTTCCGATCCCCGGGCAGTTTATGATCAAGTCAAACGCGAATACGCGCAGGAATTCAATGTCGAAGTTAGCCCGCCGCTGGGCTTCGAGAACACGTTTGCGATCCTGGTGCGCGGCGAGGACGCGCGCCGCCTGAATCTGAAGACAATTTCTGATGCCGCAAAGTACACGCCGCAATGGCGCGCGGGTTTTGGCCATGACTTCATTTCGCGGGCCGATGGTTATCCGGGATTTTCACGTGTCTACGGGTTGAATTTTGCCGAGACGCCCCGCGAAATGGCGCTGGACCTGACCTACACTGCGTTGGCTTCGCACAAGGTCGATATGATTGCCGGCAACTCGACCGATGGCCGCATCGCGGCGCTCGATCTGGTCCAGCTTGAAGATGATCGCCATTACTTTCCACCCTATGAAGCGGTGTTACTCACGCGCAGGGATGTTTTGACGCGAGTGCCGGTACTGGCGGAAGTCCTGCAAAAGCTCGCCGGTGCGATCTCGACCGATAACATGCGCAAGTTGAACTACGAAGTTGACGGCGCCAAACGCGATAAGAAAAATGTTGTGCGAGAATGGCTGGTTAAGAAAGGGTTTATCAACTGAATGAAAGTAATGGTCACCGGAGGAGCAGGTTACATCGGCAGCGTGGTCGTCGAAGAATTGCTGAATGATGGCCACGAAGCTTTGGTTTATGACAGCCTTTACAAAGGTCATCGGGCCGCTGTCGACCCCAGGGCAAAATTTCTGCAAGCTGACTTAATGGACAGCGAGGCTTTGCGCGGCGCTCTTAAACAGAACCAGATCGAAGCGGTAATACATATGGCCGCGGATTCTCTGGTGGGTGAATCAGTCGAGCAGCCGGCGAAGTATTATCGCAACAACGTAGTCGCCGGCCTGAACCTACTGGACGCGATGCGCGATTGCGACATTCGCAAGCTCGTGTTTTCTTCAACGGCCGCGACTTATGGCGAGCCTGCCAGGCAACCAATCGAAGAAACAGATCCCACGAACCCGACGAATCCTTACGGCGAAACGAAACTCGCTTTCGAACGCGCACTTGGTTGGTACGAACGCGCCTACGGTTTGCAGTATGCGAGTCTTCGCTATTTCAACGCCGCGGGCGCGACCGAACGCTTTGGCGAGTGGCACACCACGGAAACTCATCTGATCCCGCTGGTGCTGCAGGCCGCCGCCGGGATGCGCTCCGATATTCAGATTTACGGCGCTGACTATCCAACTCGTGATGGTACCTGCGTACGCGATTACATCCACGTCGTCGATCTGGCGCGCGCGCACATCCTCGCGCTGCGAATACTTCACGAACGTAGCGCTATCTACAACCTGGGCTGTGGTGGTGAGGGCTACAGTGTGCAGGAAGTAATCGATACCGCGCGCGAAGTGACCGGTCGCGAGATTACCACTCGTGTTGTTCCGCGACGAGCGGGTGATCCCGCGGTGCTGATCGCCAGTTCAGAGAAGATCAAGGGCGAGCTGGGCTGGGAGCCAAAGTTCCAGGACCTGCGCGTGATTGTTACGTCAGCCTGGGACTGGTTGAGCGAGCATCCGCGGGGATATGGTGAGTGAAGGTTTACCGTCCAGGATCATAATCCTCCACCCTTTTTGAATTTGAGGCCTTCAGAGTCGCCACGCCCGCCATCGGACTTGAGAGGTTGTCGAAGAGCGGGGGCAAGCCACCCATCCTAACCATGAGCTGCTCCTAATTGACATAGTCCACAACGTTGAGAGGCTTTCAACCACCACGCCGATCAATGCCTCTCAGGTCAGGAAGGGGGCTTGCCCCCGCGAAAGATCCCGAACTCTCAAGAACAAAAGCAAACTAAGGCGTTTCCAACCGGGGTCCAGCATCAGGAATGGATTTGAGCTGGGACCGTTAATAGATCACCCGCCGCATACGTCTTGTAGGTGGAACTTTGCCCCGGTATTTCTTGTCAAACTTTTCGCATTCGCTCGTCGTATGAAAGTCCTGAGCTGGTAGATCATGCGTTACCTCTTTTCAGTCTATTCCGACGCTGCCAGGATCGCGCTCCAGTCGATCCTGGCGCACAAGCTGCGCGCATTTCTCACGCTGATTGGCATCATCATCGGCGTGGCTGCGGTGGTGGTGGTGGGCGCGTCAGTCAGCGGTCTGAATACTTACGTCACGGACAAGGTCGCCAAGTTGCTCGGCGCGAATCATTTCATGATGGCGCGCATCGCGTCCTCAAAACACCTTTCAGATGACGAGTTCGAACGCATGAACCGCCGCAATAAGCGGCTGAACTGGGACGACTATGAATGGGTGAAAGAGCATTGTACGTCGTGTGCTGAAGTCGGGGCGGAGGTTGGCAGCCAGGTCGATCTCAAGCAGGACGGGATTGAGTTTCCCGGCGCGATTGTCTTTGGTGTTACTTCGAACATGTCTGAGATTGAGGACAAGACGATCATCGACGGCCGCTTTATCTCGAACGATGAAGTGCAGCGTTCGGCATATGTCTGTGTGCTGGGCGGCGATATCAAAGAGAAGTTCTTTCCCAACACCGATCCCATTGGGCAAACGCTCAAGGTCCGGGGTCTGCCCATGCGCGTCGTCGGCGTGGAAGAAAAGCGCGGCGCCTTCTTTGGCGATTCCCTCGACCGGCACATTTACATTCCGGCGACCACACACTTACAGATTTTTGGCCGCAATGGTTTGCAAATTCACGGCAAGGCCGGCACGCGTGAGGACTTTCAGCCGACCATCGAAGACGCGCGCTTGACGATGCGCAACAAACACCGTTTGAAAGGTAACGAAGAAGACGATTTCGGGCTGGTAGACGTCGAGGACCTCAACAAACAGATCGATCAGTTTACCGGCAGCATCGCCGCGGTAGTCGTTCCGATCACGCTGATCACGTTGATCGTCGGCGGCATTGTCGTCATGAACATCATGCTGGTGAGCGTGACGGAAAGAACTTTCGAAATTGGTTTGCGCAAAGCCGTCGGCGCCACGCGCAAACAGATCCTGATGCAGTTTCTAATCGAGTCGGGAATGCTGTGCGCCTTTGGCGGCGTGATGGGACTGTTGGTGGCTTACGGAGTCACCACGCTGATCACGACGCTGGCCGGAATCACCATGACGATTACGATCGGCTACATTCTTATGGCCCTGATTGTCTCCAGCGTCATCGGCATGATCGCCGGCATCTATCCGGCATTTAAAGCTGCGCGCCTGGATCCGATTATCGCGCTGACAAAAACGACTTGATTAACCACGAAGACACAAAGGGCACAAAGGGCAAGAAAGTCGACCCGAACAGCTCTAGCCATTGAGATAGTCTATTTGCTTTTTTGTTTTCTTGGTGCCCTTGGTGTCTTTGTGGTTAGAACCTTATGAAACTTCGAATTCCCAAAATCCTGCTACGCGAAACGCTTTCGATGGCCCTCGATAACGTGCGGTCCAACAAGTTTCGCAGTTTTCTCACGGTGCTGGGCATCGTTATCGGCGTCACGGCCGCGATTGTAGTCGCCTCGATTCTCACCGGCATGCGCCAAAGCATCGTCGCTATCATCGAAGAGTACGGCACCAACAACATCTACGCTTTTCACCTTACGACGGGACCGCGAGTGAATTCGGATCGCGCCGAACGACTGCGTAAGCCCCTGACAGTTGCCGACGCCGACGCGATCAAAGCTCAGGCCGGCGCCGTTGAAGATTTGGCAGTTTGTGCGCCAAACGTTGGCTACGGCGGCGGCCCGTTCGACGACAACATTAGTTATCAGGGACGGAACTATCGTTGGGGAAACACCGAGGGCGCGACGCCGAATTACGAGAAGATTGCGAATGTCACTGTGCGCGAGGGCCGCTTCATTACTGAATCCGACGAAGACCAGCGCCGCAATGTCATGGTGATCGGCGTCAACGCCGCCGACGCGCTGTTTCCCGGACAGCAGAACAACATCGCGGGCACTGAAGTGCGCATGGGCGGCTTACCTTTCGAGATTGTCGGCGTATTGGAGAAACGGAAGAGCGGTTTCTTTGGAGAGAACGAAGAAGATAACGCAGTTCTGATTCCGCTGCGCACGGCGCAAAAGGTCGCGCCCGGACGTGGCTGGCTGTTGTTCGTGATTCGTGCCCGCTCGGGGCAACTCCCCGAGGCTGTGGCTCAGTCGGAGGATATTCTGCGCCGGCGGCGCAATGTAAAGTTTGGAGATCCCAATAACTTTGACGTCAAGACTGCCGATAACTTTGTCACACAATTTGACAGCATCTTTGCGATGATTGGGCTGGTGGCGATTGCGATTTCCAGCCTGGGACTTTTAGTCGGCGGCATTGGGGTGATGAACATCATGCTCGTGAGTGTCACTGAACGCACGGCAGAGATAGGAATTCGCAAAGCGCTCGGCGCGCGCCGACGCGACATCACCAATCAGTTTCTATTTGAGGCCATGACGCTGACATTTCTGGGAGGGATGCTGGGCGTCGTGCTGGCCATCGGCATTAGCAAACTGGTCATGCTTTTGTTTCCCAGCCTGCCCGCGTCGATTCCGATGTGGGCCGTGACGACCGGAGTCGCAGTCAGCACTGGAGTGGGATTGATCTTTGGCGTCTGGCCCGCGCGCAAAGCTGCGCGCTTGGATCCGATCGAGTGTCTGCGGTACGAATGATTAGAGACAGGATTAACAAGATGAACAAGATTAAGAAGGAAAGATTAGGGATGAAACAGCTCCGCTGTTAACCTGGCCAGTGTGCTCTTGTGTTATCTAAACGCGCGCACACTCTCCTTTTTGTTTCTATCTTGTGAATCCTGTCAATCCTGTCCATTCTGTTCTGAGGCAGCCTTCCTTTGCATTTCCTTCAAAGTTTCCGGAATGAACGAAGTGATGTGATGGGTCGCGGTGTGGCCGTCGGCGAACGTTTGGTAAAGGGTGAAGTCGGGCAGAGACAGGCAGGTGAGCGGCGACTGGAGATTGTAGCCGGTGTCGATTCCAATCGCGCTGTTGAAGAGATAAATCCCATGACGGCCCAGGCGGCCCCGCCATGGCAAGAGCGGCGTCGGCGTATGGCCGAAGACGCAGGGCTTGCCGTGATAGCTCTTGTAGAAATCCATGTCGCGCGTCCAGAGCAAAGCATGGGGCGAACTCTCGCTCGGATGCTTTCCATTTTCCAAACCCGCATGGACGTAGAGCGCGTAGTCGTCTTCGTGATACAGCGGCAGTTGGCGAAAGAACTCAATCTGATTAGCGGGAATCTTTTTCGCGATTAGATCGCGCGCTCTGTCAAAGTCGGCTTCAGTGCGCAGGCGGAGGGACTTTTCGGTGTACTGCTCAAAGGTGCGATCTCCGCCCGTCGCGGTTTCCACCCAGATCAGGTTGGCTTCATCGAGAAAATCGAGCAGCATCTGCTCATGATTCCCGCGCAGACAAATCACATTCTCTGGATTCGAACTGCACAAATTCAGCACGTGATCGACACAACCAGGTACGTCCGGACCGCGATCAATCAGGTCACCCAGAAAGACCAGCTTGTCCGTGGACTCTTCACGCGGCAGCATATCGAGCAGCCCCAGAAGCTGCGCGCAACGTCCGTGAATGTCGCCCACGACGAAGGTTTTCATATTGGATAATTCCCTCTCCCTTTGGGAGAGGGTTGGGAGAGGGCGGGAGTACCGCGTCTCGCCTTCATTATCTTTATTCTTTCTCCCTCTCCCCTGGGTTGAGGGTCGGGGAGAGGGCCTGCTTTCTACGTTCAAGCTTCGCACCCTCACCCCTGGCCCCTCTCCCAAATTGGGAGAGGGGAAATAAGAACAGTCAGAGGGTTTTAAGACACCTCAAGTTCTACACCCTTTTCCCGATGGGAGAAGGGAGCTAGCGCGCGCTCAAGCTACTGCCCCTCTTCCCCTTCCGACATCGGTGTGAAGATGCCACCGACTATTCGTTGATACTCAGGATCGTTGCGCAGCGAATCCCAATTCTTGTCACGCTCGAACCATGGCCGGTTCTCGTTTCCTAATTCGATTGCACGGCGCAGCCACTTAAGCGCTTGGTCGCGCTGGCCTTCGAGGGCATAAGCCGACGCCAACCAATAGGCGACGTCGTGATCGGTGTCCGCGGTCTTGATCACTTCCTCAGTTATTTGCGCCCGGGCTTCATCGTGCCAGCCGAGAGCACTCAGAAAAGTCGCATAGATAGGCCGGATGCCGTCGAGCTGCGGATGCTGTTCCAGAACTTGTTCAAGGATCTCTGCCGCCTTGACCGGCTCGCCTCGATAATAGAGCGCGCGGGCCCGGAAGGTCCTGATCAATGGATGGTCCGGCTCGAGCGCGGCGCCCACGTCGAGTTCGGCCAGCGCTTCATCGTAGCGCCCAAGATACGTAAGCAGCCGGGCGCGGTTATAGCTGACCACCACCCGCTCCGCCGGATTCAAACGGGCCATCCGATCCAAACTGCGCAGCGCTTTGTCATAATCGCCATCGAGCCGCGCCAACACGCCCCGCACAAAATGCACGCTGGCGTCATTCGGCGCCTCACGCTTCAATTGATCCGCAGCCGCGCGCGCCTGCGCCTTTTGCCCGCTCGACAGGTAGATGAAGATCATGTTCATCCGAGCTTCGATCAGATGAGGATCGAGGGCCAGCGCTTTGTCAAAGGCCTCTTGCGCCAGCGCATGATCGTCCGGCTCGCCAAAACCTTTCATTACGCGGCTGGCGTAAGCGGCGCCGAGCGCGCTGTGGGCCAGGGCAAACGAGGGATCGAGGTACGCCGCGTGCTGAAAGTGCTCGATCGCTTCGTCGACATCCTTGCGCGCGACGGTGTGATAGACGTACCGGCCCAGACAATCGCGGCCGCGCAGGTACTCTTCGTAAGCCTCGGCGTTCGCGGTTTTCTGCTGTTCGAGCCAGACCTTCTCGTCCGAGGTCAGTTCCAGACGCAGGCCATCACAAATCTCCTGAGTAATCGTGTCCTGGACGTTGATGATGTCGGTGGCGTCGGCATCAATGCGATCACTCCACAACAAATCACCCGAGTCGACATCGACCAATTGTGCAGTAACCCGAATACGATCGCCGGCGCGCAAGAACCCAGCCGACAAGACGGCGGCGACGCTCATCTCGCGACCGGCCTGCCGCGGATCGACCTGTAAGCCCTGATACTTGACGATCTCTGATGAGGGCCGCACGACCAGTGAGCGCACCCGTGCAAGTTCCGTGATAACCGCGTCGGCGAGTGAGAATTCGTAAAAGCTCGATTGCGAATCGTTGCTGAGATTTCTGAAAGGAAGAATAGCGACACTCTTGCGCTCACGATCACCGAGACTGGTGACCGGAGTGTCGTGCATCGGGCGCTCGGAAGTTGAGATGCGTTGGGGCGCGGTCCGCTCGCCGGTGACGCCGCGCAGCCAGCGCAGTGCTCGTCCCATGCGACCGGTGCCCGCAAGATGACGCGGCGCCACGGTAGTGATCGGCTCAGAAAATCCTTGCGGCGCGCCTGCTTCAACGTCGCGCAAGACGGCGCGCAAGTCATCGCGGAGTTCGCCGACTTTCTGGTAGCGCTGTTTGGGATCTTTTGCCAGCGTGTGATCGAGAATCACCTGTAGTTGCGCTGGAGCTCCGCCGGGCCGCGCTTCATCCAACGGCTGCGGCTCGTCGTGAAGTACGGCGTGACGCACGTCGACACTGGTCTTTCCCTGAAACGGCCAGGTGCCCGTAAGCATTTCGTAAAGCAGCACGCCGGTGGAAAAGATGTCTGCGCGTGCGTCGACGCGCTCGCCCCGCGCCTGCTCAGGCGCCGCGTACGTCGCCGTACCGTAAGGAATGCCGACTTCAGTCAGGTCGGTATGATGGATTCCATCAGCACCCACGCCTTCAGCATCCATAAGTTTTGCCAGTCCAAAGTCGAGAATCTTTGCCTGACCGGACGGGGTGACCATGACGTTGCCGGCTTTGACGTCGCGGTGGATGATGCCGCGCGCGTGCGCCGCTGCCAGCGCATCGGCGACCTGAATGGTAATCGAGAGGGCGCTGCGCAGATCGAGGGGCCGTCCGTTGACCAGATCCCGAACGTTCTTCCCTTCGACAAACTGCATCGCGATGAAGTGAACGCCGTCGATATCGTTCAAATCGAAAATAGTGCAGATATTCGGATGATCGAGCGCCGACGCCAGTCGCGCTTCGCGCTCGAACCGTTTGAGGTTGGCTTCTTTGACGGTTAGTTCCGGGGGTAGGACTTTGATAACGACCGCGCGTCCAAGTTTGGTGTCAGTCGCCTTATAAACTGTTCCCTGCCCACCGGCGCCAATCTTTTCGAGGATTCGGTAATTCCCAAGTTTTGCGCCGATCATTCCTGGCTATATTAGACTCCGGCGGCGCGATGACTGCAACTGATCCGGGTTTGAGTACTGGTGCAGCTTACATTGGGGGATCAAGTCAACCCATTGCTGGGAGCGCGGGCGTCCCGCCCGCAGGCGCGAAGGTTTTGGCCAAATGTATTAAGAGCTTATGACTAATCATCTTCTTTCGCGCTTCGCGCTCAGTGCGGACGGGACGTCCGCGCTCCCAGCGAATGGAGGCTCTTTCAGCGAACTTATTTGTTTCCCTGAGCGATCTTCACTGCCTCGGGAAGACTTCGCAGACGCAGCATGGAAATCACTCCGAACAGCGGCCCGGGCGCGAGAATGATGAACGCATAACGCCAGCCGACCAGCTTGACGAAGCGCGGGATCAACTCGATCGAGATCGTCGTCAACAGAAATCCGAGACACGTTTGGATCGTCAGCGCCGTGCCGATGTACTGTGGATCCCCAAGCTCGGTCACGCAAGCCGAGAATTGTGCGGAATCCGCGACCACACTTGCTCCCCAGATCGCCGCGACAATCAAGAGCAGGATCGGATTCGCGCCGAACAGCAAACCGATAACCAGACAGCAACTGCCGCTGATTGCCATCGCCCACGAAGTAACGACTGTGCGGCCGACACGGTCAGCAATTAGCCCCGCGATGACGCAGCCCGCGGCGCCGCAACCTATGACCAGGAACGAGGCGACTTCGGCCAGCGACGAATCGCTCTTGCGAAGTGACAAGCTGGCGCGAATCATAAACGGGATCCACGTCCACATCGCGTAGAGTTCCCACATGTGACCGAAGTAACCCAGGTTCGCCAGACGCAGACCGCGATTACCAAAAACCTTGCCGACTTGTTTCCAATCAAAGCGCGCCGCCGGTAACGCGTATGGTCCATCGCCGACAAAGAACAGCACCACCAGACCACCGACCACGGCGAGCAGCGAAATGAACATCACGTTGTGCCGCCAGTTCTGGCTGCCAAGTCCGTTAACCAGATAAGGCGCCGCTTTCCCCAGCGTAAGTGCGCCGACCAGCACACCCAACGCCAGACCGCGTCCGTGTCGAAACCACGTGGCGAGGATTTTCATTGCGGGCGGATAAACACCGGCCAGAAACATACCCGTAAGAAAGCGCAAAGGGATTCCTACAGATGCATCATGGGCAAACAATCCAAAGGCGCCATTGAAGATCGCCGCCGCGATCGCTGTCACCGTGAACAAATGACGGGGGCTGATAACATCGGGAAGATTAAGGAGCGCGCTTAGCAGAGTTCCGGCAACAAAGCCGAGTTGCACAGAGAGCGTGAGCCAACTCGCTGCTCCTTCAGTCAGATTCCATTCCTTAGTCAACGCCGGGACTACCGCCGAGCCGCTGAACCAAAGCGACATGCCCAGCAGTTCAGCTATCGCCAGCAGCGCGAGCGTGCGCCAGCGTGACGTGGGGGGTTCGTTTGTGGCGATCGTGTCAGGTGCGCTCAAGGCCAGAGATTGTAACTTAAAGATGAGCGCACAGTGATGTGAGGTTTGTGAGTTTGATTTTATTAGATCATTAAGACGAGGAGAAAGGGAAACCGTCTAAACGGTTTCGGAAGGACAGAGAAGAACTCTGATCTAATAAGACTTGAAAACGGCCCAGTGCCCAGGAGGCAAAGGCGCATTTCCGTCTGCCACTAGGTTTCGCGCCTGACGGCCCAGTGATGACTAGATCTACGCCACCGCTTCAATTCGCGGCCTGACGAAGGTCAGTGGAGGTACTTCGCGCGAGCGCTTGCGGCGCTTGTCTTCATACATGGCCCGATCGGCGCGGGCCATCAGCTCTTCAATCGAGTGGCTCGCTTCATCGTCGAAGTGTGCGAGGCCGACGCTGATCGACAAATCGTAAGGACGATTTTGCCGCGAGTTGCAGGCAGCAAACCCTTCCTGCAGGCGAAGCGTGAGTGATTCCGCTTCTTCCTCAGGACCGATCGCGGCCAGCACGACAAACTCATCGCCGCCGAGACGCGCCAGAATGTCTGAGCTGCGGAACGTCTCTTTGAAAATTTCAGCAGCCGTAACCAGGGCCCGGTCACCTTCGTGGTGACCCAGCGAATCATTAATCTCCTTCAATCCATCGAGGTCTGCGTAGAGAATCACCGGCACCTTTTCGTTGCGGCGAATGGACGCCAGGTGCTGCTCAGTCACTGTCAGGAAACCGCGCCGGTTATAAAGACCGGTGAGTTCATCGACGAGCGAGAGGCTTTGCAGCGCCGCCTCAGCACGTTTCCGCTCAGTGATGTCCTGAATCTGAAAGATAAAATGAGCCAGATTGTTATCTGAGTCGCGCACCAGCGAAACGCTATTCAGCGCCCAGACGATCTGGCCGAGGCGGTGCACGTAACGCTTTTCCACCTGCGACGTCGGGGTTTCGCCCTGCATCAGGCGATAGAGGTTTGCCAGATCGCTCCCCAGATCATCGGCATGGGTGACAGCCTGGAAGTTTGAGTCCAGCAACTCCTGCTCGCTATATCCAATCAGCTCGCACAACGAACGGTTCACGCGCAGCCACGCACCTTGCGGCGAAACCAGAGCCATGCCGATGGCGGCATAGTCAAAAGCATTGCGAAAATGTTCTTCGGTTTCCCGCAACGCTCTGCCGATCCGGGCCTGTTCGGCGATGTGGCGGTTGAGTTCCTCGACGTGACGGCGCGCCAGTTCGGCTTGCGCGGCGGCGCCCTCGACGTTTTTCATGAACGTCCAGTAAGTGAAGTAGACGATCGCGATGATCGGAATCGTGGCGCTAAAAGCAAAGAAGCCGACGTTGCCGATGCACCGGGCGATGATGCCCGCGGCCGAGGCGCCTGCGAAATAAGTAATCGACGTCCACATGAAGTTCTTTCGCCAGGTGGACCAGACAGGTTCGCCGGCCTTGAGCGCGGTGCTCGTAGCAACGAGAAGCGAATTGACCGCATACTGCACGACCGCCATGGCGCAAAGCGCGACCAGATAGTTGGAAGAGTAGACGTCGCGCCACGTAAGCGTTTCTCCAAGGCAAAGTCGCAGGGTCCAAACCGTAAGGAACGTTGCGCACGCCATGACGCCGGCATTGAAAAGATGCGTTTGCACTTTGTTGCTAATGCGCGCGGAGGAGCAAAGCGCTTCGGTGGTGGCGAGCACAATGGCTGCCTCTCCACCGAAAAGCAGCAGCGAAAGAAACACGAACGTGTCTGAAACCGAGATGTGGGCTTTGACGCGTGGGATCGGAATGCTCAAACGTGGGCCGATCAGCACGGTCGCAAGGGCCAGTAGCAGGAAGCGAATATCAATTTGTGCGAAAGACAGGTGCGCGCCTGAGAACAGTACGACGGCTGTGCCGGCGGTGATGACGATCCAAACAAAAATCTGGTTTAGTCGGTAGGTGCTCATTCTTGCAAACGGGCTGGAGGAAAGCCTCTGCCCCGTGCGCGCGAATGGCAACGAGCGTTCCACGCCTCGAGGCTGCTCATTCCCCAGCAAAAACGAGGTTTTTTGCCTGCCTGCCGGCGGAAGCGTCACAAAGACAATGTCACTCTGGCGACGTTGAATTCAATCTGAACGATCGCTGCGCCTGGATTGGGCTCCTTATTTCATCAAACGAATCCGACTGAAGTCGGCACTCTGAACGTCAGTTTTGAGCGGGCCGTCCCAATGCGTTAGAATTCAACGCCCGATTGATCAGCGGCCGCACATAACGAAAGTTCTCGGAAGAACCAAACCAGATGTTAGCAATGCTCGCCACGAATGTTAGTTCTCATGCAAGTAATCTCTGTATTGAATCTGTCGGGTACTGCGTTCGTCCCCTGACGGGCAATCTCTGTATCGACTCTCCCGGGTTCTGCGACGTCATCGACAAGACTTCCGCGAACATCAGCCCGCTCTATCAACTCGATGCTTTCGATTGGACCGTACTCATCATTTACTTTGGCATCCTGACGGTTCTGGCGATCTATGGCGTCTATCGCGTCAAGCAGGTAATCGACTTCTGGCGGTACTCGAGGTTCCCGCCAAAACCAAAAGGTGAGTTCACCGCCGGCGAGTTGCCGCCCATCACGGTGCAACTTCCGCTCTTCAACGAGATGTACGTGATTGAACGTCTGGTCAGGGCGATCACGGAGATTGATTACCCCAGAGACCGGTTGGAAATTCAGGTGCTGGACGATTCAACTGATGAAACAGTGAGCATCGCGCGCGCGACGGTCGAGAAGTACGCGGCCCAGGGTTTCGACATCCACTACATTCATCGTGACGATCGCACTGGATTCAAGGCGGGCGCCCTGGAGAACGGGATGAAGACCGCGAAAGGAAAATTGATCGCGATCTTCGATGCCGACTTTGTGCCAAAGCCGGATTTCCTGCGCAAGCTGATTCATCACTTTACTGATCCGATCGTCGGCTGCGCGCAGATGCGCTGGTCCCACATCAACGGTTCTTACAACTTGCTGACCCGCCTGCAAACGATCATGCTCGATGGACACTTTGTCGTTGAGCAAACCACGCGTAACCGGTCCGGAAATTTTTTCAACTTCAATGGCACCGCGGGAATCTGGCGGCGCGAAGCGATTGAGATGAGCGGCGGCTGGCAGCATGACACGCTCACCGAAGACACCGATTTAAGTTTTCGCGCGCAGTTGATGGGCTGGCGATTTGTTTACCTGCTTGACGAAGAAGCGCCGGCGGAAATTCCGGTTGAGATTAACGCCTTCAAAGCGCAACAGCGGCGTTGGGCCAAGGGCGTGCTGCAAGTTTGGTTCAAGCTTTACAAGCGCATCTGGGCTGCGCCGCTGCCGCTGCGAGTAAAACTTGAGATGTTCTTTCGCCTGACGGGCAACATCAGTTACCCGTTGATGATCGTGGCCAGCTTCATGCAGTTCCCGCTGTTGCTGGTTCGATACAACCAGGGCCTGCATCAACTGATGATGCTCGATGTGCCGTTACTTTTCTTCTCGACAGTTTCGGTAGTGCTTTTTTACGGCACGGCCGTCTGGTATCTGGACAAGAAACGGAGCATGCGTTTGCTGCACCTGCCGCTGGTGATGGGCCTCGGGATTGGACTGGCTTTCTCGAACGCGCGCGCGGTATTGGAAGCGCTGGCCGGCGTCAAGTCTGACTTTGTGCGCACACCCAAGTACCAGGTCGAAAAAACCGATGACGAATCCTGGAAGCGCAAGAAATACAAGCGCAAGCATGGCTGGCTGCCGCTGCTCGAGTTGAGCTTTGCGCTCTATTTTGTTTTGGCGATTGCTTATGCGCTGCGCATGCACATGTGGGGTCCGATCGCGTTTCTGCTGCTGTTCTGCTTCGGCTACGGGTACATGGGCACGATGAGTCTGCTGCAAACCGCCGGCGGCCAGCGGCTGAGTTCGGCCTGGCGTCGAGGCGGGGCGGTAGCCCGGCCGTGAGATAGCGCTTTGTTCCGGAGCATTTTCAGGCCGCTCTGACGGTGCGGCTATTGCAGTACGGGGACTCATTCATCAAAGTTGGTCGTAACCCGATTCCCTCTCTGCGCGTCTTAGGTACCGAACTCGCAATTAAAGTCTCGATCGCGCAGACAAGCGAACCACAAACTAACGGAGGATTTTCTGATGAAACGATTGTTTTTGATTGCCGGATTAATGACGGCGTTTGGGCTGGCCGTGTTGGCAGCCAGCGCAGCTTCTGCCAGTTTCGCCGGCGCGTGGAGCCTGGACAAAACGAAGAGCCAGGGCCTCGACCCGAGAATGCAGAACGCTGAAAGCGTGGTCTGGACCATCACGCAGGACGACAAAACGATATCAATTGATTCGAAAGTTACCGCCGGCCAACCGCCCGCTGGCGCTCCTCCGGCTGGCGCCCCTCCGGGAGGTCCGGGTGGTGGTGGTCGCGGTGGCGGCATGGGTGGCCCGCGAACTTTCAATCTCGACGGCAAGGAAGTAAGCGCTGAAGTCCAGGGCGGCAGCAATACGACGAAGGCCACCTGGGCCACCGACGGCAAGACGCTCGAGTTGTCATCGGTGCGCGCCGGAAGCCGCGACGGCACCGATTTCAAGTTCACGACCACTGAGAAGCTGTCGCTGTCGGGCGATGGCAAAGTACTGACCGTGAACCGTCACAATGAAAGCTCACGCGGAACGACCGACTCGACGCTGGTCTTCAACAAGCAGTAAGACTTTTGGAGTGCGGTGGCAAGCGCAGCGCGACACCGCTTTGGATTCGGCCTGAGCACAGATTAAGGCCGAGTCATCTGAATCTTCATATCCGGGCGGTGACGGTGCAATCCAAAGCGCCGTCGCCGCTTCGCTTTGCCGGCGCACTCCCGTAACCTTCTAGCCTCGCAAACAAATCGCAGCTACAATGGCGCTCCGTGCCGACGCGATTCAAATGGAGCCTCATTTCGGATGAGCGACTGCTCGACACGCGTATCTGCGATCTGCCGATACGGATCAAGGGATCGTTTCTCGAACCTCACATTAAGCGTCTCTACAGCGAGCTGAACGAACGCGGCATTCGCTTTAAGCCGCACGTCTGGTTGTCGGCGGAATGGTTTACGCCCGATGGTGTTCCGGGATTCGCCATTCCTTTTTATCTGGCGCATCCGCGGTTGATGCGGCTGGAACGAAAGCAGATGCTGGAGGTTGAAGGCGGCACCGAAGTCGAGTGCATGCGCACCCTGCGGCACGAAGCGGGCCATGCGCTCGACAACGCGTTTCGTCTGCACTTCAAACGCAGCTGGCTGCGAACCTTCGGCTCCTTCGCTCAGCGTTACCCGCGGACTTACAAGCCAAAACCAAACAGCCGTCGTTACGTGCTCAACCTCGATGCGTGGTACGCGCAGGCGCACCCGGCGGAAGATTTCGCCGAAACGTTTGCGGTTTGGCTACAGCCACGGTCAAACTGGCGCCGGCGCTATCGTAATTGGCCGGCCCTGCGCAAACTCGAATACATTGACGAAGTGCTCAAGGAGATTGCCGGGACGCGACCGAAGAACCGCGTGCGCAGAAAAGTCGAAACGTTACCTGAGATCAGAGTTACGTTGCGCGAGCACTATGCGCACAAGCAGCGGCAATACGAATTTCAGTGGCCGGCTTACCTGGACGCCGATTTGCGCCGCATTTTCTCCACCGACCCGCGACACAAATCGCGCATGACAGCGGTGAGTTTTCTTCGCTCGAGCAAGCGCGAAGTCGAACAACTGGTCGCCGACGGCACCGGCGTGCACAAATACGCCATCGATCATGTGTATAAACTAATGATTGAGCGCGCCGGCCAATTGAAACTGCGCGTTACCGGCAGCCGTGAACAAGCCAAACGCGAAACCATGATCATGCTCACGGTGCAAACCATGAACGTGGTCCATTCCGGTTACCACAGGATTTCATTGTGAGCGCAGAAACTTTCAAAAAACTTCGAGTCATCGTGTTGTGCCACGAAGATCTGGTCCCACCAGACAGCATCGAAGGTCTGAGCGCGAAAGAAGTGGCGCCCTTCAAGACCGAATGGGACGTAATCTCGACTCTGAAAAAGATTGGACACGATGTGTCGCCGGTAGGCGTTTACAACAACCTGGGAGTGATCGGCAATGCCTTGATGGAACATAAGCCGCACATCGCTTTCAACCTGCTGGAAGAATTTCATGGCTATCCTTTGTACGACCAGCACGTGGTCAGTTACCTCGAGTTGATGAAGCAGCCGTACACCGGGTGCAATCCCCGCGGGCTCACCATCTGTCGCGACAAAGCGCTGTCAAAGATGGTCCTCGCCTACCATCGCATTCACGTGCCCGCCTTCGCCGTCTTTCACATGAACCGAAAAGTGAAACGATCGAAGCGGCTGAAGTTTCCGTTGCTGGTGAAATCGATCAGCGAGGAAGGATCGGTAGGCATCGCGCGCGCTTCAATCGTTAACGATGATGAAAAGCTGGCCGAGCGGGTCGAGTTCATTCATCGCCAGACGAAGACGCACGCAATTGCCGAGCAGTACATCGCCGGCCGCGAGATCTACGTGAGCGTGATCGGCAATCAGCGCTTGCAAACCTACACGCCGTGGGAACTGGTGATTGAAAAACTCCCCGAAGGCGCGCCCAACATCGCCACCTCAAAGCTGAAATGGGATCCGGCCTATCAGGAAAAAGTCGGCGTGGTAACGAAAGCGGCTGAACTCGACAAAGCCATGTGTGAGAAGATCGAACGACTTTCCAAGAGGATCTATCGGACGCTTTTTTTGAGTGGGTATGCTCGGCTGGATTATCGCGTGACCGAGGACGGAAACATCTATGTGCTGGAAGCGAATCCCAACCCGCAGATTGCTCATAGCGAAGATTTCGCCGATTCAGCGAAGCACTGCGGCGTCGACTATGAAGGCTTACTGCAAAAGATCATCGCGCTGGGTTTGAGATATCGCACCGGCGCGTAGTGGCACAGACTTCAGCCTGTGATTGGGCCTGAACCACAGACTTAAGTCTGTGCCACAAAGAAACGCGCCCCGGAACCCTCGTGTTCCGAAGCGCGCCCTTCCACAATCCGGAGCAAGAATCTAATTACCTGTTACCGCTGCGCCGTTTGCACCTACCACCACGTCCTGATTTGAACCTCCGAAAGTAACGCTGATTAATTCGGCAATGCTGCCTTTGTCGCGGGTCCTGACTGAGGTGTTCTTGGCTTTCTCACTGCGCGGTTGGAGATGCGCAGTAGTTTTTGCCTTTACCTTTCCGTCCTTCATGATGGCCAACTCGCCGGTCTCTTCATTGAATTTGAGTTGGTAATCTCCGGCTTTCACCAGCGTGCCGTTCACCATTACATCCGACGCGAACGTCACGCTTTCAGTTTTGATCTTGTCCTTAGCCGCGGCAAAAACGGCGATCGACGCGAGCGCGCAAATCATCAGTGCCGCGAGTGTGCTCTTCAAAAAAACTTTCATCACTTTCCTCCCTGTTTGTTTGAGTGCTCGGTACGCCTTCGCGCTTGAGCTGCTTTCTTCGTTGTAACTAGTTAGTGATCACGCGGCCCAAAAAGTTGCGTTGCAAAAAATTATCAATTTCGTGTGAACGGAAAGTTAAGAGTATGTAAAGTTGTAAGTACATCCAAAGAAGTGAACGAGCGACTTACCATTTGGCCATATTTTCAGGATCCAGCCAGTGACGTGTCATGTCACACCACAGCACAAGGCCGCGCCATGAATTGAAACGAGCATAGAAACGTGAAATCGTTTTGTCGCTCGCAACCCGACCGTTGTTGCGCAAACGCGCAAACTGCGCACGCGTCCATGAATCCAGCGCCAGACCGTCGTAACGACCAATCAACTTCAGTAAGTTCTCGGCCGCGTAATTGCCGACACCTTTGACACTTTTCATTTCTTTGATCAACTCGTCCAATGGGAGTTCGCTGGTGAGCCAGCTCTCGACGTTGAGCGATCCCGATGCGACTCGCTGCGCCAGCTCTTTCAAATACGGCGCTCGATAACCCGAGCGAATCTTGTCGCGAAAGAACTTTTCCGGTTTTTGTGCCATCGCTTCCGCCGTGGGAAAGGATTTACGGCCATCTGACGATTGGCGGCCGAGTTCGTTTACAAGTCCGCCTACCATTTTTTCCGTCAGCGCCCAGGAACAATTGGTAGTGCAGATCATTTTCACCAGGTCTTCGAACACCGTAGGCGATCGCAGCAGTCGTCCGGCGCCTTCATGTGCAACCCAGGCAAACTCCGGATTGGCCGCTACGGTCTGGTAAAACTCGTGCAGGTCGTCATCCAGACGAAACATATGACGGATGTCGCGCTCGATTTCCTGGGCCGCTCTTTTCCCCACTGGCCGCGAAGTATTGATTTTGATTTCACGATTCGGCGATGAAATTCTTACGGTTAATGGCTCAGACTGTCCGCGGTCAAGCACGCGAACCAGGGTCCAATTATCTTTGTCCAACTCGAAAGGCTGCAGCGCACACCAGCCGTGGCTGCGGACGGTACGGCGAAAGTTGAAATCCCGAGGCGTTTTGATCGTCAGGTCCATCGGCGGCAAATCTCTTTCTAACTTGCAGGCGGCGCGATAAGAAAATGGCACGCTGCTAATCCCGTTACTAAAATGATCAAGCCTTGCTCCGATCCCACATAGCGAAATAGTACGGAACCCAAAACGAAATAGACATTGACACCAAGTAGTCTTTCTACTATACGTACGTCCAGATTTACCAATCAAATACCCGTTGATGGGTCCTACGAAAGAGGAGCCTTGTTATGAAGAAAAAACTCACTAAGCGCTCGTTAGTACCTTTCCTAGTGGCAGTTGTGTGGATGGTAGTTGTCTACACTCTAATGTTTGGCGGCTTTTCACGAGTAAGAGCCGATGAGGATGGTGGCAAGGTATGCCCGAAACCTGAAGGTAATTGCTACTGGACATACTGTCACAAGAACTACGATGGAAGCGGGAACGTCTTGTCGGAGACGTGTAACGGTAGTAGTTACACCGGCACGGGCGGATGCTCGGAGAAGGACTGCGTTAGTTCGTCCCCTTACTTTGATTGAGTAGATTTATGCTCAAAGGTGCGCGTGGATATTTGTCCTACTAAAGGTCCAGCCCTCGTTTTGCGTACGAGTAATAGAAATTGGCCTTTAACCAAGGCGTTGCGTCATTTTTCGGGCGCAAGTGCGCTTATCTGTCTGATACTCGCACATCATTCGTTAACCTCGGCGCAAGGGCAGCCGAAATCAAACCTAGCTGCTGAAGTTGAACTATGGAGCTTCAAGACGGAGGCTATCACGAGGGATATTGTGTCTGATGCCTCTGTCCTTAGCAGTTACGATCGGGCGGTGCTGTGGGCTAGATTGGGTGTTTTATGGTGGAAAGAGGATCACGCGAGGGCCCGACAATGGCTCCAGAAAGCTGTCGATGCAACCAAGCGACCGGATCAAAAGGAGAATCAGCTTGAGCGAGACCACAGACGTGCACTAATCCAGATCTTGATTCCTCTCATCGCTCCTCTCGAAGCCGACTTAGGAAGTCAAATCGCCGAAGCCCTTCAGGACTCGGACAGAAACGATGGGCTTGACAATGATAGCGCCGAAGCTCTCGTGAGGGCGGCGCTGTCGGTAGCCGAAACAGATCCAACTCTCGCTGCCAAGCTTGGTTCGGTCGCCATTCACACTGG
>JBGPWS010000099.1:0-13275 GCA_041492345.1 Pyrinomonadaceae bacterium | reverse complement strand
GACTCAACCGTTGGCGAGAGCAGCAGATCGATAATGGAATCAAAATTACCTACCGAGACTTGGTAAGGCAATATGTCAGATTGAATCAGGTCCAGGGCAATTTCCCCCAGGCTCCTTCGGGCAGATACATAAATTTTCTTTCCGATTTCCTGGCTGGCGAAAAGCACGCAACCAGGGCGCACGCGCTCAAGGCCTGGCAGCAATTGAAGAAGGCTGAAATTCCGAAGAACTATCGAGAGTGGAAGAAGAAGTACGGAAAGTCGGGCGCGTAGCGATTCCCCACGATGCGTTTCTGGCGGTGTTGAAAGTTAATGAGTGATGTCGCTGAGGATTGAGTATGAGCGCACCTGAAGATCAAAGCTTGGTAACTCTCCAACAATGGGCTGGAGCCGAACATCTAGGCTTGACTCTCCTGTTCACCGACATCGTTGATTCGACAGCTATTGGAATCAGATTAGGTGACAACAGGTGGATTGACGATCTGTTCGACCACTTCTCCCGAGCGAGGTTCTATGCCAACTGGTACGACTGCTTTGTTGTAAAAGTAATCGGTGACTCTCTCATGATGGCATTCCGCACGTCGAGCGACGCCGTCCGATTCGCGATAGACTTCGCCAACGACACAGGTGTGGAGTACATCAGCATAAGAGTTGGCATACACTCGGGTGAAGTACAGGTCAGAGACAATGATGTTTACGGCCTGAACGTAAATCTCACATCGCGTGTCCAACACATATTGCCACGCGAAGGAATTCTAGCTACTGACTCCGTCAAACGGGACTATCAAAGGAGGGTAGGACTGGATTCGGGTGTTCGCTTTCTTGAAAGGCGCCTTGAACTAAAAAGTTTTGGCAATGAGGTCGTGTACATTGTGCGTTCAGCTAACTCAATGAATGCGATAAGGGCACAAAGGGCGGCGCGCGAGGTTCTTCTCCAAGGCAATAAATCTAGCGTGCCTCCCGTTCCGCAGATTCGTTCTTGATGTGGGTCGCAAGTCACTCGAATTCTCCGTCATCCTCAGGCTCGACGATCTCTTGCGCTACTAATTCACCCCAGGTCTTCACCGCATCTTCATTAGCGCCGATTGATTTCAAAGCTTCGCTAACAGCACCCAGTTCCTTCTTCAACTCCGGAAACGTTAATAGCAACATCGCCAGGTCGCGCCAGTCCGTTCCGGCCTTTGGTTGACCGTGTCGGGAGTGATACGAGATCACCTTGTGTGCGATAAGTTCCGGCGGCGACATTACCAGAACGTCTTCGATTCGTTCGGCATGGGGCAGGGATTCGGCGGCGCGCAAATCCACCAGGTGACGATTGCGGGCTTTCTGAATTTGAAACAGGCGATAGCCCTTACCGGCGCCCACCACGCGCACACGAATAGCAATGTGAAAATGTTCGCTCAAGTATTCGCGCAACTCTTCGGCAAGTTCGACCGCGCGCGTGGAAATGAGATCAATGTCCTGGCTCATTCGCGCTTCACCCACGTAGGCGTTAACGGCCTGGGCCCCGAACACAACAGCATCATCGCGCCCGCGCAAAAATTCGAGCACGGCCTCATGGATCGTCGCCAGGGGCACTTGTTCGCGCATGGCAAATTCCTCGAATGTAAGGGTTCCGGCGTTGAGCATCGATTGAAATAATACGAGCTTTCGTCGCAAACTAACAGTTTGCGTTACGATAAGAAGTACCGCACATGAAATCAGTCACCATCTTCTGCGACGGTTCGAGCCTCGGCAATGGCCGCGAGGAGACGCGCGCGGCGGCGGTAGCCCTGCTCGGTTTTCGCGGACTGTGGCGCGCGTTCGGAACTTATCTGGGCAGGGCAACCAATCAGCAGGCCGAGATTGCCGCCGCCGCGCTCGGCCTCGAAGCATTAACAGAACCCTGCCTGGTGCGTCTGCACACTGACTCGCGCTATGTCGTCGAGACGATGTGCGGCCGTTTTCGTCGCAAGACAAATCACGAATGGTGGAAGCGTTTGGACAATGCCGCCGCCCGCCATCAAGTCGAGTGGAACTGGGAGCAGGGTCATGCCGGCCATTTGATTCAGGAAGCCGCCGATCGCGCCGCACGCAAAATCGCCGCGCTGGGTCATGTCGAGCCCAGCGTCCTGCAGGACGCGGTGGATAGGGTGGGCGTGACCGAGCCTGAAGACGAGGTTGAAGACGAGCCGGAATTGTTTTGAGACTGGCCTAATCCGCAGATTACGCAGATTTCACCGATTACCATCAAGACAATCAGATTAAGGACATTCCCTAAACCGCCTGCTTTGCCATGCTCTCTTCTAAGTTTGTCTAATCTGTGAAATCTGAGTAATCTGCGGACTCGTCCTGATCTCGCTTCGCGCTCGCTTTCCCATTGGTAGGAATCTATAATCCTCAGGCAAACCCAGACAACCACTCATTCAGCGAGAGCACGTGTTATCACAGTCTTCAAAACCAGTCCGTTGCCGTACGCCGCCCCGTCTCGCGAGTCGGGTGAGGCATAGCCTCACAAATAAGATCGGAGCTCTCCCGGAAAGCCGAAGGCCTTCCGCAGTGGGCGGCGGCAAAGCCGTTGGCAACCTGGCACTGTGCCTGGCAGTAATTCTCCCTCTCGTATTGTTTGCTACCGGAACCCTCGCACAAACAGCCGACCGCGGCTGGGAATGGCAGAACCCTCGACCGCAGGGTAACGCCATCAGCGCCATTCGTTTCGCCGATGACAAACTCCACGGTTGGGCGGTGGGCGCGGACGGCGTGATTCTTTACACCGCGGACGGTGGCTTTCAGTGGGAAAGCCAGCGCACGCGACTGGTCGCGAGTCTCAACGGACTCTACGTGCAGGATCGTCAGCGCGCGGTGGTTGTCGGCGCGCGCGGCATCGTGGTGATTACGAAAAACGGCGGCGAGAAATGGACTGCGATCCGTACCCCGACCAAAGATCATCTCTACTCGATTACGTTTGCTCCCGACAGTCCGACACGTGGTTGGGCAGTAGGTACTTACGGTTGCATCATCACGACGACTGATGGCGGTTTGACCTGGACCGCGCAGAAAAGTCCGACCCGCGTCCATCTTTACACAGTTTCGTTTGCCAATAAGAACACCGGACTGGCCACCGGCGATCGCGGCACGGTGCTGCGCACCATTGATGGCGGCCGACATTGGAAGGAAGCTGTGCTGCTGGGCACACAACCGTTTACGAGCGTAACTTTCATCACGCCGAAACGGGCCATGGCCGTGGGCTATGGCGGACGCGTGATCTTGAGCAACGACGCCGGCTTAACCTGGGAACCCGTCGACGTTCTGATGACCAACGACTTGCTCTCGGTCTTTTTTTCAGACGAGCAACACGGCTGGATCTCCGGAGACAATGGCCTGGTGCTAAGCACTGCGAACGGCGGAAAGCTTTGGCTCCCGGCAAGCGTCAGAACCAATCCACGGCTGGTGACGGTTTACTTTGCTGACGAGAACACCGGCTGGACCGCGGGCAACGATGGCCTGGTGCTCCGCAGCGATGATGGTGGCATTGGCTGGCAGCGTCTGACCGAAGGCGGTCGCGACGACCTATCGGATATTTTTTTTCTCGACAATTCGCGTGGTTGGGCGGTCGGCGGGCACGGAAAAATTATGGCGACCAGCTCAGGCGGCAAGTTCTGGACGGTCCGGCCCTCCGGCACGAATGTGCGTCTGGACGCAGTCACTTTCATCGATGAAAACAATGGTTGGGCCGTCGGCGAACAGGGAACGATTCTGCATACTGAGAACGGAGGAATCGTCTGGACGCCACAAGACACCGATACTCAACAGGAATTGCTGGGCGTGTGTTTTGTCTCGGCAAAACTGGGTTGGGCCGTCGGTGCGCGCGGCAACATGCTCAAGACGGAAGACGGCGGCAACGCCTGGCGTCTGGTTCCTTCGGTGACGAAAGCCTGGCTCGAAGACGTGCGCTTCGTGGATGAAAAGCACGGCGTCGCGGTCGGATCGGGCGGCACGATCCTGCGCACTGAAGATGGCGGCGAAACGTGGAAAGACGTTTCACATAATTTGAGAGAGTGGCTGTACGCCGTGGCTTTTGCCGGCGCGGGTCGCGGTTATGCTGTCGGCGAAAAAGGAATCATTCTGCGCACAGACGACGGCGGCAAGACCTGGAAAGATCAAGAGAGCAGTGTGAAGACGAACCTGTTTGCGATTTCGGTTGCGTCACGCGATGACGTCATGATTGCCGGCGACCAGGGCCGCGTGCTGGCTTCCCGGGACGGTGGGTTGACCTGGGAGACACAGCCGACCATTACGAGTTCGCCGCTGTTCGGGGTCGCCTATCGCGGCGGTTCGAACGTCTGGGTGGCGGGACGCGGCGGCGCGATTCTGCGGCGCACCGAAGCACTAGCGACGGTGAAGATTTCCGCGCCGAAACTTCCGCCCGGCTTGCGTGGCGGCCCTCCGAAATTGAGCGGGCAGGAAAACAGTCAGCAACTGAACCTGGACGACGGCGACATTCCAAGAGCCGTGCCACCAAAGAAACCACTGAAGCCTTGAAGCCGTGACTCACTCCCGCACCGCGAGATGTTATTATTGAGTGGACGCGGCCGCTCAACATAAAGGCGCAAAGAGCGCGAAACCTAATGTCTCAAGAAGCCACCAAACCAAACACCCGTATCGAAACCGATTCGATAGGCGAGATCGAAGTGCCAGCCGATAAATATTGGGGCGCGCAGACCGAGCGCTCTTTGCTCCATTTCAACATCGGCAACGACGTGATGCCGCGCGAGATGATCCGCGCTTTCGGTATCCTCAAGAAGGCCGCGGCGCTGGTTAATCAGGATCTCGGCAAGCTGGCGCCGGAAAAGGCAAAGCTGATCGTGCAGGCCTGCGATGAAGTGATCGACGGGAAGCTCGACGAGCATTTTCCTCTGCGCGTCTGGCAGACGGGCAGCGGCACGCAGACCAACATGAACGCCAACGAAGTGATTTCGAATCGGGCCATTGAGATAGCGGGCGGCGTGAAGGGTAGCAAGAAACCGATTCATCCCAACGACGACGTGAACCTGTCACAGTCGTCGAACGACACCTTTCCCACCGCCATGCACATCGCCGCCGCCGAGCAGATGAATCAGTTGATACCGCGGGTTCGGGAAGTAAAAAGCGCCATCGATGCGAAGGCTGTAGAGTTCAGAGACGTCGTGAAGATTGGCCGCACGCATCTACAAGACGCGACTCCGTTAACTGTTGGTCAGGAAATGTCCGGTTGGGCCAGCTTGCTCGCGCGCGACATCGATCGGATGAACACGACCTTGCCGGGACTCTATGATCTCGCGATCGGCGGCACGGCGGTGGGCACTGGCTTGAATGCTCATCCTGAATTCGGCGAGCGGGCCGCGAAAAAGATCTCCGAACTAACCGGGCTGCCTTTCAAATCACATCCCAACAAGTTCGCGGCGCTTTCGGCTCATGATGAGATTGTTTTCTGTAGCGGCGGGTTGAAAACTCTGGCCGCGTCGCTGATGAAAATCGCCAATGACATTCGCTGGCTGGCTTCCGGGCCCCGCTGTGGCTTGGGCGAATTGATTATTCCTGAGAACGAACCCGGCTCGTCGATCATGCCCGGCAAAGTTAATCCCACGCAGAGCGAAGCGATAACGATGATCGCGGTGCAGGTGATGGGCAACGACGCGGCGATTGGTTTCGCCGGCTCGCAGGGGAATTTCGAGCTGAACGTCTTCAAGCCAGTGATGATTCACAATCTGCTGCACTCGATTCGTCTGATGCACGACGCCAGTCACGGCTTTACGGAATACTGCATCGCCGGCATGACGATCAATCGCGAACAGATCGATGAATATTTGCGCGACTCTCTGATGCTGGTTACCGCTTTGAATCCGCACATCGGCTATGACAACTCGGCGAAGATTGCCAAGAACGCGCACAAGAAGAAAATCTCACTGCGCGAGTCGGCAATCGAACTGGGCTTGTTGACCGGTGAAAAGTTCGACGAACTGGTCAAGCCGGAAGAAATGACGCATTCGTGATCGTCCATCATGGAGTCAGTACCGGGAGCGGTAGCGACCGGGTCTCAGTCCACGTGATAGTCGAGATTGTACGGACAGTAACCCGGTCGCTACCGCTCCCGGTACTGACCTCATCCTGCCAATCTGCGTAATCTGTGGATAAGAAATCCAACATCGTCAGCATTGGTCTCCGAGCAAAGACGGCCCGCGCCATCGCCGTAGTGTTGGGTGGGACGATCGATGCGCCGCTGGTCCTGAGGAAGTTAGAGATTGCACTCGCCGATCCGAAGATACCTGCAACCGCCCAACCTTACCATGAGGTAATGGACCTGCCCTGGGAAGAAAGTCAGAAAGCGGTGAGGAAATCCGCGGCCGCGATCGAAGCGATAGCCCGAAAGACCCTCGCACGTCTGATCAAAGAACTGCAGGCTGAGGGAATGCGCGTGTGCGGAGCTGGAATAGTCGGTGCAAAAGATCGCGATCTGGCGCGCATCGGCAACTACCACATCCGCGCACATGCTGCCGAGGGGGTATTATTCCGACGAGTGCTTGACCTCGCAGCAGATGCAAACGGGCTAAAGAGGCGAACCTTTTCAGATCGAGAACTCGACCAAATTGCAGCGACCGAACTCGGAGCAGAAAGTGCCGATGTAAAGCGAAAGCTGAATGATTTAGGACGCACCCTGGCTCCTCCATGGCGAGCTGACGAGAAACAAGCTGCTACTGCCGCCTGGTTAGTTCTTCACGGTCGCCGGAAATAGTTTTTGATGGCGGCCAAGATACGTAAGTTCGTGTTGATTCGTGTGACTTAGTGGATCGCATTTTTCGGCTATCCGATTAAGAACGATCCACGAAATCACACTAAGTTGCACGGATGAGCACAAAAGCCTTCCACCTCTTGGTGAGTTTGTCTAATCTGTGAAATCTGCGTAATCTGCGGACTCGTGCCTGACCGAAACGACAAAGTTAAGGAAAACACTGACGGCGCCTTCTACGTCGATTCCTCCTGCATCGATTGCGACGTCTGCCGCGATACCGCTCCCAACAACTTCCTCCGATCTTTCAAGCACGCATACTCCTACGTCAGCAAGCAGCCTGAAAATGAAGCAGAGCTCGCGGCTTGCGAAGAAGCCCTGGCTTGTTGTCCGGTCGAAGCGATCGGCAAGGACGGCTGAATCCTCCCTCTCCCTTTGGGAGAGGGCCGGGGAGAGGGCTTGAGGTATCGAGCCCCTAGCTACGCCCCTCTTCCCCAACCCTTCTCCCAAAGGGAGAAGGGAGAATCAACAAGTGCGACGTAGGTCGAATGACGCAAGCTGGCAACTTGCGCTACACCTCGCCTGACATTCGCCCGCGAAAGTTTTATAATCCACTCATCGATTTCCCCCCGAAACTTTCAATGATTTCTGAGCGGAGCTGTCGTCATGCCCGGCAAATCGCTTGAGCGTTACTTTCGTTTGGTCCAGGGCGCGCGCGACAAGCGGCCTTCGGGACGTTTGTGGTGCCCGGCGGCCGACGTGTATCGCACCGTCAACGGCTGGATCGTGAAAGTGGACCTCGCGGGAATTGAACCAGCGGATATCCAGATCACGCTCGACGGTGCGTTGCTGCGCATTAGCGGATCGAGGCGCGATGGTACTTGCGGAGAGGGCGTCTCGCATTACCAGCTCGAGATCACTTATAGCCGGTTTGAAAAAATGATTCAGTTTCCCCGCTCAATCGAGCATGCGACGATCGAACGCGATTATCATGATGGCCTTTTGATTTTGCGGCTGCATGAGGAAGAAGAAGCGGGCCAGAAAGGCCGCGCGTGCGCCGCCAGCCCAAAGTGATCTTGCAGTCCCGGCTTATTATTGACCGAGCTTTCATTCTTCTAAACCAATGGCTGAAGCAGAGAAAACATCCGACAAGGAAGCGACCCCGCCGGCCTCAACGAAACGCGAAGGCGTGCCGTTTGAGATCCCAGTTCTACCGCTGACAAACACCACGCTCTTCCCGGAGACGATGGTCCCACTCGCGGTGGGGCGCACGGCCTCAATGGCCGCGGTTGAAGCCGCGCTTTCCAGCGAAGAAAAACTGCTGGCTTGTATTAGTGTGCGGCCGGACAAGAGTTCGGACGATGACGCGACGCCCGAGGACCTTTATGAAGCCGGCACGCTGGTAATGATCAAACGAATGGAGCGCGTCGAAGACACGCTGCACTTGATCGTCCAGGGATCGGATCGAATCCGCGTGCTGGAATGGATGCAGCGCGAGCCTTTCCTGCGCGCGCGCGCGCAGATTCTTCCCGATCTCGAAGTAAAGAACCAGGAAGAAGTCGAAGCAGTTAAGCGCAATGTGCAGCAATTGATTCAACAGGCGCTGGCTTACCTGCCGCAGGTGCCACCGGAAGTGCGCATGGTCGTGCTTAGCGCGGACGATCCGGTCCGGCTCGCTTACTTCCTCGGCTCGATCCTCAGTCTCGGGGTTGAGAAAGAGCAGCAGATGCTCGAAGCCAACACGGTGGACGAGCTGATGCATCTGGCCCATGACTTTCTCGCGCGCGAAGTCGAGATCATTCGCCTGCGTTCGAAGATTGCCAGCGAAGCCCAGACAGAAATGGACAAGGCGCAACGCGATTACGTGCTGCGCCAGCAGATGAAAGCGATCCAGAAAGAGCTGGGTGAAGACGAAACCGGCGAGTTGGCGGAAGCTGCGCAGTTGCGCGAGCGTCTGGCGAAAGCCTTACTGCCCGACGAAGTTCGCAAGGAAGCCGGACGTGAATTGGGCCGGATGGAGAAACTTCCGGCGATGGCGCCCGACTATCAAGTTATCCGTACCTATCTCGATTTCATTCTGGAACTGCCGTGGAAAAAATCTTCCGAAGATCGACTTGATTTGAATGAAGCGCAGAAGGTCCTGGACGAAGATCACTACGACATCCAGGATGTTAAAGAGCGGATTTTGGAATTCCTGGCGGTTATCAAACTGCGTCCCGACGCGAAGAGTCCGATACTTTGTTTTGTCGGACCGCCCGGCGTCGGCAAGACGTCCCTGGGTCGTTCAATTGCCCGCGCCATGGTTCGCCACTTTGAGCGTTTGAGTCTGGGTGGCGTTCGCGATGAAGCCGAATTGCGCGGTCACCGGCGCACTTACGTCGGGGCGATGCCCGGTCGCATTATCCAATCGATCCGCCGTGCGGGCGTGAATAACCCGGTCATGATGCTCGACGAAATCGACAAGCTGGGGGCTGACTATCGCGGCGATCCGGCGTCGGCGCTGTTGGAAATCCTGGACCCCGAACAGAACAATACTTTTACGGATCACTATCTCGATCTGCCGTTCGATCTTTCGAAGTGTTTCTTTATCGCCACCGCGAACCAGCTCGGGCCGATTCCGCCGCCGCTGCGCGATCGCATGGAAGTGATTCAACTTGCCGGTTACAGCGATCGCGAAAAGCTGGAGATCGCGAAACGATATCTGCTGCCACGGCAAGTACGCGAGAACGGCTTAACTCCGGAGCAACTCGAGATCACAGACGACGCCGTGAAACTGATCGCGGCCCGCTACACGAGCGAGGCCGGCGTGCGCCAGCTCGAACGGACCATCGGCCGTGTAGCCCGCAAAGTTGCCTTGAGGATCGCGCAGGGGCAAACCGAAAAGGTTGTCGTCGATGCCGGCGACATTCCGGGTTTTCTCGGCGCGCCACGCTTCTATCCCGAAGAAGCGCGCAAAGAATTGCCCGCGGGCGTGGCCACGGGCATGGCCTGGACCGAGATGGGCGGCGTGCTTCTGTTCATCGAAGCGTCGCTGTTGCCGGGCGGCAGTGGCCTGACGATCACCGGACAGCTTGGCGAAATAATGCAGGAATCGGCGCGCGCCGCGCGTTCGTATCTCTGGTCGCACGCGGAAGAATTCGGCATCGGGCCGGAAATGTTCAAAGGGTATGGCGTGCACCTCCACGTACCGGCCGGCGCGATTCCGAAGGACGGACCCAGCGCGGGCGTGACGATCACCGCGGCGCTGGCTTCGCTTTACACCGGCCGCCGCGTGCGGCCCGACACCGCTATGACCGGCGAGATCACTCTCTCTGGTTTGGTATTCCCCGTCGGCGGGATTAAGGAAAAGGTGCTGGCCGCGCATCGTGCCGGCATTCACCGCATCATTTTGCCGGCCCGCAACGAGGCCGATCTGAAAGATATTCCGGAAGACGTGCGCCGCGAATTGCAGATCGTACCGGTCACTCGCATCAATGAAGTAGTCGACTCAGCGCTCGAGAAGCTGGTCGCCAATCCGCCGCCGCCGCTCCCAACCAGTATCGGCGCGCGCGAAAGACTGCCCGAGGCGGATTCCGAACCGCTGATCGCGAAAGAGCGTTAGCGTTTTGCAAGTCCGCGCAGCGGACGGACTGAAAATAGCCCAGCACTTCAGTGCTGGGAATTGAGTTCGCAATAAGAAGTGAGCCCGTGCAGCGGGCGACTGAAATCACCGAACCGGAACCAACTTCAGCCGTCCGCTTCACGGACTGCGTGCTCATATTGACGGCTGATCCCAGCGATAAATCGCTGGGCTATTTTCGGTAGTCCGCTACGCGGACCAACTCTTTTTGGAACTCTTCTCACTTTCGTAGGTTACACTCAACAGGTTATCTCTCCCGAGTATCCGACATTTCGTCTTGAGGTTTAGCAGCGGGCCAAGTCCCGCTTGGTCGGGCGCCCATTGCTCATTAGCCCGACTCTAAACAATTGAGCACGCCACAAACCGAAAGTCCGGCGGACCAGAAAAGGAATGACTCTATGAACCGAACTCACTCATTAGTTTTCTCAGCCTTGATCGTAGTTGCGTCTTTTGGTTCGGTCTGTGCGCAGAGGCGCTGGGAGCGGGTGCCGCCACCACGCGATCCGCAGTTCTACGAACCCCGCAATAAGCTCGAAGATTTCGAGAGCCGGCTGGAAACCATTCTGATCAAGGGACGCACGTATGTCGGGACTGTGCGGGCCCAGAATGGCTACGCGCGCGTTGAAGCGACCGAGATACGCGACACAAACAACTCGACTCGCATCCAGGGCGTGGTGATCACGATCGTTGCCGACAGCGGACCGCCAGGCGAAATTCGCGGATTAATCGACTATGAGGAGATCGATCCGCTTATCAAAGCGTTCGATACCGCGGCCAAAGCAGACGAATCGATCACCAAGCTCACTCACTTCGAAGTTCGCTACCGCACCAAAGGCGACTTTGAGATCATGGTCTACAAACAAATCTCAGGCGGAGTGACCACCGCAGTGGAAGGTGGCTTCTTTGATCGATCCCGGCTCTGGCTGACGCTTGATGACTTCACCAAGCTGCGTTGGTTTATTGCGCAGGCCAAAGAAAGATTGGACGAGATTAAGTAGGGGCAAGCTGAAGGCAAAAGTAAAAAGGTAAAAGGTAAAAAGTGTCCAGCGTATGACTGTGTTCCTGGCGGTGAGTTTGCTCGTGGGCGAGTCGGCCTTAATTTGGATAGCAACATATTTGACTCACCTCAGTCTCTTTTTGCCTTTTTCCTTTTGCCTTTTGCCTTTTTCTTCAGTATCGATGTGAAGGTAGTCCGATATGAATGTGCGGGCCGGTCGCCACGCCGGGTATCGCCCCGCGAAACGCCGAGAACGGTATGCCGTTCGTGCGCAGGAATTCCATCAGCGCCTGACCTTCCGGCCCGTCGGGATTCAGCGAAATGTCCATCGCATTGTGGTGGTCCAGCCGCCAGCGATCGTGAATCGCTCCCTGGCCAAACACCGCGATCGGAAGTGGTCGACTGAACTTCTGAAGAAAAAAGCCCTGAATCTTTCCGGCATTTGACAGAAGAAATCCACTGGCCCCGTTGAAGCGAATGAAGGAAGTCGTTTGCACCAGGCTTCCTTTGCGTACGCGACCCAGTTTCGCGATTTGTTTGTCGCCTTCGATTTCTATCAACGTCTGCGCAATCTGGGTATCGGCCGAAGCTATTTGCTGCTCAACGCCGCTCACCTTTTCTTTCTCGACCGTTAATGCTCGCTCGCTTTCCTCTAATTGTTTTCTTGAGAGCAGGCCGTCTTGATAGAGGTCTTTCGATTGAGCCACGCGTTGTTCGGCTTTGTGCTCACTGCCTTCATACAAAGCCAGCAACCTTTGCAGGCTGGCTTTATATTCTTTGGTCGTCTTGATGTAACTGTCTCTGAGTTGGGTCAGCTCGTTCGCAGGTTGCGCCGGCGCTTTCGGCGCGGGCTTGACGGGGCGCTTCCGTTGCGCGTGGTTACGGAACCGCTCGGGTGAGACGGACAAGGAAGCTTGTCGAATTCCTGGATGATCAAGGTCGAAGCTATCGTACCCGCTTGCTACCGCAAGCGGTTCTGTACCGCTATGAATGAGAAAGCACATCACGCACAGGAACCAAAATCGAAAGTTCTTGATGCAAGTCACCATTATTGCCAGGCCATCACTTCGCATCCGGAGGCACAGCGCTCGTGTTTCCATTTAGAAATCTGTCAAACCAGAAAAGTTGCCAGTTCAAGCTCTCGACCAGATGTTTCGGCTCTCCGGTGCGGGTGAGATTGTGGTTCTCACGCGGAAAGAAAACAATTTCCGTGGTGACGCCGAAATGTTTGAGGGCGCGAAACCATTGCTCGCCCTGTTCGATCGGCACGCGATAGTCGTTATCTGAATGCAGGATCAGCGTCGGCGTCTTGACGTTCTTCGCATACTTCAGCGGTGAACGATCCCAATAGAGTTCGTATTTCTGAAATATGTCGCCGCCGAAATCCGGGCTGTGGCCATAAGCACCGTCGCGCGTGCCATCGTCTGAGATGAAATTGGAAAGGCTGCGCAGGGTGACTGCGGCCTTGAAACGATCGGTGTGGCCCAGGATCCAGTTGGTCATAAATCCGCCATAGCTGCCACCGGTGACGCCCATGCGATCCTGATCGATCCACGGATATCGCTGCAGCGCAGCATCCAGACCATTCATTACATCCTGATAATCCTTGCCGCCCCATTCGTTGACGATGCCGCGTTCGAATTTCTGACCATAGCCGGTCGAGCCGCGCGGATTCGTGAACAAGACGGCGTAACCTTTCGCCGCATAGACCTGGAACTCGTGATACCAATCGACGCCGTACTGACCCGCCGGTCCGCCGTGGATGCTCAGAATCAGCGGATACTTTTTGCCTTCTTGCCAACCAATCGGTTTCACAAAAAAGCCGTCGACGTCCCAATCGTCGGCGCCCTTGTAACTGAAGCGTTCGACATCGGCAAGGTGCACTTGCTTCCACAGCGCCTCGTTTAGATCGGTC
>JBGPWS010000241.1:0-7240 GCA_041492345.1 Pyrinomonadaceae bacterium | reverse complement strand
CTGGAATTGGCGGCCAACTGGGCTTTCCAGCTTTACGGTGACCAGCAGGCGTTCGCCCGCGCGCGCGCCGCCACACTGGAACGTTTGCACCGATTCGCCACCCCAAGCGGTTTGGCAGTGTTGCCGCCCAACACGAAGAGCGCAAAAAGCAAAGGGCAAAGCGGTAAGAGCAAAGCTCGCTTGGCCCTTAGCTCTTCGCCCTTAGCCCTTTCTCTTTTCGTTATGCGTTAATCTGTGCAATCTGCGGATTCTTATTTCGCGACGCGTTTTTGTTTGACCTCTTTGATTTGCTTTTCCAGCGCGTCTTTCCCGTCTGGATACAGTTGGAGGTATTTCGCGAAATCAGCTTCGGCTTCGGTGTCTTTGCCTTGCGCCAGCAGCAGCATGCCTCGCCCGCGGTACGCGAACGGAAACTTCGAGTTTAGTTTAATCGCCTTGCTGTAATCCGCGAGTGCCTCGTCGATCTCCTTGCGCTTCTCGTGAAGGCCCGCACGATTCTGATAAGCATAGACATTGTTCGCCTGAAGCTTAATTGCTTTGTTGAAGTCCGCCAGAGCCGCGTCGAGGTCGCCTTTTTTCTGGAAAGCCAATCCGCGATTAAGGTATGTGCCGGATTGCACGTTTTCAGGAAATATCTTGTCGATCTCTATTACCTGATTGAAATCGGCAATGGCTCCATCAAAATCTCCATCGCGCATCTTCTGGTTGCCGCTCCTGGTGAGGGCATTCGCTCTCGCAGTCTCTGCCGGGTGAGGATCGCCTTGTGCGCGTGCGGAGGTTATCGCGATCAGCGCGATGAATATCGACAACAATAATCGGCTGGTGAGAAACATGTCATCGGAGGGAAGGCGCTCTGTCGTCAGCTTTCCGCCTACTGCCTTCTGCTTACTGCTTACTGCTTACTGCTTCCTGCCTACTAGTGGTTTGGTGGAGGCGCCGGGAATTGAACCCGGATCCAAAAGCCAACGCCGAAGGACTCTACATGCTTATCTGCTTCTCTTTCCACTCACTGTTACGCGAGCGGGTTTTGCCTGGCTTTAGGTAAGTGAAACAGCAAGACCCTAAGGCAGACTAGTCCGGCTTAATCTTGCCCACTGCCACGGACCGAAGCAGTGGGCCAGCTCATCTAAGTGACATCTCGCTCCGCGCGCATGAGCAACTTGCGGCGAGACGCTCACTGGTTATTAAGCAGCGAGAGCTAACTCGTTAGAGTTGGCAATTGTGTTTCCCTGCGCTTTGATAACGGTCCCCACAGAGACGGCCCGGCATGCATCGCGACGGACGTTACGGCTCCTGTCGAAGCCTGTCGCCCCCGTTTGCGAGCGAGTGTATTATAGCAAAGCTCGAACATAATCGCAGACGGCGGGCTTCGGGTTCTCTAAAAGGAAGCTACCAGTCAGGACACCGACTCGATGCATCTCATTTTCCCTCGCTATGTTTTGAAGCGCATGATCGAACGCGGCATCAGCGTGGCTGACGTGCGCGATGTACTTGAGACAGGTGAGGTCATTGAGCGGTACACGGCGGATGAACCTCCCCGTTATCTCATGTTAGGATGGAATGGTAAGCGGCCGATTCATGTTGTGGCCGAGGATGATCCGGTTTCTGACGAGACGACAGTGGTCACCGCCTATGAACCAGATCGAAAGATTTGGAAAGCAGGCTTCAAAGAGCGAAAGGGTGTACGCAAATGACATGTGTGGTTTGTAAGAACAGGAAGATGACGCGCGGCACAACGGTGCTCCCGATTGAACGCGGCAAGGCGGTATTGCTCGTCACGGACATACCCGCGCGAATTTGCGCGAACTGCGGCGAGCCTTACATCGACGAAAAAACTGCGAAAGAAGTGGAAGCCTTGGCAAACGAAGAATTGAATGGCCGGGTGAGTCTGAAAAACGGCCGGCGCACGTTTGTCGTCGCGGAGTTTGCGGCCTAGCGATTCTCGCGTTCTTGTTCAAATTCATATTCCGAAATTCGCCATTCGCAATCTGAGCGTCGCCCCGTTCGCGAGCGGGATGATTAGGAGAGATCCGAGATGTCAGGTTGGCTTGATGAGCGACCGCCTGGGCAATAGCCCGACCGTGAGGGAGGGCTCCACTCTAACGTATAATGTACCAAATGTATGAGCTGGACCATACCGAGTTAGACGCTCTCGCTAAGAAGGTACATGATTTACTAAGCGACCAACGAAAAAGACTCATTCAGTCTGCCGACGATGTGGATTCTCAGCGACGCGTCGCTGAAGGGATTCAGACCTTTCGTTTAGAAAAGAGAAGCGCCGTTGAGCTTCTTCGCGAGTGGGTGGGAAGCGCTGAATCTCGCGAATTCGAAGACCTGCAAACCCAATTGCTTGATCAGCATCCTTCCCTTTTGGCGATGGATTATCAGCGGCGAGAATGGGCTAAGAACCAAGTTGAAAGCCACGCTGCTTTTTTAGGAGCCGTGGCTAACAGAATCAAGCATGGGCACCTTCAATGTCAGGGCACGAGAGTTAGAAATGACCGCCGTACAATTTTAGAAGTGTTCTTAGAACGCAATGATAAACCTGACGCCGATGAAAGTTTGCGGATCCTTCTTGAAGAATACGGAATTGAGCAGAATGTCTTGTTTTCGCACTTGAACTACTTAGAAGAAAAGCACTTCATGCGCAAGGATTCCAATCATCAAGAAGTTGTTACCAAAGCCGGCATCGAGGAGCTAAAAAATATGCAGAATGACCAAAGTGAATCATTGGAGCAAAAGCGTCTCCGAGTCTTGCGAAAACTTTACGATATGGCACCAGACAATAAGCACGGCATGGTGATTATCTATGAATTAGCAAGAGAACTCGATATGTATGTTGGTCAGATGCTCAAGATTCTTTCTTATTGGGAAGAAAAGGGGATGGTCTCTTTTCCGGCGGATGAGGCAGTTTCTTTAACCGCCGCCGCGATTGACGAAATCGAAGATAAAATAAGTCACCCGGATAAACCGACTCAGCACTTTCCTTCGACGATTAACTTCATAGATAACAGCGTTAACATAGTAGGAGGTGTAGCCGGCAATGTTGTTGGCGGACAGGATAATACTTATCAGGAAATCACCAACGAATCCATTTCCGCGATTCTTCCGAAGCTGGCGGAATTCATTTCACAAGTTAGAAGTGCGGAGTTCGCCGACCAAAATGAAGTTATTAGTGATCTGGAAAAGGTTTATGAAGTAGCTTCAAGGGAACAGATTACTCCGGGAACTTGGGAGCTAATACAAGCCAAATTTCTTTCGGCTGAAGCCATGCTCAAACTCTCCCGGATTGCTTACCAGACCTATACCCACTGGACTGTTCTTTCATATTTCTTCCATCAAATCTGGAGATAGAGAATCAAGATGATGACGCCCTCCGCTACTGCGTCGCTTGCCTCGATCACTTAGTCCGCGCAGCGGACGACTGAAACGGTACAGAACCGCGAGCGGTAGGGAGCGGGATAAAAATTCAGTTCTCGAATGGTCTCCCGCGTTTCTCGTATCGCATCCGATCCGCTTCATTGCTTAACTCGCGCCCTTGTCCCGCTCGCTACCGCGTGGTTCTGTAACCGTCCCACCCTGAGCGTATGCGCGCAGCCGCCCGCTGTGTCCCTCGGCCTCCTATGTGGTAAATAAGTAGCTTATGAAGCTGCAAAAATTCAATTGGCAAATCTGGGCGGGCTTTCTGCTCACGCTGGCGGCAGCATTCAGCTACACGCTGGTTTTTGTCTGGTGGCCAGTGACCCGCGATTTTCCCTGGGTCAATTTGCTGTTATTCGGAATTGCCGCGGCGCTGTTGTTCGTTGGAGTGCGGCGCGCATTTGCACGTGGCCGCGGCCTGATATCCAAGATCGTCAGTTCCATCCTCGCAATCCTCAGCGTCGGGATTCTGAGCTTGTTTATTTTCGGGGCATTCATCATGGCGCGCCGCTTGCCGGCCTCTCACGGCGCTCCGCAGATTGGGCAGAAGGCGCCGGACTTCAGTCTCGCCGATACCAACAACAAAATGGTGTCGCTTTCCGAGTTGCTGTCGACGCCAATTAAGGGAGCGGCTCCCAAGGGCGTGGTGTTGATCTTCTACCGGGGTTACTGGTGACCTCTTTGCAACTCCGAGTTTCGGGGCATTCAACAGAGTCTGGATAAGTTCAATGAGGCAGGAATTCGCCCGGTTGCGATCAGCGTTGACAGTCCGGAAGAATCGCGCGAACTATGTCAGAAGGCCGGATACACGTTCACTTTTCTTTCTGATCCGAAAGTCGAGACGATTCGCCGCTACGACTTGGTTCACGCCGGCGCCGGAGAGAAAGGCCGAGACATCGCGAGGCCGGCCGAGTTCTTGTTGGATTCCTCCGGCACCGTTCGCTGGGTAAACCTCACCGAGAATTATTTGGTGCGGGCCCGGCCGGAACAGATTCTGGAAGCGGCGAAAGCGCTTCGATAGATGGCAGCGAGAGCTAACTCGTTAAAGTTGGCAATTGTGTTTCCCTCCGCTTTGATAATGGTCCCCACCGAGACGGCCCGGCATGCATCGCGACGGAAGTTACGGCTGCTGTCGAAGCCTTGTCGAGCCAAAACCGAAACACGGTGCAATTCAGGCGCTCATGGCTCACGAATCCGCAGTGAGCTTCAGCCTGACCTCGCGTATGTACTGGAGCGTTTCAGGATCATCCGAAAGTTCGGCGGCGTCACTCGCTTCGCTGAGGCATTCGCGACTTCGCTGAAGGTCGCCTCGGCGCCGAGCCAGGAGCGCGAGCCGGGCCGCGCTTTCAGCAACGCCGCCGAGGACGCCGCGACGCCAGCTTTCGGTAATATCCGGTGCATCGCTGACCGCCACGTAAAGATCGTGCGCCTCCTGCCACAAACGTTGCGCCTCTTCCGCGGCGCTAACTTCGTCCTTGAGCACCGCGAAACTTCGAATGGCATTGGCGAGGTCAAGCGGCTGCGTGTGTTCGTGGCCGCGATAAATCGAAAGAGCTTCGACGTAGCAAGGTTCGGCTTGTGCCGTTTGTTTCGCGTAGTAGTAGGCGTCGCCAAGATGCCGAACCCTGTGCGCAAGTTTCAAGGGGTCGTCAACTCTTCGGGCCTTGGCGACGACCAGCTTGTACTTGAGTACGTTGGCGTAGGAACCGATGCGGGCCATTGAGATTCCTCTCCGTAATCTGCGGACACTTACTCCCGCTACGCTTCTCTTTTCTCGCCGCTCGCCTCCCGTGCGACGACGCGTCCCGGTCGCGCATACTGATCCAATCCAAATCCAAGAAAGATCGTCGCCACGATGAACGCTGAAGAGAAGAAGTATGGCGATGATACTCCGATCGAATCAAACGCCCAGCCGAAGAAGAGCGGTGCGATGATGCGCGCGACGCCGCCATACGTTTGTTGCATTCCCATGTAGAGCCCGCGCTCGTTTGGATTGATGACCCGCGACAGCAGCGCCGTCACGCACGGAAACGTAAAGGCCGTGCCCAAAGGAATCAGCGCCACGGCGATGGCCAGCATCCCCAGGTTTCGCGATAACGGCATCCCGAGAACGCCGGCGGCGAGGAGGACGAGGCCCAGACGCGAAAGATTCGCTTCGCCCAACCAATCGACCATGCGTCCGAGCAGCAGCACGCGCGCGAAAACCGAGATGGCGCCGACGTACATGAAAAAATAACCAATCGTCAGCTCGGTAACTTGAAAACGCGCGTTCAAAAAAAGCGCGAGCACCGAAAAGCTTCCCTGAAAAGCGCCGATGGATATCGCATAGATCCAGATGAGACGCGACGAAGGCTCGCGCGCATGCGAGATGACGCGCCAGATCGCCTGCGATGAAGTGCGCCGGATCTCTCCGGCCTGCTGCTCTGTGAAATCGCGCGATTCCTTCAAATAGCGCGCGACGAAAATCATGTTTAGGACGCAGAGCCCCGCCGCCATGATTCCCGGCGCCGCGTGCCCCATCTCCAGCGTTCCCGGTCCCGGCATCAGGTCGCGTTTGCCTAGCGCAATCGCGAACGACCCGAGCACCGGTCCCAGCGCGACGCCGAGATTCGTCGTCGCCGAAAGCCATCCCAGCGCGCGCGCGCGATCCTTTGGATCAGTCGAGTCGGCCACGTACGCCTGAATCACGCCGACGGTGCCGCCGCCGGCTCCCTGCACGAGGCGCGAGAGGAATAAGACCAGCAACGAATGCGCAAAACCAAAAATCAAATACGCAATCCCGGCGGCGCCGATCGCAATCAGGAGAGTGGGCCGCCGACCTACCCGATCAGAAAACCGGCCCCACATCGGCGCGCTCAACAGTTGCGCGAGAGTGAAAGCGGCGACGATAAATCCGATGATAATTCCGATGCCGAAGTGTTGTCCCAGCACGTCGACACCTGCACCGCCGAGTGTCTTCACATAAAACGGCAGAAGCGGAATGATCATCAAGAGCCCCACCATGTCCACGAACGCCGTAGCCATCAGCGTGAAGAGCTTCGCCGGAATCTTCCGTACTTCCTTGTAGAAGACGTACAGCAGCGCCATCGCGATCGCGCCGAGCAGCACGCGCACGATCGGCGATTGGAAAGATTGGGCGATGTTCGACTGAATGATCATTTCAACCGTTGAGTGAATCCGCAGATTACGCAGATTACACAGAATAAGGAAAAACGAGAAACCCCGGAAGTCCCCTGAAAGGTCTAATCTGCCGAATCTCTGCACCATACGGGGGACGAGGCGCTGACTACTTCACCATAACTACTTAAAATCGGCGTCTATCATGTTGGCAATGTGACGGCATAAGGGTTGCCGCCTTCTTTTCCAGGGAAAGGGAGAATAACAAAGATGAAAAATTTTAGAACAGCAATTGGCGGCGCTATTTTGACGCTCGCTTTTATTTTCGGCATATCCGCAGCGGCGGGAATTACAGCCGAGGCGCAGAATCGAAATGACCGCAACGCGCAACGCCAGGATCGTGACCGTGATGATGATAACGACCGGGATCGGAACCGGGATTGGCAGCGAGACCGGAACCGGAATCAAGACCGCCGTTACGATCGCCGAGATCACGACAATCGGCGCAATCGCAACTATGGCAACAACGGCCGGTATGGCAACAATGGTGGCTATGGCAACAACGGTGGCTATGGCAACAACGGTGGCTATGGCAACAACGGTGGTTATGGCAACAACGGTGGTTATGGCAACAATGGTGGTTACGGTAACGGTAATCAGGTTGCTCTGAACCAGGGTTACCAGTACGGCTTGCAAACCGGCG
>JBGPWS010000094.1:0-13825 GCA_041492345.1 Pyrinomonadaceae bacterium | reverse complement strand
TTGCCCATGCAGCGCGTGAACTTGTTTCCGATCTGGATGCCGCCTCCGCAGACGAGGTTCGACCTGTCAATAGTGATCGCGCCCTGCTGAAGCCCGGCCACTGCCATCGGAACCTTCCAGGTTGAGCCCGGCGGATAACGGCTCTGAATCGCGCGGTTGATCAGCGGTTTTTGGGGATCGTTTAGCAACGCCGTGTATTCCGCGCGGCCCGCCTTGGTCGTGATGCGCTGCGAGAAGAGGTTCGGATCGAACGTGGGATAAGAGGCCATCGCCAGGACCTCGCCGTTGTTGGGATCCATCGCGATAATTACGCCTCGCCTGGTGGCCGACTTTTGTAGCTGTTCTTCGGCAGCCTGCTGCAAATCGAGATCGATAGTCGTAACCAGATCCTGGCCGGGTTCCGGCGGCACCACTTCAATTTCTTTTTGAATGTGTCCGCGGCTGTCCACAATGACTTTGCGATAACCCTCGCGGCCGCGCAGGTAGTCGTCGTAAACGGCTTCCAACCCGTTCTGCCCGATGATGTCGCCCGGCTTGTAATGCTTCTCTTTGTAGCGTGGCTCCTCCAGTTGTTCAGGGCTTATTTCGCCGACGTAACCCAATACGTGGGCCAGCATGCCGTTGGCCGGATAACGCCGCTGTGGAGTTTGTTCGACCCGCAGCGCCGGCAGCTCCAATTGATGCGCGTCCACCCAGGCAATATCAGCCTGCGAGGCGCCCTCCTTAATAAGGATCGATTCGAAAGCCGGCTGAGATTTCAGCTGGTCAAACCGCTCGCGCAAAATCTCACCGTCAATCCCAAGTCCTTCGGAAAGCGGCTTTATTAGTGAGTAACGGTCGATGCCCTTGGTGTCTTCGCGCGAGAGAATCACGCTGTAGATCGGTCTTGAATCAACCAGCAGATGTCCGTTGCGATCGAAGATCACACCGCGTGGCGCTGGAATTGGCAGCAGCCGGATGCGCTGGTTCTCGGCAATCTCAGCATAGTGCGAGCCGTTGATAATCTGAAGCAGGTAAAGCCGGACACCGAGCACGCCCAGAAGGACCAGCACGAGCGCCTGAATCAGTCGCAGCCTTATGCGCAGGTTTTGTGAATCGTCAACGAATTTCATCTGCTTCTTTTTCTTCGCAGGAGGCCGGTACCACCGCGAGCCACGCGCCGGCGAATCGTGAATTGACGTCGCTGCCTGGCCTTACCACTAAAATAAGAATCGTAAACGTAAAGCAAGACGGTGCCGGCAATCGTAGTTGCGACCAGTTTATAAGACAGGGACTGAATAAACGGCATCGGCGGCGCCTGCCCGAGCAGTCGATGCATTCCAACATACACAACGTTATCAATCAAACTGGCACCGGCCAGGACCGGAATGCGCAGGATAGTCGTGTCCAGCATGACCCGGGAGGCTACAAAATAGACCGCGTAAGCAGTCAGCGTTTTTGAGAACCCGCCGGCCCCTAACAAAGCCGGAGGACCGCTAATAACATCGGTAGACAAACCTGCCGCCGCTCCTACGATAAGGGCCAGCAAGGGTTCGCGCTGGAGCGCGAAGTAGACGACCAGGATCAAGGCTAGGTCAACATACGCCAGCGGCTGCCAGACGGCGCGCAGCGCCGATTGCAAAGCGATAGCCACGACCAACAACACGGCGATTGTCAGTTGACGCATGTCTGTCAGTAGGCAGTGGGCGGTGGGTAGTGAGCAGTCAGATAAGCGTGATCTGCTAACTGCCCACTGCACACTCCTCACTTACTCTTCTTATCCACATTGGGGAGCGCCTGATCGGATTCCGTGCGTTGGGGCGGGCGATACATTAATACGGCGACTTCTTTCAACCGATCCAATCCCGCGCCCGGCCGAATGTGAATAACTTGTGCCTGCGTCGCCGAGCCCGGTCTGACCTCGACTACTTCCCCCACGTTGTAGCCGGGCGGATAGATCGCATCCTGGCCAGTAGTCGTAACAGCGTCTCCGAGTTGCACTTTTTCCATTCCGGACACATAGCGCATTTCCAGTAGACCATTTTCCCCCATGCCCTTGACTGAGCCGAGAGCACTCGATTGACCGAGTTGGCCGACGACGGCTCCGGCTCCGGACTTCTCGTCGGTGACCAGCATTACCTGCGCGCTCCACGGACTGGTCGATACGATGCGACCCACAATCCCTCCGGAGGTGACGACCGGCATGTTAACTTCGACGCCTGACCAACGACCTTTGTCGATCGTAACGCTGTCGAACCACATTGAAGGATCGCGGGCTATCACGCGCGCCACGACCGTCTGGTAGTTGCTCTTTTCATTCAGCTTGAGGAGCTTTTCCAGCCGTTCAGCTTCAGCCGCGCGCTCGCGAGTGTCGCGCAGCTCAGCCTGCATCTGATCGATTTGCCGGTGAAGTTGTTGGTTCTCAGTCGAAGCACGGCGCAGTTCGCCGAAATTCCCGAAAAATCCGCCCAACCAGTTCCCCACGCTCGAGGCGCCCTGCTGAATCGGATAGGTGATGGTGTGGGCTATCGAGCGAATTTTTCGCTGTTTGGTGGTTTCGTCCCGCGCGTCATAGGTCATCAACGCGAAATTCAGCGCCAGCAACCCGAACAGCCACCAGGGGGCGCGTTGACGAATCTCTCTTTGAGTGCGAATAGCGGCCATTGGTTCCTTGCCAATTGCCAAATGCCGATTGCCAATTTGTTCCAATCGCAAATCGGCAATGTCTTTAGGTTCCGCTCGTCAAAAGGTTCCGCTCGACAAACTATTGTCCCACTTCACCCGCTTGAGCAAGTCGAAGTCTGAGAGCATCTTGCCGGTGCCAAGCACCACCGAGGCCAGCGGATCTTCGGCTACCGAAACGGGCAGGCCGGTTTCGATTGAGAGCCGCTTATCGAGGTTCTTCAATAGCGCTCCGCCGCCGGTAAGGACAATGCCGCGCTCAACTATGTCGGCTGAGAGTTCGGGCGGTGTTCGTTCAAGAGCAACCCGCACTGCGTTGATGATCGTGGATACCGAGTCAGCAAGCGCCTCACGAATTTCTTCGTCCGTAATGGTAATTGTTTTGGGAATGCCTTCGATCAGATTTCGCCCGCGTACTTCGAACGAGAGTTCTTCATCGAGCGGAAACGCCGAGCCCAGTTCGATCTTGATCGCCTCAGCCGTGCGCTCACCGATCAGCAGATTGTATTTTCGCTTGATGTACTGCGTGATCGCTTCGTCCATCTCGTTGCCGGCTACGCGCACCGATTTCGAATAGACGATGCCGCTCAAACTGATCACCGCGATGTCCGTCGTACCGCCGCCAATGTCCACGATCATGTTGCCAAACGCTTCAGTGATCGGCAGCCCGGCGCCAATCGCGGCCGCCATTGCTTCTTCGACGAGATACACTTCCGATGCTTTGGCGCGGTACGCCGAATCTTCGACGGCCCGGCGCTCGACTTGCGTAATCTCTGACGGAATGCCGATGACCACGCGCGGGCTGACCCACGTCTTGCCGTTGTGCGCTTTGCGAATGAAGTGCTGCAACATTTTCTCGGTCACTTCGAAATTCGCAATCACACCGTCCCTCAACGGCCGAATCGCGACGATGTTACCCGGAGTGCGGCCCAGCATTTCTTTGGCGTCGCGCCCCACGGCTTCGACGGCGTTCGTCACCTTGTTAATGGCGACGATCGAAGGTTCAGAGACGACGATGCCGCGGCCCTTTGCGTAAACCAGAGTATTGGCAGTGCCAAGATCAATCGCCAGGTCGCTGGAGAAAAGACTAAAAATAGATTTGAAAAAAGCCATCTGAAAAAGGTTCCCTGACTGTAAAATGAACTCGCCTGAAGATCTGAGCGGTCAATCTCGGCGCTGGTTTAATGCCGCGAGATTTCGCGAAGCCGGTTGGCAAATCCGCAAACAACTTACCGAAGCAGAACCAAATAACAAGATACAACGATCCGCGCGGTAACGCTATCACGAAATTAACTTCTCGCCGGGAATTCTCTGAAATTGTGGCGGCTCGACCAGTGAAGGCTCCGCGCCGTCACCTTTGTTCGCCATTTCAGAGTTCGCGGTGACCCGGATGCAGTTCTTATTCGCGGCCTTCGCCTGGTACATCGCGCGGTCGGCCCAGGCAATTAGTTGTTGTGGAGACAACGCATGTATAGGAAACACGGCGACACCGAAACTCGCCGTTAATGAAAACTTCAAGCGCCGTCCGCCGGTAAACCGGTGGGCCTCGATCTTCGTGCGAATGCGCTCGGCTACCTGGACCGCTTCATCTATGCCAGTCTCTGTCAGGATCAGCACGAATTCGTCGCCGCCATAACGCACCACGCAATCGGTATCGCGCACTGACGGCAGGACCACGGCGGCGACTTCCATCAATGCATGTGAACCAGCCAGATGCCCATGCAGGTCATTGATTCGTTTGAAATCATCAAGATCGAGAAACAGCGCCGCGACATTTGAACGATAACGCCGCGCGCGTTTGATTTCGTTCACCAGAAACTGACGTAAATAGCGCGCATTGCGCAACCGGGTGAGATCGTCCGTTAGCGATAAGCGCTCAGCCTCGGCGATGCGCACCGAATTTGAAAGCGCCGCAGCGATAGGAATCGTCAACGTGTTCAGTAGTGCAGTTTCCGATCGTGAGAACGATCGCGCGCCCGATCGAGTTCGCACTCCTTCCAGCACGCCGACGACTCTCTCTCCGCTCACGAGTGGCAAGGCGATAACGCGACGACCGTTTTCGATCTTCCGAATCGTTTCAATTCCGGCAGTTGCTTCATATGCGGCTTTTGATTCCGGTTCGGCTGGCGGTTCAACGTCGTCGAGCAATTCGCGTTGCCACTCTTGATCGAATAACAAAGCTCCGGCATCAGCGAAATTGCGTCCGGCCAAACGTTCAAATTTCACGGCCTCAGCGCTACTGTTCTGAGTAACCAGAAATATGGACCAGCGATCGGCGGCCACCAATCGCGCGACTCCGGCGAGCACGGCCAGGCCGGCTTCCTTCTGATCCGAGGCGAGGTGAAGTGAGGCGAGCAGCGCGAATGCGCCACGCAGATGTTGACTGCGAACGGACCTCGGTAGCGAAAAGGCGCGAGTGTCGGGGATGGGCTTGAAACCTTCCGGCAATTTCAGTTCACCTGTACCTACGATGTCTTCGACTTGCCTTAGCAGCGCAGGCAATTGAGGTGGACTATCGGCGATGGCCCGAAAGCCGAGGCGCTTCAAGGTTTGATTGTCCGGCCTGGCCGGACCGCCCATGCCGGGCCTGGTCAGCTCGCGGCGGCAAGCAACCAGCGAGACATCCGGCCATAACTCCCTCACTCGGGTCACGACCAGACGTAGGTCCTGGGGATTCGCCGGAGTCGGAATCTCGTAAAGGACGGCCAACGGATCTGGCGGGTTTTGCGGGTACGCTTCGGCCAACGCGCGAGTCTCACTCACGTCGTGCACTAAAACCGAAATGCCTGCTGAAGTCAGGCTCTCAAATAGTTCATTCGCGGGCGCCGCATGGGCGTCCGTGAGCAATATGACCTGCTTGTTCATCCGGCGGCCTGGTCCTCCCAAGGTACGTGACTGTCAGTTGAGGATTCTCTGTTTGCCGGGGCCGTGGCTTTCCGTGAGATCGATTCTATGACTAGCTTGATCTGGTGAGCGGGACGCGGTACCGGGTACTGTTACCCTGTGAATCGGATGCTTCAATTGTCACTTCCCGCATTCCGGGTGGAGCACTGATTTGAACTTGAAAGAGACCATCGCCGGCGGCCGTAGCTTCGCGACCTGAGACGCGGACGCTGGTTCCGGGTGAAGTCGTGCCGCGAATGATGTAAACGTTGCCGCCGAGGTAAACAGCCGAGAGGTTCGACACGGGGACGGCGCCCGTGTTGGCGCTCTGGGTGGCGACGATAAACTTGAGCGGTTCACTCCAGTCACTTGTCTGTCCCGAAGATGCAGTGGCGCGAATGCGCCAGAAGTATGCTCCCGGGCGCAAGTCGCTGGCATTGAACTGGGTCACGACCAATTGATCGCGCTCTATAACTTTTCCGGCAGGAACAAAGAAAGGCGAAGTCGCAACCTCCACCCGATAGTAAGAGGGCACGCCCGATTGCGGTTTTTGCCAGCGCAAGGCTACGCTCGCCGAACCGCTGACGCCCGTGAGGATTTTTTCCAGGTCATGCGGCTGCAATGGTTGCGGCACATCCAAAAGGCGCTGGGGTTTCGAAATCGTTCCCGATTGATTGACGGAAACGTACTCGCCACCTTGCAGTGACAGACGCTCGCCGATGCGATTCGTGCTTTCCACCGTACCACTGTTGACGCGAATCTCTTCCGTACCCTCCGGGTTGACACCAAAACTGGCGGCGGTCTGCCCACTGATCTGATTCTGGGTCTTTGGCGTCTCGATCACATTCTTATTGTCTTCGCTCTGTGGCTGGGTGCGCACCAGCATCTGACCGCTATCGACCACCACGTGAACGTTGGAACGTTTGCCATCTTCGGCGCTGGCGTTGTCACGAATGATGATCGTGCTGTTCGGTCTGACTACGACCGTAGAGTCATCTGCCATGCTGATGCGTGCGCGTCCGTCAGCCTGCGTCTGCACCGTGTCGCCGGGATAAAGCTGAACATCGTTATTAGCCAGGACTACTTGTCGAGTGGCAGCGCGAATCACTCGCACGTCGCCTTCAAAAGACATGAAGCGCGCGCCCGCCAGTGAATCAGAGTGCAGGGCCACGTTCCTGAGCTGGTTGCCATACTTCCAGACATACACCGCCGCACCAGCGGCCATGACACTCAAAACCAGTATCAGCACGCCGAGGTAAACAGCGCGCTTTTGAATGACCCACCAATCGATCTCGAAGTGGCTGACTCTTGTGGCCATAAGTCCTTATTCATTGGAGGTGAAGATGGAGCGCCGGGGAGCGGCCAAACTGCGCCAACACAGATTAACACACGGCTGTACAGCCGTTCAAGATCCTTATTTTCTTGAGGTTTATTGCGATACGAGCGGGCCGACGGCAGGTCTGGGCCTTAGATAGATGGGATTTGAGATGATCCAGGGCTGGCCTGTAACAGGCGCGGGGAGCGAGTCGAGGTATGCTTCGACTCGATAAACGCCAGGCACGCTGATCTGGAAGTCCGCGGTCGTGCCGGACTTTTGATCGATCACGTTCCCGTCTTTTAATAGCACGAAGCGAGTATTTAGCTGCGCGCTAGCTTTCAAACTCAGTCCATTCACGAGATCGATCTCGTCTCCCTGGATCTTCGGTTCGACGCCGGTAACCGCGAAGCTGAACCCTTTAGCGTCGCCGAACAGATCAAACGACAAGTAACAATGGCCCAGCGCAATTGCTTCGAGCAGAGACTCGCGACTCAGTCTTTTGTCTTTCTTAATCAGCACATGCGTGCGGACGGTGCGAAAACTTCGTTCGTAAGGGTCGAGTTTGACGCCGAGCCATTGTTTACCTGAAGCATCATTCACGCTGACGCCGACATTCGAATGGGCATCGTTGCCGGCAATTGCTGTCAGTTTGCGATTGCTCGCAGAGATGGCGGCGTCCCAACGCTTCAGGTTCTCAGTCGGCCGCGCGAAGAAGTTTGCGAACATCAGCTCAGGGTAACGGCCATAGGACCAGAGCCCGTCAAGAAACATCACTGCGGGATTGAACTGCCGCGAGTTCGTGAACAGATTGTAGACTTCGACTCCATCTACAGAGGTTGATTGCCAGTTCTGAGAATCAGCCGGATAAGCTGCGAGCGAGAGACCGCCGGCGGCTCGCTGTTTATCGATAACCTCCTGCGTCTTTTGCTTGCCGTTGGATCCTGCGTCTACCGGACCCGGAATCAGCAATAGCCTGTCACCATCAGAAGTCGCGACCTCGCTCCCGTTAATGAACAGGACGCCCGCGTGCACTCCGCTCAGAGTCATTGCCGCAGTGTCAAAGTCCTGCTGCGGATGCTCTGTCATGATTACGAAATTGAGTTGGTTTGCTTTGGCGGCCTCGATTAGTTCGGCAAAGTTTCCCGTGCTGTGTCCGCCGAGAGAGGAATGAACGTGGATGACGCCGGTGTAATCGACATATTCGCTTTCAGTTGAGAGAGGGACTCGCTGTGAGGCGAGTTGCTGAATCGTATTGTGCAGACGTCTGAGGCGGTAACGGCGATAAGCAAACGGCAACTGGGACACGACGATGAGTCCCACCACGACTATCAGAATCTTGCGCTTCATGATTAGCTTCGAGGCAGTGTTGCCAGTGTTAGTAGCCCGACCCGTCAATCTTCAAAATCGACTGAAGCCACCAGATCGCTGATGCCGCTGCCGAACTCGGCGACCTTAACGTGATCCGGATGAACGGAGTAGGCGTCCAGGACCGCGCGATCGCGAAAGATCGCCACCAGGCCGGTATCGTAGGACCGCGGCAGATGCAGCGTGTCGAAACCAACCGACAAGCTTTCAATTCCCGGAACGACGGACCTCAACGATTGCAAACGCGCCACGTGATCATCGCGGGTGGCTTGCGGAGTGTCTGCGCGATATTTCCAAACTACGATGTGAGTCAGCATAGGTATCGTCTCTCAATTCCTGATCTGCTTACTTCAAAAACCGATCGAACCACGCCAGCGTTCGCTCTAATGCATTGACGCGATGCTTTGGCTCGCGGAGGCCGTGACCTTCGCGCGGATAACGCACCAGCACAGTTTCCACGCCCCGCCGACGAAGCGCCATGTACATCTCTTCGGCCTGGGTTATGTGCACATCATTGTCCTGTTCACCGTGAATGAACAGGGTCGGCGTTTGCGCCTGGCGGACGTAGCGCAACGGCGACCACTGCCACAACAAATCATAGTTGTCCCAGGGAAAGCCGCCAAACTCTGCGTGAATTAAGTCCTGGTAAAGGGAAGTCGAGTAGAAGCTGACCAGATTGCTGACGCTGGCGGCTGAGACTGCGGCTTTGAAGCGTGGGGTCTGCGTAATGATCCAGTTCGTCATAAAGCCACCGTAACTGCCCCCGGTCACCCCTAAACGATTGGCATCGATCCACGTGTAGCGGCGCAGGGCTTCATCGACTCCGGCCATTAGGTCGCGGTAATCGCCGCCGCCCCATTCGTTAATCGTGCCGTCGGAAAATTTCTGGCCATACCCGCTCGAGCCGCGCGGGTTTAGATAAAGCACGGCATAACCGCGGGCCGCGTAAACCTGGAACGTGGGATTGAAAGCATAGCCGTACATTCCGTGCGGGCCGCCATGGATGCTGAGGATCATCGGGTACTTGAGATCTTCGCGCCAGCCGAGGGGCTTGATCAGCCAACCGTCAATCTGAGTTCCGTCGATGCTCTTGCACGAGAAGTATTGCGGCTCGACAAAATCAGCGGAGCCGGCAACGGTATCGTTATGTGCGGTCAGGCGCCGCATTGTTTCCTTCCGACCAAAGATGCCGGTCCATACCTCGACCGGGTGCGTTGAGTCCGACAGAGTAAAAGCGAATAGCGAATTCGGGCCGCCGCTCTGGCTAAAGCTTGAGATTTGAAATTTTTCCGGTAGAGCCAGCGCCACCGTGTTGCCAAGCTGATTCTTCACCAGCGCAGGATAAGTATCGGGAAAGCCGCCGATACATTCAGATCCCTTGAAGCACCGTATCTCGATGTCGTGGATGCGGGTCAATCCCTGATCATTTGCCAGAAAGAAAATTCGCTGGCTGTCATGAGACCAATGCGGATTCCGTGTGCGGCGATCCATCGAAAGCGTAACTTCACGTCCCGCGCCGCCCGCCGCATCGATCACCCAGACATGAGTATCTTCCGCAACGCTGTCGATCGTCGTCACATCCCGCTTCGTGGCTGTGTAAGCGATCCATTTTCCATCAGGCGACCATGCTGGTTCGTACTCGCAGCCGGCAGTTTGGGTGATTTGACGTACTTGTCCCTGTAGATTGGTGGCGAAGATGTCTGAGTTATTGTTGGCGTCAGGATCCGGTTCGTGATTAGAGATGAAAGCGATCTCGTCGCCCCTGGGGCTGAAGCTGAGCGCGTGATCATAGAACGGACCCGAAGTGAGCTGACGCGGTTGGGGCTGGTCGACTTCGGTGAGCCAGACATGCGTGCGCAAACGATCAGAGAACGAAGTGCGTGACTTGTATTGAATCCGATCGATCACACGCGGATCGTCGCTCTTACTCGAGCCGTCAAGGGAATCCTGATCAGACTCTTCAGTCGCCGAGACGTAAGCGATTATTTTCGAGTCAGGCGACCAGGCGAAAAACTCGCCTGCGTAAGTGATGAAGAAGTTTGTCTCTCGGACAGCGGCAACGAACCGCGGAATCCGCCGCTCTGGTCCAGACACCCAGATTCCGTGTTGTCCATCATGCGTGGAAAGAAAGGCGATGGTTTTGCCATCCGGCGACCAACGTGGATTCGTAGCATTCCAGCCCTGGGGCAGCAACGGTCTAGCGGGAATCCTCGGTAGGTCCCAATTGCGACGTTGCTCAGGTTGGCGGCTCGTCGGCGGAACGTTGGAAAGTCTTTCGCCCGCGCGAACCAGCCACAGGGAGCTGACTGTTTGATCGCCTTCAGTGGTGGAAGCTGTGTAGACGACCCAGTCACCGTTGGGCGATATCTGCGCGTCGCCGATGGTGGCGACACGCAGAATATCCGCCGGCGTCATGGGGCGGCGCGACTGGCCCCAACCAGCGAAGGGTAGGAGTGAGATCAGTAGTACGGCGGCAAGCAGGTTTCGTTTTGAATTCATGACAGTTTCTCTCTTGATTCCAAAGAAGAGAAGAGAGCGTGGTGCGCAACTTTGCGGCTTTGCCGCCGCACATCGCGGAAAGCCTCTGGCTTTCCGGCTCAGTCCGTAATCTTCCCGAGTCTACGCCTCGGGCAATTCGGAGGCGTAGCCTCCTAGACATAATGAGATCCGAGTAACGGTAAGCCAATGGCTTACCGCCATGTGCTGTGGCAAAGCCGCCTTGGATTCAACGCCGCCGCAGCTGTTCGTTCAGCAACTCCCAAACTTGCCGAACATGTCGCTCAGTCGTCCGAATATTTCCGATCGAGAGCCGCAGAGTAAGTTTGTCATTCAACTTCGTGTGCGAAAGGAAGGCTTTTCCGGTGGCGTTGACGCCGTGCATGATCGCTTCGTTGAGCACGTCGAGTCGCCTGGCTCGAACTTCTTCGGTCTCGCCTTCTACCGGCGGACGGGCGCGAAAACACACCAGCGCAAACGGCAGTGGCGCCATCAACTCCCAGTCCGGTGATTCTGCTATCCATGACGCAAACAGTTTTGCCAGCCGGCAATGCTCGCGAATGCGCGCCGCGAGTCCATCGTGACCAAAGTAGCGAATGATCATCCACAGCTTCAACGCGCGAAAACGGCGGCCAAGCTGCACGCCGTAATCCGACCCGCTGCGAACTTTCTCCTGCTCCGGCGTACGCAAATACTCGGGGACGAGAGAAAATGCGCGCCTTAGCAAATCCATGTGGCGACAATAAAGCACGGAAAGATCGAAAGGCGTGAACAGCCACTTGTGAGGATTGAGCACCAGCGAATCCGCTCGCTGACAGCCATCCAGAATGTGCTGCATTTCCGGAACGATGGCGGCCGACCCTCCATAAGCAGCATCGACGTGCAGCCACATCGTGTGTCTCTCGCAGACCTCGACAATTTCAGGCACAGGATCGATGCTGGAAGTCGACGTCGTGCCCACGGTAGCGACCACGCAAAAGGGAAGGAAGCCATTGCGCTTGTCTTCATCGATTGCGTCGGCAAGTGCGTTCGAATCCATGCGAAACTCGTTGTCGGTCGGAATCTTGCGTAAAGCGCGCTGACCCAAACCAAGTGTGATGATCCCTTTGTCGATCGAAGAGTGGGCTTGTTCGGAGGCGTAGACGCGCAACAGTGGCAGATCTTTTCGCCCGCTCATGCCTTCTTCGCGAATGCGCATCTCGACGCCTTCGCGCGCGGCAGCGATCGCATGCATGCTGGAAACCGAAGCAGTATCGTAGATGAAGCCGCTCATGCCGGTGTCGAGACCGAGCATCTGACGCAGCCAATCGAGCACGACCTCTTCCAATTCCGTAGACGCCGGAGACGTGCGCCAGAGCATCGACTTCACGTCGAAAGCCGCGCTCAGCAGTTCGCCAAAAATTCCCGGCGCCGAGGTCGAGGTGGCGAAGTAAGCGAAGAATGAAGGATGGCTCCAGTGCGTGAGCGCGGGAACTATCAGCCGGTCGATGTCGGCTAGGATCGCCGACATCGGCTCGCCGTTTTCCGGCGGTGAGGTGGGCAATTGAGCCTTGAGATCTCCGGGCTCGATCTGAGCCAGCACCGGCAGTTCTTCAATGTGCTCGAAGTAATTCGCAATCCAGTCGACAATCTCGTGACCGAAGCGGCGAAATTCTTCGGCGGACATGTCGCCGGTTGGCGGTGCTGGCGTTTCTGGCAGGTTTGGTTTCATTGGCTCTGGTGTTCCGTGAAGCCAGTTTCTTACGGCCAATTGGCAAGCCAGACAACTTGGCTATGAGAAGAGCCCAAGGCGTTCACAAATTTTTCATCGGCGGTGACGAGTTGGCACTTCTCGCGCAGGCTCAACGCCAAATAGTTAGAACTCCAGCTATCGCTCGTTACATTTTTCAAAACCCCAGGGGCTGTAGCGGCCTTGGTGATGTCCCTTCGAAGAACCAACTCGCGCTGACGCGCAGACGATGATGCCACGTTGGCAGGCGCGCGGTGTACATGGCAAAGCGCGCCTGGCGGGCGAGCGGACCGCCGATCACTTTCCCGGCAGACAGCACGGCTGCGTGTTCGGTTCCCAGGCTAACGGCCTCCCCGAGTTCGACGAAGTGTTTGGTCTTTAGTTCCTTGCCTTCGATGAACGCGCGCACATTACGCGCGCACAAACCCGACTCCTGAAGCGCCAGCTGGGCTGTTCCCGCCAGGGTCGGGACGACGTCAGGATAAAAAGCCACGTCGCCGGCCGCGAAGACATTTGGGTAACCGCGCACTTGCAGCGTTCGCTCGACCAGGATCAGTCCGCGCCGATCTTTTTCAACCTTGAGGCTCTCAGCCAGTGGACTTACGCGCACGCCAGCGACCCAGACCACAGCCGCAGCGTCCAGTTCGGTGTGTCGCTGATTATGTTCGAGCGTGATCCCGTTTTCTGTCACGCGCACAACGCGCGTTTCTGTATGCACCTCGACCCGGCATTCCTCCAAAGCATCTTCGACGAACCGGCGGATCTCTTCGCCCATGCCAGGCACCAGACGATCGGCCATTTCTACTATCAGCACGCGCGGCTCGCCGCGGAGCGCCCGGCGCTTAACCGCGTCGCGCAAAAGGTCGGCCATCTTCGTCGACAACTCGACGCCACTGGCGCCTCCGCCGACGACGGCGAACGTCAGTGCGTTACGCGTGTCCTGCGGAGCAGCGTCCGGCTGCACATGATCCAGAGCTTCGGTCATGCGCCGGCGCAAGCGATTGGCGTCGTTCAGTGCGCGGAATGGCAGGGAAAACTGTTCCGCCCCTTCGACGCCCGCATAGTTCGTCACGGCGCCCGGGGCAACTACCAGCACGTCATACGAAACTGGTTCGGCGCGGCCGGCAACGGTAACCGCGCGGGCGTCGAGGTCGATCTTTGTAACAGCGCCCCGGATGAACCGTACCTTGTCATCAAGCAGTTCTTTGCAGGCGGGCGCGATGTGCCAGGCTTCGACTTCACCGCTCAGATATTCGTAAAGCATCGGCTTGAACAGAAAATGGTCCTCATCGTTGACCAGAGTAACCTCTCCGGAACCGTTGAGGTCGAGGGCGGTGAAAAGCCCGCCGAACCCGCCGCCGATGATTAGAATT
>JBGPWS010000225.1:0-7748 GCA_041492345.1 Pyrinomonadaceae bacterium | reverse complement strand
GTTTGGAGGTGGGTCTGATCTCTGCCGCTTTGTGGGCGTTTGATCCGCTGGCGATCAGCTTTAATCGCATCGCCAAGGAAGATACGTTTCTTATTTTCTTCTTCATGCTCGCAAATTTCTTTTGGCTGCGCGGCCAACGCGTCGCCGAAAGCCAGCCCGAGCGCCGCCCCGAACGTTTCTATTGGGCCACTGCCGCCGCCTTCGGCGCCATGCTGGCCTCGAAGTACGTGCCGATGATGCTGGCGATCAGCGTGGCTTACAACTACACGTTCCAGAGAATTCCGGGCACCCGCTGGGTCATCGGCAAAAAGCGTTTCCTGAAATTCTTTCTCGTGATGGGCGTCGTGTTTCTAATCTGTAATCCGACTATCGTGTTGCCGGGAACTTGGAAAGCTATGTCGAATTTCACCAGTGGCCGAAACATGGGGCATGACAGCTATGAATTCCTGGGACGGCTTTATCCGCATCGATTCACGGATTGGTTAAGAGGCGAGCCGTGGTATTTCTATCTGGTCCTGATGGTCACCAAGCTACCGGTCCTGACTTTGCTCAGTTTTGCGCTTGGCCTGGGATTGCTCTTCAAACGAAAGAGCGGGGACGGTAGGTATTTCCTGCTGCTTTGGCTATCGTTATGGTTCCTGTCGTTTTCGTTGCCCGGCGGCAAGTTCACTCGGTACCTCACGTCGGTTTTGCCGGCCCTAATGATAACCGCGGCGATTGGGGTTCAGTTTACCGCGCGCAGGCTGGGAAGATTTTGCGCGCGCGTCTTTGAAAATGAATCTATAAGAGTCTATGCGCGCTCGGCGCTGGCCTCGCTGGTGATCATCTCGGCTTTCTGGTCAGCAGTGAGGGCCGCGCCGCATTATCGTCTATATATGAGCGTGCTCGGCGGCGGCCCGGCGCAGGCCGGGGCGTACTTTCCGCAGGACGAGTTTTATGACGCTCATATGAAAGATGCGATGATTGAGATTGCAAAGCGCGCTCAGCCCAACACACGCGTCGCTAGCGAAATCCCGACCGTCACCGCTTATTACGCGCAGCGGGCGAATCGTCCTGACCTGGTCTGTGTGGACCTGTCTGATCCCGCGGACAGGGGAAAGTTGACGCCCGGCGATTTCCTGATCGACGCACGTGGCCGCACCTATTTGAGCAACCAGGCGATGCTGGCGCGGCTGCGCCAGTCGAGTCAACCTGCATTTACGATCGCCGTAGGCACGACGCCCGCGGCCTATGTTTATGTTTTGGATCAGAAGTCGCTCGCGGCTTTGCGAGGAGAGCGATAGCGTCAGAAGCCCGCGCGTAAGCAAGGGCTCGATCAGAGTTCAAAGGAGCCCTCCCTAAACGGTCGGGCTTCTGACAGATATTTGGACCACCCATGTCAACACTCGACCAACTTCTCGTCAAATCGATTCCCGAACTTAAGGAGCGATTCGTCGATCGCGCTCGACCGGTCCCCAAAGGTCTGGTTGAAGCCCTCGAGTCCGACGGGCGCCAGGGCGCGCACCATCTGGCAAAGCAGATCCGTGAACGCTGGCGTAAGAATCGCGCCGAAGGACAACGTCTGCACAATCTGCTGAGGTTCGAAATCGAGCTTTGGGATCAGGGATTCAACTTTATCGCCGGCGTTGACGAAGCAGGTATGGCGCCGTTGGCCGGGCCGGTAGTTGCCGCCGCAGTGATCCTGCCGCGCAACTACAAGCTGCGTCGCTTGAATGACTCAAAACAGATTCTTGATGTGGCGGTGCGCGATGAACTGGCGCAGCAAATCAAACAGGACGCAGTAGTTTGGTGCGCCGGACGCGCCGAAGTTGAAGAGATCGACACCCTCAATATCTATCACGCCGGGTTGCTCGCCATGCGACGCGCTGTTGAAGGTCTGACGTCGCCGCCCGATTTTGTTCTGGTTGACGCGCGACGCATCCCGCATTGCACCGCGCCGCAGCGCGGCATCATCAAAGGCGACACGCTTTCCGCCAGCATCGCGGCCGCCTCGATCATCGCCAAGACCACCCGCGACGCTCTGATGTGTGAATTTGATTCCGTGCATCCCGGCTATAACTTCGCCACGCACAAAGGCTATCCCACGCCGGAGCATTGCCGCCTGCTGAAAGAGCTCGGCGCCGCGCCAATTCATCGCAGAAGTTTTGCGCGCGTGCGCGAAGTCCTCGGCCTCGATCCAATTCAGAACGAGTTGTTCCCAGAGAGCGCCGAAGCCGCGCACAATTGAATCAGAGCCTCCGGCGTCGCGGGTCGCACCCGTCGCAGCCTCGCCGCCTCACCCGTCGCGGCTTCGCCGCCTGATGTGCGGAAAGGCTTTGCCTTTCCGACTGGTCTCCTAATGTCAGGAGACCCGATAGAATCGGAAGCGTTGCACTCCAAACTTGAAACTTGAAACTTGAAACTTGAAACCTGAAACGTGAAACTAAGATCGATGTCCCTGGCCGATTACAAAAAGAAACGCCGCTTCAACAAAACGCCCGAGCCCGGACCTGAGAAGAAGACTTCCGAACTGGGCAACATCTTTGTCGTGCAAAAACATCGCGCGACGCAATTGCATTACGACTTTCGCCTGGAAGCCGACGGTGTCTTGAAATCATGGGCCGTGCCCAAAGGCCCTTCGATGGATCCGACGGTGAAGCGCCTGGCGATGGAGGTCGAAGATCATCCGGTCGACTATGCGAACTTTGAAGGTGTAATTCCGGAAGGTGAGTACGGCGGGGGAACGGTGATGGTCTGGGACTATGGCGTCTACGCGCCTGAGAACCCGGAGGGCGTATCAAAGGGACTAGCCAAAGGCGATCTCAAATTCACCGTGCTCGGCCAGAAGCTGAAAGGCTCGTTCGTGCTCGTGCGCACGCGCGATCGCCAGTGGCTCTTAATCAAACACCGTGACAAGTACGCGGAAGAAGGTGAAGACATCGCCGAAACTCAACCTTACTCTGTTCTGACCAAACGTACGCTCGCCGAGATCGCCGAAGACGAAGGCGGCGTGGTGAAGAAAGCGGCCACGGGTGATCCGAAGACGCTGCCTCCTCGCCGCGGCGTCAAGCGCCGGAAGAAGAGTGCGAAGAAGAAGATTTGGCACAGCGATAAAGGGGCGAGGTGAAGCAGTAAAGGCAGCAGTTTTCATTCTAAACCGTTGAAACGGTTTTGGGGATCAATGACCTCAGCAACCACCTGGCTGAAGCCAGGTGTTAATGAGATCCGTTTCACTTCAAACTGACCCGCACGTCCTCAACGAAGGAACCGGCCAACGGAACTTAAGGCCCACCTGCTTACGCAGGTGGCACTGACAAAACACTCGCCACCGCCTTTACCACGCGATCGACGTCGGCGTCGGTGGTGCGCCAGTTGGTGACGCTCACCCGCATGGCGCGTCGGCCGCGCCAGGTCGTGCCTCCAAAGAATGCTTCGCCGGTTTTGAGGATCGCTGCGATTACTTCGTCCGTGCGGCGATCGTGATCTTCATCAGTCGCGCCGGATCCTTGATCAAGGAACCGCACCAGTCCCTGGTTGATCGTCGGTTCCCACAGAACTTCTGCGCCGGGTAAGGCGCCGACGCGGGTGGTCAGTGAATGCGCATGACGGCAGCAGCGTTCAATCAACGCTGCCACTCCGTCCCGGCCCAATTGGCGCAGCGCCGCGTAAGCCGGAAAGCCGCGCGCACGGCGCGACCATTCAGGATTCCAATCGACTTGATCGCGCGCGTCGGCAGCGTGAGTCAGATACGACGCCCGAATCGAAAGCGAAGCCCGATGCGCTGACCTGTCAGCCACGAAAGCAAAGCCGGAATCAAAAGGTACGTTGAGCCACTTGTGCCCGTCGGTCGCCCACGAATCAGCCCCTTCAATTCCCTTCACCAAGTGCCGGAAGCGCGGACTCGCACCCGCCCACAAACCAAACGCGCCATCCACGTGCACCCAGGCGTCGTATTGTTTGGCGAGCGGGATCAGCCTCTCAAAACAATCGTAAGCACCGATGTTGATGTCGCCAGCTTGCAGCAAGACCAAAGTCGGCGCCGTCGGGTTTGTCTTTAGCTCGGCTTCCAAAGCTTCCGGAACAAGCCGGCCTTCATCATCGACGGGCAGAAGTTTGACTTGTGACTGGCCAAAGCCAAGCAGACGCACGGCGCGTTCGAATGAACCGTGACACTCACAGCTTGAAAGAATTCGAATCCGAGGCGCCCCAAACATACCCTGAGACTCAACGTCCCAACCACGATTCCTGAGCAACGCATGCCGCGCGGCGGCGAGGCACGTGACGTGGGCCATCTGACAACCAGTCACCAGCGCGAAGCTCGCCTGCTCAGGCAGGCCGAGCATCTCTTTCAACCACGCTCCGACTGTCTCTTCCACTACGGCGGCGGCCGGTGAACAGGCGTAGAGCGCCGAGTTCTGTTGCCACACCGACGTGAGCCAATCAGCGCCCACGGCTGCCGGTAACGCGCCGCCAATCACCCAACCGAAGAACCGCCCACCCGCGGAACCGAGTAACCCGCCCGCCACATCCGCGTTCAGTTCCTGTATGACTTGATCGGGCGCGATGCCGGCGCGCGCCAGCGGCTGGTTGATGCGCGCGCGCAGAGTATCGAGGTCGACGGTCGCGGCCACGGAAGTCTGATCGAGATTCTCCAGATGAGCAACCGCCTGAGTAAATGCGTTATCGAGAGTCTTGCGAAAGTCAGGATCGAGTTTTGCCATGCGCGTAGTTTAGAGGGTTGTCTTCAGAGAGACTATCCGAATCTTGCCAATGGGACCCGAACGCCTGGAAGGCCGGTGCGTTCTACGGCAATCCATTGACCGGCTTCGTTGTTCCTTGAAGAGCAGTGATGAGAACGGAAAGCTGCGAGCACAAAAGAGAATGCCGCGACTTGCATCGCGGCATTCGAGGTTAGTTAGATATTTCGGACGTAAGCTGACTTAAGGTCGGCCGAAGATTGTGCCTAAGATACCTCCGCCGTTGTTTCTCCCATAACGACCATTCGAGTTGGCGTATTGGCGGTAGCCGTCGTTATAACCGCGCACGAAGCCGTTCCGGTAAGCCTGCGATGAAGCGTTCCTGAAGTAGTGTGATCTTTGCGGGTCGAAACTCTGACCTCGCTGGGCATCGCTCGCGCCTGTGTTCAGGCCAGCCTGATAACCCTGATTCATCGCACCGTTGTTGTAATTGCCGCCGCGGTTGCCGTTGTTGTACGCGCCGTTGTTGTACGCGCCGTTGTTGTAGGCGCCGTTGTTGTAGGCGCCATTGTTGTAGGCGCCATTGTTATACGCGCCGTTGTTATAGGCGCCATTGTTGCGATTTCGGTTAATGTTGTTGCGGTCGTTGCGATCGCCATCATTGTCACGCCGCGAATCACGGTTCTGAGCCTGGCTATCGCGCCGATTCCGATCCTGGTTATCACCACGGTTCCGATCCCGGCGCTGTGACTGATCATTCCGATCATTCCTGTATTGCGCCTGAGCCGAGCTGCTCGCAGCAGCCGTTACCCCAAGAATAAAAGCGAATGCCAGGATTGCGCCACCGATTTCTTTTTTCATGATTTGTTACCTTCCCTTTCCCGAAGAAACAGTTGGGCAACCTCTATGCCGCCTCATTTGCCAACACTTAGGCCGGCATAGCTATGAACGCGGCCCTCATTTAGGGTAGAGATCGCGCAGATGAGACGGTAACGAATCGTAAAGCGCTTCAGTTGTCCATCAGTGAAACGCGGAAGGCGTAAGATTTGAGCCAGGCACGTTACAGAACGGGGAGCAATAGCGACCAGATCATTTTCCATATGTCATTTGACATTTTTCATTGGCCATTTGCTGCCTTCGTGTTCGTCTACGTTCGTGTGATTTCGTGGATCGTTCTTCATTTCTCAGCCAAGCAAACGATCCACGAAGTTACACGAAGCGATGCGAAATAAATCCAGCAATGGCAAATGAAAAATATTAAATGGAAAATGAATCCTAGTCGGTTGAGTGCCCGGATCCGGTCGCTACCGCTCCGGGTTCTGTATCATCCTCCTGCAAGGCCGGTCCAAACTCATCCTGGGCCGCTCCGCAGCAGACCGCTGTACAACCATTACGGCCGCCAATATACTGAGCGCCACGTTTTCAATCTCTCCGCCGGATAAAGGCTTCGTGAGCTTCAATACAAAGGACAATGATTCTTATGCGCGAAAAGATTACTCGCAGCTTCTTGCTGCTCTTTGCTACCGCGTTGATCGCCTCGGTTGTCGCTGATCATCTGCACAACCCGAGCGGCATCAACACACAGGCCAGTACTGTCGCAGACCCGAATCCCCTGCTCGCCAACTGGGAAGGGCCATACGGTGGCGTACCTCCATTTGATAAGGTGCAGGTCGCTCTTTTCAAGCCGGCGCTCGAGTCGGCCATGACGCAGAACCTCATGGAGGTCGATAAGATTGCGAATGATTCAGCCGCGCCAACTTTCGACAACACCATCGTGGCGATGGAGCGCGCCGGCCAAACGCTCGATCGCGTCTCGACGATCTATAGCGTCTGGGGTTCGACGATGGCCGGGCCGGAGTTCCAGGTGGTCCAACGCGAGATGGCTCCAAAGCTCGCCGCCTTCAACGATAAGATCAATCAGAACGAAGCCCTCTTCAAACGTATCGAGGCTGTTTACAATTCGCCGGCAAAGAAGCAGTTGACTCCGGAGCAGCAGCGGCTGAGCTGGCTCTACTACACTAACTTTGTTCGGTTCGGCGCGCGTTTGCAGCCCGATGCCAAGGCGCGTCTCTCTCAGATCAATCAGCAACTGGCAGGGCTCTTTACCAAGTTCAGCCAAAACGTTCTGGCCGAAGAAGACGGTCAGTTCATTGCGCTCAAGAGTGAAGCCGAGCTGTCTGGTCTGCCGCAGTCGATCCGTGATGCGGCGGCCGCCGCGGCGGTAACGAAGAAGCAGCCGGGTACTTGGGTGATCTCGAACACGCGTTCGTCTGTAGATCCATTCCTTACGTACTCAGATAGACGCGATCTGCGTGAGCGGGCCTGGCGGATGTTCATCAATCGTGGCGACAACGGTGATGAGCATGACAACAACGCAACTATTACTCAGATTCTGCAACTGCGCGCCGAACGCGCCAAGCTGCTCGGCTTTCCCACGCATGCGCACTGGCGGCTGGAGAACTCGATGGCCAAGACTCCCGAGCGCGCCATGCAATTGATGGAAGCCGTTTGGAAACCCGCCGTCGCCCGCGTGCACGAAGAAGTCGCAGACATGCAGGCGCTAGCTACGAAAGAGGGTTCGACCATAAAAATCGAGCCGTGGGACTATCGCTACTACGCCGAGAAGGTGCGCAAAGCGAAGTTTGATTTGGATCAGAATGAGGTGAAGCCGTATCTCCAGCTCGAGAAGTTGCGCGAAGGCATCTTCTGGGTAGCCGGAGAACTCTTTAACTTCAACTTCACTCCGGCGAACAATGTTCCGGTCGCTCACCCGGACATTCGCGTCTGGGAAGTGACCGACAAGACCACGAAGAAGCTCATCGGGCTCTGGTACTTCGATCCGTATGCGCGCGCGGGCAAACGCTCCGGCGCCTGGATGAATGCTTATCGCAGCCAGGAGCGGGTCAACGGCGAGATCACCACCATCGTTTCGAACAACGCGAACTTCGTGAAGGGAAAGCCCGGCGAAACTCTACTTATTTCATGGGACGACGCGACGACGATGTTTCATGAGTTCGGTCATGCGCTCCACGGTCTCAACTCGAACGTAACTTATCCTTCGCTGTCGGGAAC
>JBGPWS010000155.1:0-10108 GCA_041492345.1 Pyrinomonadaceae bacterium | reverse complement strand
TGGTTCACACAATTTTTTCGCGAACCGGATGCCGGCGGTTCTGTGGGTGCTGGCGGTTGGTTCCTATTGGACGTTCGCGCACCGCATGCATCACACGTGGCGCGAAGTGAACAAAAGCGAAGCTCGGGAAGCAATGGCCGAAGCCGCTGCGGTTCAGGCAGGTCAAGCGCCGGAGCTGCGGCATGAGCCATCTCTGGCTCATAAAGCCAGCTAACAAGATCTCCCTTCTCCCTGATTGGGAGAAGGGCCGGGGAAGAGGGGCGTAGCTGGGCGGCTCGCTACTTAAGCCCTCTCCCCAACCCTCTCCCAAAGGGAGAGGGGGTCAGGATTTATTGACGGGAAACTCTTGACTAACTGAGGCTCTCAGTTCTAACTTAATCCCGCGTTTTTAATCTCCAGAGGTAACTATATTTTGATCAACTGCCCTTCTTGCGGCTCGAACTTCGAAGGTGATCTTTGTCTGGGCTGCCCGTCCTGCGGCGGGCGCGCTGTCGGTCCACCGTTGGCCAGGGCTGAACACGAACTGCCTTCCTTCGGGCGGGCCGTAATGGTTTCCGCCAGCGGCGTGGCCATGTCCGGCGTGTTCCTGGCTTCCGTTATCGCGGCTCTGATGGAGTTCGGGGGCTTTCCGCCTCGTTTCGGGTCGATTATTAACGCCGGTGAAGTTGCGTCATGGCGATTGAAATGGGTAGCGCTTCCCGTGGCGATGATCGTGTTATGGGGCGGCGCGCGCATCATTCGCAGTATCAAGGCGAATCCCGCCAGGTTTATGGGGCTGCGCGCAGCGCGCCTGGGATTTGCAGCCTCAGCCCTGGTGACATTATTGATAGCTATTCTGATCGGCATCACGATGCCGGTAAGGCTGGAGCGACGCCAATGGGCAATTGAGGCCGGCGATAACGCTCGCTGCTATACTCGCGCTCGCGCTCTGCTGGAGTACCGCGATCTGCACGGGACCCTTCCCGCGCAGGAGGATCTGGTTAAAGAGCTGGGCACTCTGCCCGATCCCGATGGCTCAATTGCCGAGGCCCTCCGCAATATTGATGTGACGGGGTACGAGGCGAGCACCGTGGTCGCGGCTGCATCAACCAAGAGCAAATCGTTAGTGCCGCGCGGAAGCGCCATACGTTACGCTGCTAACAGCGCCGAGCCAGCGACTGATCGCGGCGTTTCCTTCACCAGTTACAAATGGCGTCTGCCCGGTGATGACAAGATTCTCAACACCGATGACGATGTCATTCTACAGGACGGACTCATTACGAGGGTTTCCGAACCGTCATCCTCGTCATCCACCAAGACTCGTCCCAACACGCCATAAGCGTCATGTCCTTCCTGGCGCGGTTCCGCCGCAAGAAAGAGGATCCGGAAGTTGCCCGCTGCGCTCTGCTGCTGCGCGCCGGTCGCATCGGCGAGGCCACTGTGCTCGGGACCGATGTGGACGGCGACGGCAACGCCATGCTCTCCTTTAGCTACACGATCGGCGGCGTGGACTATCAAGCCTTCCAGCGTCTGGACGCCGAACAACTTCTGCGCCCACACGATTACCTGCCCGGCGCCCGGGTCGCGCTCAGATTCGATCCCCGGCGTCCCGCGAATTCATTTGTCGTTTAATTTGTCAGTTGTTAGTAGTCAGTTGTCAGTAGGTGTGATAAATAAAGTTAGTCACCGCTAACATCTGAAACGTATTGACTGGCAGGCTGAACCACGGACGACTGACAACTGACTACTAACAACTGACCACCGACAGGTTTCATGTTCCGCAAACTCTTAATTGCCAACCGGGGCGAGATCGCCGTGCGCATCATTCGCGCCTGCCGCGATCTCGGGATCGTGCCGGTTGCAGTTTTCTCAGAACCCGACGCTCAGGCGTTGCATGTGCGGATGTCGGACGAAGCTTATTGCATCGGTCCGGCGCCGTCGAATCAGAGCTACCTGAACATCGAAGCGATTATCGCCGCCGCCAAACGCGCCGGCGCCGAAGCGCTCCATCCGGGTTACGGGTTTCTGGCAGAGAATGCTGAGTTCGCGCGTGCGGTAAGCGCTGCGGGCTTGACCTTTATTGGCCCGCCTCCGGATGCGATGGAAGTCATGGGTTCAAAAATCAGCGCGCGCCGCGCCGCAGTTGCTGCCGGCGTGCCGGTGGTCCCGGGCACGACTGAGTTGTTGAAGAGTTACGACCAGGCGCGGGAAATCGCGATAGAGCTTGGCTATCCGGTCATGCTGAAAGCCGCGGCGGGCGGTGGCGGCAAAGGGATGCGACAAGTCGCGCAGGAGAGCGAACTGCTTTCCGCTTTTGAAACCGCGCAGTCCGAAGCCGCGTCAGCTTTCGGCGACAGGGCAATCTATCTGGAGAAGCTGGTCGAGCGCCCTCGCCATATTGAAATTCAGATGTTCGCCGACTCGCACGGAAACTTTGTGCATCTCGGCGAGCGCGAGTGTTCGATCCAGCGACGGCATCAGAAAGTGATCGAAGAGTGCCCGTCGCCGATTGATGACTCGTCCCTCCGCGAGCGCATGGGCGCAGCCGCGATCAAGATCGCAAAAGCAGTTGACTATGTTGGCGCCGGCACGGTTGAGTTTCTTTTTTCGGACGCGACTGGTGAGTTTTACTTTCTCGAGATGAACACCCGCCTGCAGGTCGAGCATCCCGTCACGGAACTGGTTACGGGATTTGATCTCGTGCGCGAGCAGATTAACGTCGCCGCCGGTGCCCGGCTATCGTTTAATCAGGACGATGTGCGTTGGCGCGGAGTGGCTATCGAGTGTCGCGTCTATGCCGAAGACCCAGATAACAGTTTCTTCCCGGCGCCGGGAAAGATCACGTTTCTGCTCGCGCCCGCCGGTCCGGGCATTCGCGATGACCGGGGTGTGACTGAAGGCGACGAAGTCTCGATCTACTACGACCCGATGATTTCCAAGCTGGCCGCGTGGGGACATACTCGCGCCGAGGCGATCGATCGTCTGCGGCGCGCTCTGGACGAATACGCGATCGGAGGGATTAAGACGTCTTTACCTTTCTTTCGCGAGATTGTGCGCGATGAAGAGTTTATCGCCGGCCGTCTCGACACTGGTTTCATTTCGCGGTTCCAGGAGCGCCGCTCGGAGCGCCCGCATCCTGCGGGCGGAACGCAGGCTTCCAGTCTGCAACAAGACATGGCCATCATCGCCGCCGCTCTCGCATATGGGCGTGCTCAAGGGAAAGCCTCGCCGAGCCACCTCGCGAGTGAGCAGAGCAAATGGAAATTAGCCGGCCGTGCTGCGGCGTTAAGTCGTGGGCCAGGGAGAAGAAGTTCTGAGCGCCGTTAGGCGCGAGATATTTATAGAGCCCAGGGGAAAGGGAAAAATTGGACCATGGTCTACAAACTTTCCGTTACCTAATCCTCTTTCACTCCCTCTCCCTTTGGGAGAGGGTTGGGGAGAGGGCTTGAGTATCGGGCCTCCAGCTACGCCCCTCTTCCCCGACCCTTCTCCCTGGGAGAAAGGAGAAATCGTCGTACGGAGTGATCTTTTTGGATATGGTCAAACAGACGTAGATGAAACTAAACGCCACCATCGCTGACTATCAGACCGACGTCCAGACTCGGGACGAGGGCCAGCGCGTTTTTGCTGAAATCGACGATCGCCGTTATGAGGTCGAGGTCCACGAATCCGGCCCTAATGGCTATCTGTTTATTTTTCAGGGCGGGGTCTTTGACTGCCGCGTCGAGGGGCGGCCGGAATCTGGAAAGAAGATCGGTGTGATCGTCGGCACGACCGGCTACGCGGTCACGATCACGGATCCTAAGCGCCTTCGCAGTGCTACACCCGCGAGTGTACATGGCGGTGACGCTGCCCGCATCATCGCGCCCATGCCCGGCAAAGTCGTGCGCGTCCTCGTCGCAGTCGGCGATCAAGTCGAAGCCGGCGCGGGTATCATCGTGGTCGAAGCAATGAAAATGCAGAACGAAATGAAGTCGCCCAAAGCCGGCACGGTGGTCGCTTTGAATATTCAAACCGGCGCCACGGTCAACGGCGGTGATGTGCTGGCGATCATAGAGTAAACAAAAAATAATGACACGGAGAGACGGTGACGCGGTGACACGGAGAAAGAAAAGGAATAAGGGCCAACGTCTCGGTATCTCCGCGTCCCCCAGTCTCCGCGTCTCGGATCTGCGCGTCCTCCTCTGGGACCTCGACGGCACGCTGGTGCGCGGCCAACGCTACGGAGTGTTCAAGGACTACACCGTGCCGATGCTCACGCGCGTCTTTGGCACGGCCGGCAGTCTGGACGGCATGATGGTTTCAGGCATGACGGATCTGCAGATTATTGAAGAAGCCCTGCGCGGCGAAGGCATCACGCGCGAGCACATCATCGCGCGCAAAGATGAACTGCTACGTTGCTATATTGACGAGATGAAACGCGCGACCGGCAATGGCGCGCACCTCGTCGAGGCCATGCCGGGCGGGCGCGAAGTCTTGCAGCGGGTCGCAGAACATCCGCGTTATGTTTCGGCCCTGCTCACCGGCAACATCGAACCGGCCGCTTATTTGAAATTGGAATTGGCCGGCTTGTCGGAATTCTTTCAGTTGCCAGGCGCTTTTGGCGACGAGTCATTCGATCGCCGCGACCTGCCGGCGATTGCGGCGCAAAGAATTAACGAACACCTCGGCGCCAGTCTGCCGCCGGAACAGTTCATCGTGATCGGCGATACGCCGAACGACATAGCCTGTGCCCGGCATTTCGGCGCGCGCGTCCTGGCCGTGGCCAGCGGCCGCATGCACTCCGCTGAAGAACTGCTTGTCCATGAGCCCGATGCGTTGCTGCCGGATCTCCTGGATGCTGAGTTGGTGATAAAGACGTTAGGCGAACTGTAAGAAAAGGGAAACCAGATTAGTGAATTCAGCCACAGATTCACGCGGATAGACACGGATAAGCGAATGAGGGCTCGGTGGTTGTCTTTTTATCGGTGTGAATCTGTGTTCATCTGTGGCTGACTAGATTCTGTGAAAGCCCTTCAGAATATCCTGCGTTGCCAATCTCAAAATCACGGGTCTTCCATGCGGGCAGGTCGTCGGTGAAGAGGTTGTCAACAGGCGATCGATTAGCCACCGCATCTTTTCTGGCGCCAGCGGCATGTTCACCTTGATGGCCGCGTGACAGGCAAGCGACGCGGCGATCTCATCACGCAAAGTCGCGCGCGCGGCGCCGCGCTTTTCAGAGTCAACCGTATCAAGAACCTCAGAGAGCACGTTGCGCGCTTCACTGGCCGGTAAGTCGGCGGGAGTGGCTTTGATTGCGACCGTGCGACCGGACAGTCTCATCAGATCAAAACCGTAACTTTCGAGTTCGGTGGCGACGAGATCAAATGCGGCTGCCTGTGCGGGCGTAAGATCGAAGGTCTCGGGAATCAGCATCTGTTGCGATTCGGCGCGGCGCGAAGCCTCCAAAGCGCGGTACTTATCAAACAGCACGCGTTCATGTGCGACGTGCTGGTCGATGAGCAACAAGCCTTCGTTGTCAGTAGCAATGATGAAGCTTTCATCGAGCTGTCCCAACGGCCGAATGTTTGAGCTTAGCGATTCAACCGGAACCTCGCGCACGAACTTGAGCGCGGAATCAAGCGGCGGCAGTCCCGGCCCTACCTGAACATCTACACGATCTGCGGGCGGGCCCGTATCGGTAGCGGGCTCGGCATTGAATTGGCCCGTTGCGGGCCGCGCAATTTGATCTGCCTCAGATAATTGTGATGCGGTCAACCTGGATTGCGAGTCAGGCGACGATTCGCGTTGCGGCGCAGTCGCAAATCCAAAACCAATCCGTTCCTGTTGCGGCTCCGGTCTTAAGTTGAAAGACTGCCTGACCAATGGTTCGCTGGCTGCTCCACTTCGCGGTTGATCCGTGACCATACCTGGATCCGCAGGTTCGTTGATGGCGGCGTTCGCATCCTCGTCGCTCGCGATGGAAGCTGAATCGCGTATTTCAGTTGTAGGCGCATAGCCCGCGCTCGCCAGTCCGGCCCGCACGGCTTCGCGCACGGCATCGGCAACGGCCGCAGCGCGGCGAAAGCGCACTTCGGTCTTGGCGGGATGCACGTTGACATCGACTTCCTCCAGCGGCACCTCGATGAACAAAAGCGCCGCGGGATAGACGCCGTGGGGCAGGATCGAGCGATATCCTTCCGAAAGCGCTCGCCCAATCAAACGATCGCGCACAAAGCGGCCGTTGACGAAAAGAAATTGCGAGTCGCGCGACGTGCGTCGCTCGCGGGGTGCGGAGACAAAGCCCCGGACTCGAGCAATCTGCACCGGGTGTGTCCTGGCCGAATCTTCTTCCCCGTCACTGATCTCTATCAAACCGTCGAGAAATTGGGCGCCAAAGACCTGATACGCGCGCTCGCGCAGATCCTGCGCCGGCGCCACGCGCAACGTCTCCCGACCATTGTTTGTCAAAGTGAAAGCGATCTCGGGATGGGCCAGGGCATAGTGTGTAGCGAGATTGGTGAGGTGATAACTTTCGGTGGCTTCCGAACGCAGGAACTTCCGCCGCGCGGGCGTATTGAAAAACAGATCGCGTACGGTGATGGTCGTCCCGCGCGGATGGGCCGCGTCTTTGACGTCGCGCATGCGCCCGCCTTCGATGACAACTCGCGTGCCGGCGGCCGCGTCCGCGGTGCTGGTAACCAACTCGACTCGGGCAACTGAGGCAATTGAAGCCAACGCTTCACCGCGAAATCCCAGCGTGCCGATGGCATTCAAATCTTCCGCCTTGCTGATTTTCGAGGTCGCGTGTCTCTCAAATGCCAGGACGGCATCGTCGCGCGTCATGCCCTCGCCGTCGTCGGTGATTTTCAGCAGCCGCCGGCCGCCGGCCTCGACGTCGATCACGATGCGCCGCGCGCCGGCGTCGATGGCGTTTTCGACCAGCTCTTTTGCTACCGAAGCCGGACGCTCGACGACTTCACCGGCGGCGATCAGGTTTGAAATGTGATCTGGGAGAACGCGGATCTTAGACATAGTGATTAAGAAATACTCAAGTCAGAGAACTGACTCAATGAGCCCGCGCCAGCGGGCGGCAGAATGTAGCCCCGGGCGTAAGCCCGGGGTACCGATAACAAAATGAATCAGAGCCCCGGAGGGGCGACAGATACTTCGTTGTGCAATTCCACCGACTATTCTGTCGCCCTCTTCGAGGGCTCTTGAAAATTCTAATATTGCATGATCCCCGGGCTTACGCCCGGGGCTACACTCTGCTGCCATCTTCGATGGCTCATCGACCGCTCCTCTTACAGATAGACAATTTGGTGATCATTCGATCCCAGATCAATCGCGCCATAGATCCAATCGACAACATAGCGACCATGCCGGGCCAGCAGAGAAGTGATGTTGATGCGGCGTTCCTGCAAGGTTTTTCCCGGATAGAGAAGATCGAAGGCGTGCTCTATCTGACGATGCACCGCTTCATCACGGCCGACCTGGGCGCGATTAAAGCGGGTGCGCAGGCCGTCGATCTGATAGTTGATTTTGCGCCGGCCTTTATCCAGGGCTTCGGCCAGCGTGGGATCGACACGTCGAAGCTGCTCCTGCAAGTCATCCAGCTCGCTATTGAAAGTCCTGGTCGTATGCTCAAATGCTTCGGCAGTCTCTTTGCCCAAATATTCCTTAACCACGCGGGCCAGAACGTGATCCAGTCCCGCGAAGAAATCGATCAAACCAAGGCCATAGCGCTCCAGCGAGCGCCACGTGTGTCTTTCAACCAGCGTCATGCTGGCGCGATGAAGAATCGGCGTGACCGGGCGATCGAGGATGCGATAGACCTCTGCTGTCTGCGCGAAGTAAGCGATCTCTGCGGCGCCACCGTAGTAGGCGACCGTCGGCAACAGAAAATCCTGCACCACCGCGCGCAGAGTTACGTTGGGACTGAAGCGATCCGGCTCGCGCAGGGCCCATTCGGCAAGGTCTTCGGCTGAGTGCTCTTCGCCACGGTCCTTTGTCTGGTACTTGCCGGTTTCCGTGCGCGTGAGGGCGTGACGCGCGCCGTTGTCATCGTGCCAAAACAGCGGAAAAGAATTTTCCGATGGCGCGACCTGGGCATGATAACCGGCCTCTTCCAGTTCGCGGCTGCGATTAACGATCGCGATCGCAATTTCATGCGCGCGCCGGGCCGCTTCGGCATATAAAGGCGTGGCCACTTGCTTCAGTTGCGAATCCAGCGGGTCGAGAAGTATCAGGCCCTGCTCTCCGACCAGTGCAGTCATCACCTGCGCAAACGCATCGCTAAACTTTCGTCCGGGCTGATAAGCATCGCGCAAAAGCTTCTCGAGGTCGTCGCTGAACTCAGTCTGGGGCAGCGCCTCCAGCAAACTTTGCACGCTGGCCTCGATTGATTCGTCGAGCACGACCCGACCTACCGGCAATCCGTCCGGGTGAACTTCGGCGGGAACACTGCCGCTGCTGAGAGCGCAGTCGCGATTAATGATTTCCGCTTTTGCGACTTCCGGAAAGTCGTGATCTTCGGTGGCAATCCAAAAGACAGGAACGGATTTGATGCCCCGCTGGCTCATGCAATCGGCGAGTTTTACCGCCGAGAGCGCCTTATAAATCGTGTAGAGCGGGCCGGTGAAAAGACCGGCCTGTTGTCCGGAGACGACGGCGATGCAATCGGCTTCCCGCAGTTGACGAATGTTCGCGAGCGTCTTCGTGCCTGCGCCCCAACTGCGATTCATCTGCTCCAGCGCATCGCAAACCGTGGCGCGATCAGTTTTGTGATTTGCGAGCACGCGGTCACGTCGTTCGAAAACTTCGTAGTGGGCCCGCACCGCTTCGGGATAGAAGCGTCGGAGGGCAATCGGATCGCGCAAATAGTCGAGAAAGAGGCGAGTCTGCTGCGGAATCTGATCGAACGGAATCGTCTCAACGCGCAATCCGGCTTGTTCCGGGGTGCTGTGACAGGCAGTTTCGGCGGTGCTCAATTTTGGGGTCGCTCCTGGCGGATAATTCTACGCGTCGCGCCCTTTATGCGCCAGTGAGGAGAGAAGACTGAACAGGTAACGCTGATTGAGGAGTCTTATCCGCTGCGTCATTCGCCTGTTTGAGCAGTTGCGCGATTTCGGCGACGGCAGGTTCGTTCGGCCGCTGCAATGGAGCTCGCACTGAACCGCCAACGAAACCGGCCATCTCCATCGCAGTCTTCAGACCGCCGATGCCGTAGGTCTTGGTTACTGCACGGGCCAGCGGGGTCAGCTTTTCCTGCAAGACCTTCGCCCGGTCGATATCACCCGCCTGCACCGCGCCCTGGATTTCAATGCATAACCGCGGCACCACACAACCAACCGCCAGGATTCCACCGCGTGCTCCTGCTTGCAGAGCTTCGCAAAGCACGGTGCCATTTCCAATCATCACCACGAAATCTTCAGGAACCAGACGAACGGTTTCCGCGAACTTCGCGATGTCGGCGGAGCTGTCCTTCATGCCGATAATGTTTTGGTGCTCACTCAAACGCGCGGCCGTCTCCGGCTCGATCTTGATCCCGGTCAGATCCGGCATGCTGTAAAGAATAACTGGAACTGGTGAAGCATCAGCGACCGCTTGGTAATGCTTCACCAACGCGTCCTGGGTAATCGCCGACTTATAGAAACTCGGAGTGATGACGAGTACAGCTTCAGCGCCGGCTGCGGCGGCGCGCTCGATCTCTTTGATGGTGCCGCGAGTACTTTGCTGGCCGGCTCCGGCGATGAAAGCGAGAGTTTCCGGAACGGCTCGACGCGCAGTTTCGATCACCTCAATGTATTCGCGCTCTTCGAGATGAGTTCGCTCACCGGTTGATCCCAGGACAACGTATCCGGTGATGCCGGTCTCGTTCCACTTCGTAAGATTGCTAACGAGACCTTCGGCGTCAAAGTCCTCGTCAGGCGTAAAAGGCGTGGTGATGGGCAGCAATACGCCGCTCAAGTTGATTGGCATGATCGAAGTCGCCGGCAATGGATTTAGGCGCGACGATTATAGCGAGTGGATCTGGAGTCAGGCAAAACGCTTTTGCCCAATGTCCGTTAGACCGCCCGATGCTTTCGCATAGCCATCAGGCGCGATCAACGGTCTGGAAGGCCTGGTTATCGAAGCCGCCGGTGCCGCC
>JBGPWS010000097.1:0-13482 GCA_041492345.1 Pyrinomonadaceae bacterium | reverse complement strand
TTACTGAGGAAAAATGGAGCGGGCGACGGGGATCGAACCCGCAACATCCAGCTTGGGAAGCTGACACTCTACCATTGAGTTACGCCCGCTCAGAGAGAAGGAAAAAGGCAAAAGGTAAAAGGATAAAGTTAGGCCTTTTCAAAGAATCAATCGCCCAACGACGTGAAGGTTATTTGGCGGTACTCAGAATGTCAACCAAGCGGTTAGTTGTCAGTTGTCAGTTGTCAGTAGTCAATCGTCAGTCGTCAGTGGTTAGTAGCCAGTAGTTAAGTGGTGAGATCCGGCGACGATGAGCAATCAGTGGACGAACAACCAGCAACTAACTACTGACTACTGACCACTAACAACTGGCTACTAACCAAATCGCTTCATCAATTCATTCCAGCGACCCTGGGCCTTGAGAATCAAATCAGTGACTTCGCGGACGGCGCCGTGACCGCCCGGTAGCTCAGTTACATAATGCGCGGCCTGTTTTGTCTCAACGACGGCGTCCGCAACCGCGACCGCGAGTTCCACCCGCAGCATAACCGGAATATCGGGCAGGTCATCACCAATGTATGCGCACTCATCTATTGAAACCCCAGCCTCGGCCATGATCTCATCGAGCGCTTTGATCTTGTCTTTTGCGTACTGGCGCACATAGGCCATTCCGAGATCCTGAGCGCGGCGCTCAACGGCGCTAGAAGTGCGTCCCGAGATAATTCCTGTCTTCAATCCGGCCCGATGAAAGAGCGAGATTCCCTGACCGTCGCGCGCGTGAAAGGTCTTCTGCTCGTCACCGTTTTCCAGCAGCTCAAGCCGCCCATCGGTGAGCACGCCATCACAGTCCATCAATAGCAGCTTGATGCGCCGGGCGCGGCGATCGACTTCCGCAACATGAAGGTCCGAGTTCACGTGTTTCAGCTTTCCAGTCTGGCGGCCGCGCCGCGCGTATTGATCAAGTGGCCGAGATAACCTCCGCCAAAACCGTTATCAATGTTCACCACCGCGATGCCCGGCGCGCACGCATTCAGCATCGTCATCAAAGCGCTAACCCCGCCCAGGCCCGTTCCATATCCAACGCTGGTCGGCACTGCGATCACGGGCGCAGCCACGAGGCCGCCAACGATCGTCGGTAGCACGCCATCCATTCCCGCGACCACCACGATAACATTCGCGGCATTCAATCTATCACGCTCGGCCAGCAAGCGATGAACACCTGCCACGCCCACGTCGTAAAGTTTTTCAACCCGGCTACCCAGTGCACTCGCAGTGACGGCTGCCTCTTCGGCGACTGGGACATCGGCGGTACCTGCACAGACGACGAGCACCGTGGTTTCAGTGGGCCCGGCGCCATTCATTCCAATTTGAATGATCCGCGCGTCGTCAAAATAGCTGGCTGCGGGAATACGCGTCACTACTGCTTCGTAGATCTCACGAGATGCGCGGGTCGCCAGCACCGGAGAGTGTTTCTGCTCGAGTCTTTCCAGGATTTCAACAATCTGATCGACGCGCTTGCCTTCACAGAATACAACTTCGGGGAAGCCCGTGCGCAGCACGCGATGATGATCCAGCCGCGCGTAGCCAAGGTCCTCAAACGGCAAATCACGCAGACGATCCAAAGCACTTTCAACCGTGCGCGTGCCCGCGTGCACTTCGTTCAAGAGATCGCGGAGTAGTTCGGCTTGCATTAGACTTGCGCCGTCAGCAAATTTGGCTTGCCGGTGCGATAGCCGGCGGGGTCGAGCACAACCTCTGAGAAACCGAGCGCGTTGAGGTAGGCGTTGATTTCGGACTCGTTCAATCTCACCAGGGAAAAATCGTGTGGCTCTACTTCAATTCGCGCGATGTCGCCGTGGTGACGCACGCGCACCTGACCCACGCCTAGTTTTCGCAGATAGGTTTCGGCCCGGTCGACCTGGGAGAGCGCCTGCAGACTGATCGGAGTGCCATACGGAATTCGCGAGGACAGGCAGGCCAGTGCCGGCTTATCCCAGGTCGGCAAGCCCATCTCGCGCGACAGTGTGCGGATGTCGGCTTTGGTTAGACCCGCGTCGACCAAAGGTGAAATCACACCACGCTCGACTGCGGCCGCCCGACCAGGACGACGATCTTGTAGATCATCCTGATTCAAGCCATCGAGCACTGCGTCGAGCTGCTCGTTGCGCGCAAAGTCGCTAATGCGCATATACATTTCAGTCTTACAGAAGTAACAACGGTTGGCCGCATTAGCGAGATAGTCTTCGTCCCGCGTTTCAAAGGTGCGAAGAACGATGTGGCGTGCGCGAATCCGGCGCGCGAGATCCTGCGCCGCTTCCAGTTCGCCGGTCGGAAGCGACTCGCTCAGTGCGGTCACTCCAATCACTCGGGCTCCCAACATCTCCTGCGCGACTTTCAAAACGAAAGTCGAATCGACTCCGCCCGAAAACGCGACCGCACAAGATTCGACTCCACGAATCCGCTCGCGCAGGGCATGTAGTTTTGCGTGCAGTTCATCCATCAAATGAGTTTCAGTTTCGAGTTTCGAGTTTCGAGTTTCAGATTCGCGTCTCGTTCTCCTGCCTACTGCTTACTGCTCACTGCTTACTGCTCACTGTTTACTGCTCACTGTTTACTGCTCACTGTTTACTGCTCACTGTTTACTGCTCACTGTTTACTGCTCACTGCTCACTGCTCACTGTTTTTTTATCGCACTTCAAAGAACTCAATTGCATTTAACTTCCAGCCTGATCCTACCCGAGCCAGAATGAACACCGCAGTTCCCGCGTGGTCTGCGCCCAGTTGTCTGCTGTTTATTGCGACGTCCAAAGCGACGCGGTTCGCGTCGAGCTGCTCACCGCGCAGCACGCGAGTCTGCCAGCTTTCGGGTTGCGTCCCGACAGCGCCGCGAATGAAACCGGCCAACTCTCCCGGCACAATCATCGGCGCTATATCGGCCTGCCGCCCGCTGCGAATCGCCGCATCCAGTTGGGTGACGAAATTCTTTGCCGACTCGTCGACCGGAGGCGTCGCATTGGCCGCCGCCTCTGCGCGTATGCGCGCCGCACGTGCCGACAGAGTTGAGGCGTATTCGGCATCCGCACGCACCGCATCACTGAAATTACGCGCGGCCTCCGCAGCCTGGCCACGCCGAAGTGAAATTTCGCCGAGGCCGATGCTGGACCAGGCCAGCGCCGCGGGGATTGGTAAGCGCTCGCCGGCCAACTGCCGAAATTCGCGGTCAGCCTCATCAGTCTTGCTTTGCGCCAGCAGCGCGCGCGCGAAGACAATGCGGGCTTCCTGCATCCGCGGCGCAGAGGCGAGCAGTTCCAGCGCCAGCGCTTCAGCTTTGGCATACTCCTGCGCGCCAAACAGACGCGTTGCCTCACCCAGGGAACTCGCCAATTCTACTGAACGTGGCGCCACGTCATTGGCGTAATCCGTCTGCGGCAAAAACTTTTCCGGATCAACTTCAACCCGCACAATCTTCGACGCGTTCTTGAAAGTCACCTGGCCAAAATCATGTGGTGGGATCGTTCCCTGAGCGGTGACCTGCTGACCTGTATCGGTCGTGGCCAGGACATTCACCGTCACCTCAGTTGAACCCAGATTGCGCAGGGCTGCCGTCCATTGCCCGCCTTCGAGGTGCGGCAGACCGGCCATCAGGTCAATATCAGTCGCTTGATCGAGTTGCTGATCAAGCAGACTCTTCATTGAAGCTCCGCCCCGCTCGACGAACCCGTTGCGCGCGCGCGCGAGTGATAATCCATCGGCATCGGTCTTTGCGCTTTGCAGCAAACCGCGCAGGGCCGCAACAAATTCATCCCTGCCCACTGCGTGATCCACCAGCCGCCAGACCATTGCGCCCTTGTTCGCTACTGAGTTGAAATACGTGCCATCGAGCGGAGTCGTGCGCGAAAGAGGCGCATCCCGTTTGGCGATCGCTGAATACGACAGACGTTGCCGCGCGCGCTCGGCGTCAGCCGCCTCGGCGCCAAATTGCTTTTCGATAAACAGCGCCGCCGTAAATCGCGCCAGGCCTTCGCGCAGAACACCGTGACCCTCGCCGCGCACCGGAGTGCCAGCCCCGATCCAGAGTCGCGCTACCGCTTCGGCTATGCCGAGCGCTGTGACGGCATCAACCTTCTTTCGACGAAACGCTCCCTCCCCCAATAACACCGTACCCGCGTCATCAAATCCGGCGCCGCGAGTCACCGCAACCAGGCGCAAAGGGACCGTCGGCGCGGCACCAAACATACCCGCATAAAACGTTCGGGCGTCATTCGCCAGCGCAATCAGCGACTCGGCCTGCTTCTGTTCATCCGCACCTGAGCCCTTTGGCATAAACGCAGTGATGTCTTTCGCGTTGCCGCTGCCTTCGACTCGATCCCACGCTCCGGCAACAAAGAACGGTTGCCCATTTAGTGACTGTTCGAAAACGCTGTTGCCGCCGGCGCTCTTTTCCGTCCCCGACGAAATTGCGTTGACACCGGTAACGGTAATGCGAAACGGAGCATAGTCAGCACCCCGCACAGCGTACGGAGTATTGGCCGCCGGATACCAGAGCGCCAGCGGCAAGAACTGCGACATAACCGGCGAGATGGCGGCCAGCCCTGAATTCTCAGCCACCGGCAACCGGTATTCCACCGTCGCGGTCACAGTTTCGTTGGGGGCAAACGTACCCGGCAGCGTAATCGTAAGGCGTTGCGCGCCTCCGCGCGGTTCCGGTAGCGAACGATACACCGCAGTCGCGCTGCCTATGCTGATCGATTTGATCTCCGCCTTTGAGTTGATCCGCAAGCTCAAGGTCGACCCTCCACCGCGACCAACGTTGCGCAACGAAACTACTGCTCGCGCATTCAGCGCGCGCTCCGCGCCGAGATTGTTCACCGTGATGTCAAAGTTGGTTGCTTGCCACGCGGCACGTGGTTCATCCTGCGCGCGGGCGGAAGCTAGCGGGAGAAAACAGCAGACCGAACAAACGAGTAGAAGAATACGAATGGTTGTCATATTGTTGCTGAATAAATCTCTGGAAAAACAAATCTCACTTGAGCTTCCGCACCAGCGCATCATGATGCTGCACGGTTCGCGCGCTCGCCTACCAACTCATGGATGTCGCGCAAACTCTCAAGCAGCGGACCCATGCGCGCGAGCGGCAGCATGTTCGGCCCATCGGAGGGCGCTCGCTCTGGGGCGTCGTGAACCTCCATAAACACTGCATCGACTCCGCAAGCAACGCCGGCACGCGCGAGGGGTTCGATGTACTGAGACAATCCGCCGGTTGCATTACCAAGACCGCCCGGAAGCTGCAGCGAGTGTGTTACATCAAAGACAATTGGCACGCCGAACTCGCTCATGATCGGAAACGAACGCATGTCAACGACCAGATTGTTATAGCCAAAACTCACGCCGCGTTCGGTCAACATCAGCCTTTCGCAACCGGCGGCTTGCGCCTTCTCGACTATGTTTCGGGCATCTTCCGGCGCCAGGAATTGGCCTTTCTTGATATTGACGGCGCGGCCCGATCGCGCAGCCTCCAGAATCAAGTCAGTCTGCCGGCAAAGAAATGCGGGAATCTGAAGGATGTCGGCCACCTCAGCCACGGCCTCAACCTGCGCGGCGTCATGAATGTCAGTGACCACGGGGACGCCAACTTCGCTTTTGACGTGCCGCAGGATTTCCAGGCCCGCTTCCATACCGACGCCGCGAAAGCTCTTGATCGAAGATCGATTCGCCTTATCGAATGAAGTCTTGAAAACAAAATCCAATCCCGCGTCACGGGCGCGAAGGGCGCACTCGCGAGCCATCATCATCGCGTGTTCTTCAGATTCGATCACGCACGGCCCGGCAATGATCGTCAGGCGCCCATCACCGAACGTGGCTGAACCGACCTGGAATGACTTTGTTTGTGCTGTCACCACGTAAGTAGCTGCTAATCGATTCCGATCAAGATACCCAGTGTAATCCAGAGCGAGTAAAAAGTACGACCCGCTGCGCCAAGCGAGTGGTCTCCTGGGTGAAAGACTTCCATGCCGGGCAAAACGATCCACGAAAGCACACGAAGCGGAACTAGTCTTGTTGGTGCGATTTCGTGTGATTTCGCGGATCGTTCTTGTCCATGCTTAAAGAAAGCACGAAACCGAATAGGACCCCACCGGCTGACCATCCGAGTCATTTCCCACCCACCGAAACAATCCGCTCAATCAACTTCGGATCATTTGGCAGCAGACCTGACTTCGGCAGACGCGGCGTCAGCTCGATCCAGTTCCGATCCATCGCGAAGACGCGCTTGAAGAGCGGTAACGATTCTTCGACGCGGCCCATGTTAACCAGCGCCACCGCATGCCAGTAGATCATCTCGGCGTTGTCGGGCACCAGTTTCTCAGCCGCGCCATATTCCCGCAGCGCGCCTTCGTTATCCTTCTTTTCCACTGCCAGGTCGCCGGCGTTCATGTGATTGTAGGCGCGCTGCAACGTGACGAGCCGGCGCAACTCTTTCAAAGGCTCTCCACTGTCATCGACGCGCAGATCGAAGATCCGATCTTTCCAGGCCTGACCGGTCGGTTTCCCGGTGACGACGATTAGCGCGGCGGACTGCCGGCCGCGAATGTCACCGCCGGCGGCTTGCGCTGCATCGAGCGCCGCCAGCATGCGTTCGGCCAAATCGCCCTTCGTTGCTTCAAAGGCCGCCGCCATCGCGGGCCAGATCTTGTCGTTCAGCATCAGGTTCGCCTGGACCGAATAGTCAGTGCCGACATGATGCCCGGCGGCCTGAATGTCGCTCTTGCCGGTCCACGCATCGACGCGACCCAGCGCGTCAATCATCGCCACCTGGCGCACGTCGCGGCCCCCGTCCCCGGCGAGCAGAGCTTTCAATGCATCAGGCGCGCTCCGCCCCGAGCGCATTATTGCCAGGCCCAGAGGTCCATAAGAAGCATCGACGAATGATTGGGTGGCAACCGCGCCCACTCCCGCTTCGGCCCAGGGCACGATTGCGCCGACTGAGAACCAGTGTGATTGCACGGCCACACCCAATTCACCGGTGTTCGGATCGCGGGCAACAATCGAGAATGTGTGCACCGGCCGCAATGGCCGATCGGCGCTCGCTCGATCCTGTTGCGCGTTGGAGTTGATCACGGCTCCACACATGAAGGTTGCCGCTGCTAACAAAACGATAATAAGTTTACGCACGTTTTCAGCCTTCTTTCTGATCGATTCGTCAATGGGATTGTCTTGACTCCCTCTCCCTTTGGGAGAGGGGTTGGGGAGAGGGCTGTGTCCGCCGGGCCCCGATTTATAACCCCTCTTCCCCAGCCCTTCTCCCAAAGGGAAAAGGGAGCTTCAGAACTGAAATCACCGGAACTCTCACTCATCGGTGGAATATGCCCTTCGCCTTATTCCAAATAGATTTGATCTTCGACGGCTTGTTTTCTCTCTTGGGCTCAGGCTTTTTGACCGGCTTCGGCGAAGGCGACGGTGATGACGAAGGCGAGACCTCGGGACTTGGCGACGCAGCGTTGGCCACGTTCGCATTGGCAGCCTGATTCGAGTTTGCCGGGGCCTTGCCACCCCACCAACGAGATGCAAGCACTCCCGACCCGATAATCGCAATGAGCACGATCGCAACGGCGGCGACGAGCGGGCCGCGTTTGGAAGCAGAACGGCCTGAGTCTCCTTCCCCTGGACCTCTTTTCAACGCCACATCTATTCTCGCAAATTCCTGCCGCCCGGGACTGCCAGCGGCGGCGACATGGCTTGTTTGCTCTTTCAATAATTTGGCTGGAGGATTGTCGCCCGTGCTGGCGGCCTGCACCTGCCGCAAGGTCGCGAGATCGATCACCAAATGCCCCGAAGGACTTTCGGTCCCCGCGTTGCGCAGGTCGGCCATTGAAGGCGCCAGCGTGCTGTCAAAGAGTTCCAGGCCCAGATCCGCGGCGATGGCATGCAGCTCACGACGAAACTCATTCGCGTCGGCCGGACGGGCCCGGGGCTCTTTTGCCAGCGCGTGCAAGACGACTCGCTCAAGTTCTTCCGGAGTGGAAGCTACAATTTCACACGGCGGGCGCGGCGCCTCGGACACTTGTTTGAGCGCGACTGCCAGGAAAGAGTCGGCACTGAAGGGGACAGCACCCGTCAACATCTCGTAAAGAATTATTCCCAGGCTGTACACGTCCGAGGCCGGAGTTAGCGGCGCGACCCCGGAACATTGCTCGGGCGACATATAACGCGGAGTCCCGATGATTGCGCCCACCTGGGTCAGCGTTTGGTAATCATCGTCGTGCTCTTCGACTACGAACTTCGCCACGCCAAAGTCGAGAACTTTTACGCACGCCGGGAGGTTTGGCCGCTGCTCGATGAAAATGTTCGCTGGTTTCAGATCACGATGAATCAGTCCCGCATCATGCGCCGCACCTACAGCCGCACATGCCTGCAGCATGAACGAAACCGCACGCGCGGGATCGAGAGGGGCCTCACGGGCCAGCAGGTCGCGGAGGGTCTGGCCTTCGAGCAACTCCATCACGATGTAGAGCCAGCCGTCTTCGGTCGCGCCAAAGTCATTGACCATTACGGCGTTCGGATGCTGCATGCGCCCGGAGGCCTTGGCTTCACGGCGAAAGCGCTGCTGCGCCGTTTCATCGCCAATGAATCGCTGGCTGAGCACTTTGACCGCGACGGCCCGCTCGATCAGCAGATGCGTCGCGCGATAGACGGTGCCCATGCCGCCTCCACCCAGACATTCGTCCAATCGATACTTGCCGTCGAACACGCGACCGATGAGCGGATCTACCGGAACATCGGCGATCGTTTCATCAGCTCGCAAAGGTGTGAAGTCGTCCGGGCAGACGTGCACGTGATCAGGGAATTGCCGGCCACATCTGGGGCATTGAAGCATGATTATGATTGACGAATTAACGATAGAGCGCGTTTCCCATTATCCCCTATCAAGCGAGATTTCGCATCTGCGGGCAGTTAGAGCGTGGTCCGTGCGCCGTTTTGGAATGCGGCAGCGCTTTGGATTGCGACGACTGATCAAAAGCGGCGTCGCGCTACGCTCGCCGCCGCACTCCAAATTTGCGGCTCCGCCGCCCGATGTGCGCAAAGCCTCTGGCTTTCCTCCGTTTGTTCCACTCTTAATAAATAGGGTATGCCTCTTGCGGCGAGGCTCAGCCTCGCCGCGGGGTTCAAAGAAGTCGCGTGCCGGTCAGGCGAAGCCTGACCGCACTGGGCCGCGGCAAAGCCGCTCAGAGTCGTTGGCGATCCAGAGAGCGTGCCCAGGCGGAATCAATCTTGATCGCATGCTTAAAAGGGGTATGATGCGAACGGCTCGATGACTAGACCATGAATAACAGGATGCCCGCCTTTGCTGCGAGTTTAGTACTGGCGATTGCTTTCGCCTTCACCTCATCAACTTCATTCATCGTCGCCCAGGCCCCAACTCGCGAAAAACCGAAGCTTAAGAATTTCGGTTCCAGCCTCAAGCGTTTGAAGTGGGATTCCAAAACGAACGCCACCGTCGAAACCAAAGGTCAAGAAGATAAAGCGAAAGTCACTAGCGGCGAAGAGGTCGTACGGGTGGAAACGTCGCTCGTCGTTTCAGATGTCCTGGTGCTCGACCAGCGTGGTCAACCAGTACAGGGACTGACTCAGAACGATTTTGTTGTAACTGAGGACGGCAAGCCACAACGGGTTGGCACTTTCTCACTTGGCGATAACGCGAGGGTACCGCGCTCGATAGTTCTCATCATGGATTACAGTTGTACCCAGCTTCCCTTCCTCGAGGCCAGCGTTGAAGCGGCCAAAACTCTTGTCGATAAACTTGGCTCGCTGGATCGAATGGCCATTGTTACCGATGACGTCGAGCTTCTGGCAGGTTTCACCAGTGACAAGAAGAAGCTGAAGAACAAACTGGATGAGGTGAAAAGGAGAACCGAATTCGATCCCGGTATTGTTCCGGACGCTTTTAGCCGTCGAGTGCCCATTGGTCGCGGGTTTCAATACAGCGCCTTGATGGCCGTGCTAAAAGAAGCGTTCGACGAAGAAGATGAACGCCCAATAGTTATCTTTCAGACAGATGGTGAGGAAGCAGCCATCTTACGGAACCCGATCGTAACTCCATCCATTCCGACCGGTTTACCTCCCGATTGGACGGCGGAGGGGCAGGCCAATCTCGCGCACTTCCAGGGGTATCTAAGTAGGAATCCGCGAGAGTTTAGCCTCACTGATGTTTACAGGGCTGCTGAGAAATCGCGCGCGACTATCTATACGGTCGTGCCGGGCTTCCGGCTGATAGGCCTCTCGCCTGACGAGCAGACTGCACAAACGAAAGCCTACCACGAGAGAGAGGTCTCTTACTTGACCTGGCCGGCGATTCGGAAGCGCGCAGAGGATCGGCTGAAGAGAATGCCAGTCGAGGTGCTAAGGTCCGAGGCTGAGATGCGAGTCAAACTGCAATCCGCTTTAGCAATCCTTTCGACGATCACTGGCGGGTGGATTGATTTCTTTGCCCAGCCAGCCCAGGCCGCGGAAATATATTCGCACATCCTTTCAGACATCAATCGCCGCTATATCGTCGGCTATTATCCAACCAACAAGGAACACGATGGAAGACGTCGAAAGGTAAACGTCGAAGTACGCGGTCATCCGGAATATATTGTGATGGGTTCCAAATCATATCTTGCGGTAGAGCCGGAATAATCGAACTCCTTCAGATCAGACTGATTCAGGATTCCCAAAATCATGCGACGAAAACTTTTCTTAACTACCCTTTGCTTGTTAGCGTGCTTCGGCTGGTCCCAGACCACGACACTGGCTCAGCAACCGCTCGACGGCCGCGACCACATCTTCCACGACCAACTCCTCGACAATCTGGTGGGCGGCTGGAAAGTCACTCGCAAGTTCAAGACGCGAACGGCTGAGAACACTGCCAGCGTAGAGTGGATCCTGAATCATCAGTTTCTTTTGATCAAGATGAAAGACGTGAACAACCCGCCGCAATACGAAGCGAACATCTACATTGGATATGACAACGCGAGCGATCGATACGTCGCGCATTGGATCGATGTCTTTGGCGGCAGGTTTTCCGAAACGCTGGGCTATGGTACTCGCAGCAGCAACAGCATCAAGTTCGTCTTCGAATATCCCGACGGTCCCTTTCTCAACACGTTCACCTGGAACCCGAACAAGAAATCCTGGACGTTTCTGATGCGGCAGAAAGACCAGACTGGAAAGTGGACGTTGTTTGCGGAAGATACGCTGGTGCGGAAGTAATCCGAGGAGCCCGCTTGAGTCATGAATAAAAGCGTTTCCCTGCATATCGCAACTGCAATTCTTGCGATCAGCCTCAGTGTAGCCCTATTTAGTTCATTCACCTTCGCACAGTCCGCAACTCGCGAGAAGCCGAAGCTCAAGAATTTCGGCTCCAGTCTCAAGCGGCTCAAGTGGGATACTGAGCGGAATGCTGCGGTCGAAACCAAACGCAAAGAAGACAAGGCAAAAGGTTCGGAAGAAGAAGACGTGGTGCGAGTGGAAACTTCACTCGTGGTTTGCGACGTCCTGGTCCTCGACCAGCGGGGTCAATCAGTGGCCGGGCTGACCCAGAATGATTTTGTGGTGACTGAGGAAGGCAAGCCGCAGCAGGTCGGCATGTTTTCGCTCGGCGATGATGCAAAGGTTCCGCGCTCGATCGTACTCATCATTGATTACAGCAGCAGCCAATTTCCCTTCATCCATACCAGCGTCCAGGCAGCGAAAACCCTGATTGATAAACTCAACCCGCGCGACACGATGGCAATTGTAACAGACGAGGTTGAATTGCTCGCTGACTTCACTTCCGACAAAAGCACACTCAAGGCGACGTTAGACTCGCTGGAAAGGAAATCCGCGCCGTACTATCGCACACCTCTGAAGGAACGCGCCCGAAGTAATGTTTACAGCGCATTAATGGCCACGTTGAAAGAGGCTTTTGATAGTGAGGACATTCGCCCGATCGTGATTGTTCAGACGGATGGTGATGACATACAAATGCTTCGCAATCCGATCATCACTCCATCCATTCCACCAGACGTCTCCCCGGAAGAGCGGCGGGCACGGGAGCAAACTCTCACAGGTATTGAAGAGTTCATTCGTAAGTACCAAACGGAATTCAGTCTTGATGATGTTTACAAAGCAGCCCAGAAATCGCGAGCGACCATTTACACAATCACGCCCGGCTACCAACTCATCGGCTTAACGGGTGACGAAGAGCTTGCACAATATGCAGCCTGGCACAGAAAGATTCTTTTGTCCTGGGAACCGCCGGGACGGATAAAGCAGGCCGAGGCCCGAGTAAGCAGAGTATCTATCGTGAACCAAAGAATTCAGGCGGAACTTGGAAAGAAAATGCAATCCGCTCTGGCTCTGTTAGCGACGATAACGGGAGGGTGGGCAAATTTCCTGTCAGACCCAGCGCAAGCCAACGAAATTTATTCACACATCCTCTCGGATATGAATCGTCGCTACATTGTCGGCTATTATCCGACCAACAAGGAACACGACGGGAAGCGGCGGAAGTTAAATGTCGAAGTACGCGGTCATCCCGAATACATCGTGATGGGTCGCAAATCATACTATGCCGCCGAACCGGATCAATGAGCGGCGAGTTCTCAACGGGTTGGGTTGATCGTTGGTCCCACCTCAATTCTCACTCGCCGTCGCGGCCCGTTCCAGCGTCGGGATCTCCGGATCGGTAATCTGCTCGAGCGAGGTCTCAGTCTGCAGCCGATTCTGAAAAGCAGCATGAACGAACGAGGCGAACAGCGGATGCGGAGCCAGCGGTTTCGATTTGAATTCAGGATGAAACTGGCAAGCCAGAAACCAGGGGTGTTCATCCCGCGAAAGCTCGACAATCTCGATGAACTTTTCGTCAGGCGAGACACCGCTGAATACCAGGCCACTCTTCTCCAGCGTCTCGCGGTACGCGGGATTGAATTCGTAACGATGCCGGTGGCGCTCGCTGATTTCGGATGCGCCGTCATAGATCTCACGGGCGAGCGAGCCTTCACTTAAACGGCACGGGCACGCGCCCAGACGCATCGTGCCACCGAATTGCTCGACGTCAACCAGGTCGCGCAGCTTGAAAATAATCGGATAAGGTGTCTCGACGTTGAATTCGGTTGAGTCGGCATCCTTCAAATCGCAGGCGTGGCGCGCGAATTCAATGCAGGCCGTTTGCATGCCCAGGCAAATTCCAAAGTATGGAGTGCGCGTTCGCCGCGCATAAGAGATCGCGCGGATCATCCCTTCGACACCCCGCTTGCCAAACCCACCCGGCACCAGGATCGCGTCGAAGTCTCGCAAACGCGACTCGTAAGTGTCGTCCATTAAATCTTCCGATTCGATCCAGCGTACGTTCACTCGCAGATTGTTAGCGATGCCGCCGTGCGTCAGGGCTTCGCGCAGAGACTTATACGAATCCTCCAGCTCGACATACTTGCCGACGATTGCGATCGCGGTTTCGCCCGCTGAAGGTTCGCGCACCGTCGAGAC
>JBGPWS010000335.1:0-4818 GCA_041492345.1 Pyrinomonadaceae bacterium | reverse complement strand
GAGCCAGTGCATCCCGGGTTGAGTTGGCATGGATGGTAGTGAGCGAGCCGTCGTGGCCGGTGTTCATAGCCTGAAGCATGTCGATGGCTTCACCACCACGGACCTCGCCGATAACAATGCGGTCAGGGCGCATGCGCAGCGAGTTGCGGACCAAATCGCGCTGCGTGACCTCACCGCGGCCTTCGATGTTGGGAGGACGAGTCTCCAGGCGCACCACGTGCGGCTGTTGCATTTGCAGCTCTGCTGAGTCTTCAATCGTCACAATGCGCTCATCAACCGGGATAAAGGCAGACATGGCGTTCAACAGAGTAGTTTTGCCTGCTCCAGTGCCTCCCGAGATGATGATATTCAAGCGGGCCCGCACACACATTTCAAAGAGTATGGCGATCTCCCTCGTCAGCGCACCATTCTCAATCAGCTTGGCCATCTTCAAAGGCTCGACGCCGAAGCGACGGATCGAGAGGACTGGTCCGTCGAGGGCCAGTGGCGGGATGATGGCATTGACGCGTGAGCCATCAGGCAGGCGGGCGTCAACCATCGGCTGTGCTTCATCAATGCGACGTCCAACAGTCGAGACAATGCGCTCGATAACGCGCCTCAGGTGTTCGTCGTCTTTAAAACTAACGGTGGTCTTCTCCAGCTTCCCGCGCCGCTCAATGTAGACACTGGAATAGGAGTTAACCAGAATGTCAGAGATCGTCGGATCAGCAAGTAATGGCTCGAGCGGACCAAGACCGAAAAGCTCGTGATGAACTTCACCGACCAGGCGATCGCGCTCGACGGTTGAAAGCGGTAAGTTCTCCGCCTGCAGTAGACCTTCGGCCAGGCGCGACACCTCGCCATGAACGCGGTCCGGCGAAAGCGCGCTGAGCTTCGCTAAGTCCAGGCGCGTGACGATGGCGCGATGAAGGCGCGCCTTCATCTCCTGAAAGATCTGGTTTCCGTCCTCAGCCGGAGCGGCTGCGCTGTTCCCGTTTGCGTCTTTAACGTATCTTTCTCGAAGTGCCATGTATGTTCCCTTGTTCCTGCTACGTTCCTTTTGTTACTTGCTGAATTGTTCTGCGAAAAACATCACTCCTTGAAACTTTCTGAAATTAACTCGCTCACCTCACCTATGACGATTCCTCAAGCAGCTTCGAAAGATCCAGCGGCGCAGTCGTGCGTTCGCGGCTAAACATCGTTCCGAATAGTTTCTTATGAGGCGGCGCGGAAGGGGAGTGGCCGTTGCCAGAGACGAGCGCCGCGATGCGCTTAATCTCCGCGGTTATTTTCGAGGAGGGGTCCGCCTGCACGAGCGGTTGGCCCAGGTTTATTGAATCCATCACTTTCTTGTAATCGTTTGGCACAAAGCCGATAAGCTGCTCGCCCAGGTGGGCCTCGACCTTTTGCAACTGCACGTCGATGTGCTTGCTCCAGCGGTTGACCACGACGTGGATCTTGTCACGGCGATAATCCAGGCGTTCGAACACTTTAAGCGCGCGCCTGGTGGCGCGAATGCCGGGAATGTCCAGAGTCAGGACCACCAGGATGTCATCGGCCAGATCGAGAGCGGCGACCGTCACCGGATCGAAGGTGTGTGGCAGGTCGAGGACGATGCATTCATACCGCTGCCTCAGGAGATGGAGGATCTCAGAGACATCCTGTGGTTTGACGTCCTCCGCCTCGTGAGCTTCGAGCGGGGCGGCCAGCACGGCGAGGTTCGCGGAATGGTTCGTGACCAGGCTCGTCATTAGCGAGTCGTCCAGGCGCGCACGATTGTGGACGAAATCGGCAACCGAGTATTTCGTCTCGATCCCGAGAAAGGAAGCCGCATCTCCCGCTTGCAGATTGAGGTCCACCAGCAAGGTGGGAATGCCCATCGCCGCGGCCAGGTTTGTACCAAAGAATGAAACGCCCGCGCCGCCCTTACCGGAGAATACAGCAACAATGCGGCCGTGATTCTTCGAGGAGTCTTCCCTGCCGGCGCAGAACTCTACAACGCGGTCAATGATGCCCCGGAATTCGTCGGCGATAATTGGAAGCTGGATAAACTCGCGTGCCCCGGAGCGCATGCTGCCCAGAATCAAAGCCGGCGAGGCGTCACGGGCGGCGCAAATGATGGCCGTGTCGGGGGACACTGCGGCAAGCTGCTTGATCAGGGCAAACTCTTTTTCTGGATTGTCCGGACCTACTGTGATGATCGCCGCCGATGGTCGCAGCCGCGTGACGTCGGCAAGCATCTGTTCGAGGCTATGGCAATCAGCGAGCAAGTGTGTGCGTCCGCTCTCTGCCAGGGCATCCCTTAGTTCGTCGGAAGATTCGCCGTTCTTACTCAGCGTTATGAATGTCAGTGGGTGCATCGTGTTGACTCTTTATCTATGGCTCTCTATGTATTTATGGCGGACAGGAAACCCCTGGTATGAAACCTGCGCTCTCGCCCACAACCGTGGTCTGATACGGGGGCATATTAATCACCGTTGCCGCTACCGCGAAGGTGTAGTTGTAATTCACGATCTTGACGGAGACCGTACCTCGCCCCACGCCGAAGTCATTTGGAAGCTGGCCAGGCGGCGCAGTATTGACGCTATACTCGACCGTCACATTCGCGGGCGTCAGATTGTTAACAAGTGGAGATGTGCCGGCCGTCGGCGTGCCATACAAAACAACGTTCTTGACGCGCTCGAGGCTCGTATCAGAATTGGGGCAGCCGGCGAGGTTCGGTTTACACTGGGTGGCGGCGTAGCGCGCGCCGCGCCGGGTAGACTCGACCATTGCATTGTGGGTAAAGAACAAATGCCCGCCGGAGACGATGGCCATAATCATCATCAGAAAAAACGCCGACGTCAAGGCAAATTCCACCATTGCCGTGCCGCGTTCTGAATCATTTCTTGTATGCTGCTTCATTCGTCGAAAAACTCCTTAGCTGGCCCCAGCGAGTTCCGGCATGTAGCGCATCTCGGTGCCTGGAGTTAGTGGAAAATAAAAGGTTGAACTCGCTTTTCTTATCATTGTCGCAAGATTGAATACTCCCGCTGAATAGGTGTAGTTTTTGATCTCTACCTTGAAGTACTTAGTCGTTCCGGCAGGAATCGCCGGCACGCAGGGCACTGCGAAGTTATCGCAGAGGTTAACGTTGGCCGTTGTCAGTCCGACGACGATCGGGGGCGCTGTCGAGCAGGGTGCTATCGTACGGTCCGGACACCCGTAAACCACCAGATTCCGTGCCTCTGTCTTGGCCGCGACGATTTGGGTCGCATTACCTTTAGTAACGTTTCTTGAGGCAGAGAGATAACGCGCCCCGAGGTCCGTTGCCTTAGCGAGCGTGGTATAGGTGTAGAACAGGCGACCCAACTCGGCGGTTCCCACAAACAATATCAGCAGGATCGGAAATACGATCGCGAGCTCAATTATCGAAGAGCCTTCTTCGCGTCCAACCGTCCGCCTTAACTTATTTTTCAAGTGTGCCAGGATATTCATTGCGCCCCTTTCTTGTCCTCACTTGTAGAGCACTGCAGTGGTCAGGCCTGAAGGGCACGACGGATCTGAATTGGCGTTACCGACCGGAGCCTTCCCTACATACTCAACCGGAAACGATCCACACGGAGGGTTGCACTGGCCGTTGGGTGTGGGAACTTTACTTTTTAGAAAGAAGACGCCCCAGCTTTTGATGTTTGTAGTGTAGGCCGGATAACTCGGCTGCAGGGGCGGTGGTCCGTTAGGCAGGATTATGGGGGCTATGATTATTCGGCGGTCATCCTGGGCGATTAAACCATTCGGGTTTGGCGCCGTAAGCGGCGACCCGTTTGCGTACTGAGTGTCATCGATCGTTTCGTTTATGTTGGTGTCCGGTGGGAAAGTGCCGGGCACGAGCTTGCCGCCATAGCCATTTGCGTAAACGTTGAAACGCGTGTTCATCCCGTCCCCAGAGTTCCTCGGTCCGTTGTTCTTATTCGAACTCGGCGTCATGTTTATGTTGTCGCCAAGTTTCTTGCAGAAATTGGGGATGCCGGCGGTGAGCTCCGCCGTCTCAACTGTGCCGTTGCCGGTGATGTCCGGTACCTCCAGGATGATGTAGTCCTTATCGGCGAGCACCGCGGAGTTTCCGGTACCCTGGTTGAAGTTAAGACTCATGAGCGTATGCGGGGTGGGTGGATCGAATTCCGCGGTCAGCGGGTTGGCATCGTTCAGGGCGACGGCAGCCGGGAAGAAGTCGCAGATGCCACTGAGCGCCACCGAGATTCCAGCCACGGCCTGCCTCGATTCGGCGTGCGCGGCCCCGAGCGCGCTGGAAGCAAAGAGAATGCCTGTTGAAGCTGACTGGGTCGTGACCCTGACAAACTGAATATTGGCAACTGTACCTGCGGCCTTTGCATCGGTCGCATTCATGTACGTGCCGTTGAGAGTGGTGGCGAATTCAACCGATGCGATCGTCACTTTTGCTTTGCCGAAGCCGCGATTATTAACGATCACATTGATGGCTTGCTGGACCGCATCATCAATGCCCTTCGTTCCCCCGTTTAATTCGCGCGCCGCCGTCAGCGCCGCCGCGTCGGCCGCGTTTTGAAGTTCGGCGCGCACGCTATAGATCCGAGAGATATCTATGCACAACCCGACCATCAACAACAGGAGCACCGCAAAAATTGCCGTCATAATCATGATGGAGCCGCGCTCGCCGCTCCGGCGCCGATCTCGCTTTTGATTCATTGATGACATCTGCTAATCCTCCTGTCTGCTCAGTACACCTTCAATGTCCGATAAACTTCAGTTTGTCGCTCGTGCTTGTTACCTTTCCAAAACCCGCGCAGCGGGTGGAAGCATAAAGCCTGGGGTGGAGCGGAG
>JBGPWS010000321.1:0-5207 GCA_041492345.1 Pyrinomonadaceae bacterium | reverse complement strand
GATCGGAACATATTCTCGTGAGAAGGTCGACGCCGCGGTGCTTGATATGGAGCCGGTGAATGAAACCGCCGGCTTTCTGCAAAGTGGAATTCTTGGCGGTAACTTCCTGCGCTTCTATCGCGTCATCTTCGATTTCGGGAAAGGCGTGGTGCGGCTCGAGTCTCTGGAGAAGACCGCGCCTCCGACCGGCAACGCGACGCCTGAGGTCACCGAGCGAACACAACCTTAGACTATGAAGCCAAGCACTTATCTGGAGACTTCAGTAATCGGCGCGTACCTCGACAATGGCGAGCCGTTCCGGCGCGATCTCACCATCCGCTGGTGGGAGCACGAACTGTCGGAATACCGCGCAGTGATCTCGCCGCTGGTGACGCGAGAGCTGGAACGCGTTTCCGAGCCGCATCGTTCAGCGTATCTCAAATTGATCGACGGCCTGGAACAGGTCGAACTCACCGACGAGGCTGCCATCCTCGCCGAAGGTTATGTTTCGCGCGGAATCTTTCATCGCAAGTTCATCGCCGACGCATTGCATGTAGCGGTTGCTTCATTCCATAAGATCGATTATTTAGTTACCTGGAACTTCGGACATCTGGCGAACGTTCGCCGGCAGGCACGCATTCGCTTATTCAATACCGCAGCCGGATTTTTTGTTCCCATGATCGTGACTCCGGAGTTTTTGGTTTCTGAAGGAACTGAGATTTCAGACTTCAAATCTCAAAAGTGATATCGTAAGTTCGGAATTGAAATTTCATATCTGAGATCGTAGGTTCTGATTGAGGAGTCACTGCTTCATTCCGGACTTTGTGACGGTCGTGAACCGAGAAAAGAGACTTAGCTATCCAAAATCAGAAATCTAAAGTCAAAAGTCACGACATGTATCGCCGGCCTAAGTTCCTGACCGTGCTTCATAAGATTCGCGAGACCATGTCGCGCGAAGCCGACTATGACGTGGATCTGTTTGCAGAGATGGTACGCTCGGGCAATCGACCCGAGTACGGCCCCGAGCGAAACATCCGCGGATTCAAGAAACGCGCCCCCAGGAATGATGAAGCCGGCAATGAACCGTCCCTGAAAGAGCGCCGGCGCGCAGCGCGATAGAATTTTGCCAAATTTCAAATTCCAGATTTCAAATTTGAGATTTGAATTATCAGATTACATACCATGGACGCCACCTTCGAAACGATCGGCCTGGAAGTGCCCAGCGAGAAAGCCATTAACTTCCTCGCCGAGCGCGCTGAAAACCAGGGCGAGCCGACGCAACTCTTGCGGCGCGGCGCCGTGCTGCACGGTCGCTGCTGGAAGCTGGGTGAGGGTTTGGAGGTCTGGACGGTACTCTATGAATCGGAAACCGGCGACGTTTTTTATGCGAACTGCCGGCCCGGCTTTCGCGCCCGCTATATGCAGCGCATCGCGCCCTGGGCGCTGACCGAATACGACGAAGAGGGCGAAGCAGTCATTCACGGCTATTGGGACGGCACCGATACCGAGGTGCTTTTTGAGTTGCAGAATCTGACCGAGGTGGGAGCCTCGGGTTTTCGCGCGCCTGCTTTGCATGTCGGATTGTGTGGGTTGGCTTATCGCGCTCGAGTCTGCTCGCGCGAGATGAACTCGCGCTGGCTGCCCCTGGAAAAGGCGTCGCCCTCGCGCGCCGCACACGAGAACGATTGGATCCTGCGTGGTCGCGTGATCGCCTTCAAGCCTCTGCGAAATCCGCTTTCGGGAAGCGAACTTTACTGGATCTATCTCGATCTCAGCGGGCTGAAGCTGGAAGTGCTGGTTAACACGCGCGCGCTGAGCGGCGGCGATCTGGCCATAGGCGCCACCCTCTCGGCTGAAGTCTGGCTCCAGGGTCATGTCTTTGATGACCAGGCGTTGCGACTTCGCTATGAAGGTGTCGACCCGGCCGGCACGGCTGTAAATTTCTGGTCACGCTTTTCGCGCGCTAACTAAGTTTCGCTTGCCCCATTGTTTGGAGACCAACGTCGCTTGATTCCGCGTGCTTAATTGTCCCCGGGTGTTCTACTGAATGAAGCGACTCGTCATCATCATCCTCATCGTGCTGGTTGTTCTGGCCGGCGGGCTTTATTTCCTCGATCAGTACTGGATTCATCGCTATGATTCGCTGATTGCGCGCGAGGCTGCCGCTCATCATATCGATCCCGATCTGGTCTGGAGTATCGTTTATGAAGAGACCTACTTCAGTCCCTGGAAGAAAGGCCGCAACGGCGAGATCGGACTGATGCAGGTGACGCCGGTCGTGGCGCGCGAGTGGGCCGCCGAAAGCGGCGTGACGCCGATGGAACCGCGCAGTTCCATGGACACTGAGACGTTTCTGCGTGACCCGGAACGCAACGTTCAGATCGGATGCTGGTATCTCGAGAAGGCCGACCAGGACTATCGCAACATTCCCGGCCGAGAAGCACGCATCCTGGCCGCCTATAACGCCGGACCCAGTCGCGCCGCTGAATGGAGCCGCGTCACAAGCGGCGCGCCTCCTTTGACCGAACAGGAATTCATTGCGCGCATAGATATTGCTTCGACGCGCGCTTACGTCACTTCAATCCTCGAGCGTTATCATCGAGTAAAGTCAGCGACGTCTTCACGCTGAAAGCGTGAGATATAGATGCTCTGATGATTCATTCGCCAAACATCCTAATTGCTTTGAAGCTGCTGATGGCCGTTGCCTGCGGTGGAGCCATCGGTTTCGAGCGGGAGTTGAGCCGCAAGCCGGCGGGCCTGCGAACGAACGTACTCGTCTGCGTCGGCGCGGCTTTGTTCATGATCGTTTCGCGACACATAGGGGGCGGCGCGCCTTATACGGATCCGGCACGTCTCGTGGCGCAGGTCGTGACCGCTATTGGCTTCATCGGGGCAGGTGTGATTCTGCAATCGCGCGGTTCGATCACCGGGCTAACTACTGCCGCCACGATTCTGATGGTCGCAGCCGTGGGCATCACCATCGGTGAAGGAATGTTTACGGTCACGGTGATGACGACGGTATTGATTATCGTCGTGCTGGTGCTGCTGCGAAAAGTCGAGCGCGCGCTAATACGCCGGCGGCGACTGTTTCACTACCTGCTGAAGACCACTGATGCGCCACAGTCCCTGGCGCGCTTGCTTGACTTGCTTGAGCGTGAAGGCCTGCGTCTCGATGACTTCAGCGTTAAGGACCTGGATGAAGGCCATCACGAACTTCGCTTTGCCGTGGTTACTTCTCTTGAGGAAAACAGCCGTCTGATTGGACTGCTTCCCGCGATCGGAACTGAAGTACAGGGTTCTACTGCCGCGGGTTCGGACTGATTCCTGGCAGCGCGAATAGTTCTTCACGCTGAAGGCGCGAAATGTAATAGCCAGGGCATCGCCCCTGGATCGACGAAGAAAACATAACTGAGCCCTGTAGAGGCGAAATAAGTGTTCGACGCATCGTGCCCTCCCCAGGATATTATTCCGCGCCTTCAGCGCTCATTAATTCTCGACCGTGTCTAACCTGGGGAGTTGCCCCAGGCTTTCACACTTCGCGCCTTCGGCGCTTGGCTTGATTCACTTTCTTATGACCGTCATCTACTCAGCCCGCTGGGTTCTGCCCATCATCTCTCCGATGATCGAGGACGGTGCGGTCGCCGTCGATAATTCCAGGATTGTGGCAGTTGGTTCCCGCCGGGACGTCGTGGCAAAGTTTCCCGACTCGCGCATCACAGATTTTGGCGAGGCCGCGATCCTTCCGGGTTTCGTTAACGCGCATTCGCATCTGGAACTGACGGTCATGCGTGGCTTCCTTGAACGCGAAGAAAACGATTTCCTGGCGTGGTTACGAAAGCTCACGATAGCCCGCATGGCGATGACTCCGGAAGACTTGCTTGTGTCAGCAACCTGCGGCGCGATTGAAGCGGCGCGCGCGGGCGTGACCTGTCTGGGTGACGCCAGCTCTGCGGCAACGCAGGCAATCAGGGCGCTGCGAGAGGTCGGATTGCGCGGCATTGTCTATCAGGAATCTTTCGGTCCCGATCCAAAACTCGCCCGTGAGAATGTCGCGAAACTATGCGAACAGATCGCAGAGCTGCGGACCCTTGAAAACGATCTGGTTCAGGTTGGGGTCTCGCCGCACGCGCCTTACACAGTCAGCGGCCCGCAATTGGATTTGATTTCGCGCCTGGCGATAGATGAGAAGCTGCCGTTGATGATGCACGCGGCCGAATCACAGGCCGAGCAGTTGTTCATGCTCGAAGGTCTGGGGGCATTCGCTGAAGTTTTGAGGGCCCGCGGCATTGAATGGCAGGCGCCGGGACTCTCAACGATTCAATATCTGGAGAGCCACGGTGTGTTGGAAACGAAACCCCTGTTTGCGCACTGCATCCATGTCGATGACAGTGACCTGGAGCTTATCAAACGAGCCGGCGCAGGCATTGCGCATTGCCCCAGGTCCAACGCCAAGCTTGGCCACGGCCGCGCGCCATTCTCAACCTTTGTATCGCGTGGACTGAACGTGGGACTGGGGAGTGATTCCGTCGCGAGCAATAACACCTGCGACATCCTGGAGGAAGCGCGCTTCGCAACTCTGCTCGCCCGTCTGGAGCTGGGCAATAGCCCGCGCGTGAGCAAGGGCGTGGGGTTTCGCCCACCTGGTGAAATGCCCTCCAACGATCTAGTCACCGCCGAACAATCCCTCTTCGCCGCCACGCTCGGTGGCGCGCGCGCCATGGGCCGCCCGATTGGCGCACTCGCGGAAGGAATGCAGGCCGACATCGCGGTCATCGGTCTTAACGGCGCGCATCAACAACCCGTGCGCGATCCCGCCGCCGCGCTGGTCTTTTCATCATCGGGCCGAGATGTGCTGCTGACAGTCGTGGCGGGAAAAGAGATCTATCGCGATCGTCAAGTGAGCGCTGTCGATGAAAGCGAGCTACGAAGCCGATTAGAAACAATTCGAATCAGACTCGACTCGTTGGTGTAGATGATCGACGAGGGTCGCCCCAGTCCCCAACCATAACAGGTCTGGCAACCGAAGCCGCACCAGTTTCCGGCACCCAAAACCCTTCACACGCAAGCCTGTTTGTCATATTATTTGCCCGTGATGAAATTATCGCGACTGGTCGTAATTGCAATTACAACTGCGCTACTGTGGTTCGGTCTGGCTGCGAGCATCTCTGCCCAGCGGAATCCCACCATGCCATCACAGCAAAGCGACAACACGAAGGAATCGCTCTACG
>JBGPWS010000158.1:0-10066 GCA_041492345.1 Pyrinomonadaceae bacterium | reverse complement strand
TCCTTATGAAGCTCTGAATCCGAGAATTCTAGGTGAGATCGATCAGACTGGCAAACGGTGCAGATTTCTGTCGGGCCGGTTTCACATGCTCGATTCGAGTATTTCGGATAATGGATCGACGGCAGGAAGGACCAGTTTCCGATCGCCATTGTCTGCTTCATAGACGCAAACGCGGTTGCGCCCGGCGCGTTTCGCACAGTAGAGCGCGGCGTCCGCGGCTGTAACCAGGTCCGCGCGGGAAGAGCCCTGTGTTGGAAAAGTTGCGATGCCGATCGAGGCGCTTAGGTTTCCGAAACCCGGTACGTGAATCTCTTCGATGCGCGCGCGCAAACGCTCCGCCACGATCTGCGCGCCTTCTGAATAAGCCTGCGGCAGAATCAAAGCAAACTCGTCGCCGCCAAAGCGGGCGGCCGAATCGATTCCGCGCAGTTCCTGCCTGAAACAATCAGCCAACCTTCGCAGCGCGGCGTCGCCCGCATCGTGGCCAACCGAATCGTTCAACTGCTTGAATCGATCGAGGTCCAACATCATCAGCGACAAAGGCTGATGCTGCCGCCTGGCCGCCTGCATCTCGCGATCAAGCTGCATCTCGAAAGAGCGGCGGTTATAGCAACCGGTCAGCGCATCGGTCAGAGCCTGCTGTTGAATTTGCGCGAACAGGTTGGCGTGATTCACAGCCACAGCCACCTGATTGGCGACTGTGCGCAACAAAAGGATTTCGTTTTCCCCCCAGAGCCGCGCCGGGTCGGCGGCGGTCACTTGCAAAGCGCCTATCAAACGCTCGTGGAAAATGAGCGGCACGATTGCATTGGGAAGCTGTTCGTCGCCAGAGTTTGCCTCGTCATCAGCATCCTGAACAATGGCTTCCGGATGCTCAACCAGTCGTGAGCAATACAGATCAAGATTGGCGATGATCTTGTCTTGTTTCGAAGCTACGTCCTCAGAACCGTCAGCGAAATAATAATAATTCAATGCTTGCTCTGCCGTCTCGGCGTCGACACGCAAAGCACAGCTCCCGACATTTAGCGCAGTCCCTACTTCGTCGACTGTTTTCTGCAGGATGACGCCCAACTCCAGCGATTCACGAATGGCGGTGGCGATGCGGTTGACCGCAATTTCGCGGCTGGCCTGTTCCTGCAGCAAGTGCGCGAGCTTGGTCGTGACGCTGACCGTGAGTTGCAGCGAGGTGGCCTTGGGCATTGAGGTACGCACGGCTGAGCCGAATTCCGCTGCGTGATAAGGATGCTCCGCGCCTACTCGCGCCATCAGATACTCGAGTGCCGAGTAAACAATGTCGGGCTCAAAGGTCCAGAAGACTTCGTCTCCACCTACACGGCCTTGATCAGCCCTGCCGCGCACAGTGGCCAGCAAAGCGGAAAAGCGCGCGTCCGCGATTACTACAAAATGTTCGTTGACTAGACTGTGTTTGGCCTGCGGCAGGATTACCGGGGCGGCCACCGACCTGGCTCCGACGCCGGTGACGAGTTCGTTGAGGGCGTCAGCCTGGTCAACGAAAAAGAAAGCGCGGCGCCCTCCGCGGGCGAGGTCGCGCACGCGACTCTTCTCTCGAGCCGGGCGCTTGGCGGAAAGCGGCAGACTCTCAATCACCAGCGCGTTCAGGTTATTCTCCAGCACCACGTCTTCAAAATAGCGATGCAACTGGACAATCGTCGAATAGGCACACCGTACCGGCGTCAGCTGGCGCGTGTGCTGGGTCAGAAGTACGTCGTAAAGTGAATGCATCTGGCAGAACCTGTTCGGGGTAAAGAGGCGAAGACCTGTTGGGAAACAAGCCAAGGCTATTTTTGCATTTTCAAACCGTGTTTGTCTATGAAATTTTTCCGCTAATATGTCGAGGTTTTGAGCGATTTTATTGGAGTTTTATGTAACTTGTGACTGCAGTTGCCACCGGTACCTGCCGGTCGTTCGTGACTTCAACCGAGAGGACAAACAAACGGCGCCCGCCCCGGATAATCCGGGCCGTGGCCGTGAGCCGGCCCGCGCTCACGGGGCGCAGATAATGAATGGTCAGATCGGTGGTGGTAACGCGTTCATTAAGTTCCAACTGAGTGAGGACCGCAAAGGCGGCGGCCGTGTCGATCAGCGAGGCGACAGCGCCGCCGTGAACTACGCCCTGGTTCTGTTTCAGCTCGTCGCGAACTTCCAAGTGAATGCTGACTTCGCCCCGGCTTATCTCGCCAAGTTCGAGACCGAGTAACTTCGCGTAAGGAACTGAGGCGAAAGCTTCACGCGCCCGCGCAACTCGGGCCGGATCCAATTCATTTTCGCTCATGAGCGGTAGCCAGCATCGGTTGGCTCGACGATGACGGCGGTTCCGTAGGCGAGCACTTCGGTGACCCCAGCGGTGATCTCAGTCGTGTCATAGCGCACTCCAATGATCGCGTTGGCGCCGATTTCCGAAGCGTGCTGGATCATAATGTCGAACGCGTCGGATCGAGTCTCTTCGCACATCTTTGTCCAAATCGTGATATTGCCGCCAACCATCATTTGGAAGGTCGCGCCGAGCGTCGCAAACATATTGCGCGACCGGACGACGATACCGCGCACGACGCCGAGAGTTTGCATCACGCGAAAGTTTGGTAACTCAAACGCCGTAGTCGCCATTTGATGTGACACTGAATAGCGTCGCGGACTAACTTCGTACGGCGCGCGCTGGGGCAGGGGATCGATGTTCATGAGTGGGTTCCTTTTTCTGGCTGACGTCGATACAACGCGGTGCGTGCTTTTGCGGTTTCCGTCTTTTCCATCTTTTTTGGAGCCGGATGCCAGATAAAAGTCTCCAGGTCGCAGCTCCCGCCGGCCGTGAACTCTACACCCTCAGCTTCCAGCATTCGTTGTTGCTTGTCGGCCGGCAATACTATGCGGCCGGTTGAGCAACGTCCCTGGGAATTGATCACGCGATGCCACGGAGTCTTTTTTTCGTCCGCGCCGTGCATTACGAATCCAACCGTGCGCGGCGTATAGCCTTCGCCGAGGATGTAGGCTAGCTGCCCATAAGTCATCACCCGGCCGCGCGGAATCTGACGCACGATCTTGTAGACTCGTTCGCGATATTGTCGGTCAGGCTTTGATTTGACGTCGGTATTCTTCATCAACCTCCCTTGGGCCATAGGTCATATAGGTCACATAGGTCCTATACAGTTCGCAAAACCACTCGCGCAGGCGAACCATCACCCGCCCCTTCGGCAATCTTTAAGGGCAAACAAATCAACTCGTAATCACCCGCTGCCACGTCACTCAGGTTGAGCCCTTCGACGATGACTACATTCTTCGAGAGCAAAGTCAGGTGCGTGCGATGATGGCCGGAGTGAAACTTTTCAATTGAGAGATAATCGGTACCCACCAGTTTCACTCCGAGGTCGACAAGTTTATCGGCCGCCGCGGGCGAAAGATGAGTAAAGTCTTTGCGAAAACCTTCGTTCCAGAAGTTTGAATTGCGCGTGCGAAACAAAACGCGTTCGACTTGATCGAGATCGCAGCCGGCCAGAAAGTCCGGATCGATTTCCGCGACCTCGTCAGGCACGCGGACCACTCGGGCCGGGCCAATCAAGGCTTCGAGCGACAGCGCATCGATCTTGCGGGCTCCCTCGATAAAATGCGCTGGGGCATCGACATGAGTGCCGGTATGAGCGCCGAAGTGCAGGAACGAAACATTCGCGGAATCGCCCTTTGCCAGCGCCGACCAGGCCTTGATCTCGATGCCGGGATCACCTTCGTAAACGGGCATTCCGGATCGGATGGGAACTGTGATGTCGTAAATCGCCATCTTGTGTTTTGTCACTGGTCGGCGACAAATATAAACGTAAAGTGACGAAGAGCAAAGTGGCTCGCGTTTAGAGTACCAACTTTACTTGGGTTCTTATCGTCGACAAAAGCCCGACTGAGGTCGGTACTCTGAACCTCGGATCCTTTTTGCGATGCCTCAAGGGCTGCGTTAGGATTTAGGAAATCTATGAATGAAAGCCCCTATGACCGTCTGCCACGGATCGCCGCGTCGAGCTATCTCAACACTGCTCCGCTAATTTGGAGTTTCCTCCACGGCTCAAAGCAGGACGCGGTAAGACTGTTCACACATCAAGCTCCGGCGCGTTGTGCTGAGATGCTGGCGAGCGGCGAAGTCCACGCCGCATTGGTTCCGGTGATCGAGTACCAACGCATTCCCGATATCGCGATCGTGCCTGACGTTTGTGTCGGCTCGCGCACAGAGGTCCGCAGCGTGGTCATCGCCAGCAAGCATGACGACCTCAAGACGGTGAAGCGGGTTGCTTTGGACAGTTCCTCTCGGACTTCGGTTGCGCTCGTTAAGATTATCTTTCGCGAGTTCATCGGATTTGAGCCGGAGTGGCAAGTCTCGCGGCCGGACCTCAGGTCTATGCTTGAGAACAATGATGCGGCGCTGATCATCGGCGATCCGGCGATGGTGGTGCCACGGGATAAATTTCGCGTGTTTGATTTAGCCACGCTCTGGCATGACTACACCGGCTTTGGATTTGTATTTGCGATGTGGATGGCAGGCACGAACCATGCGGAGCAGGTTCGGGCCATCGATTTTAAGGCTGCGCGCGATGAAGGATTGGCGCATCTGGATGAGATCGCGGACGAGGACAAGCGCACTCTGTCGCCCGACGAGATCAAAGATTACCTCACCCGGAACATCGCCTTTCACATGGATGACGGAATGAAGAAGGGGCTGGAGCTCTATTTCGCTCTTGCGCGCAAACATAATTTAATTCAGACAAGTAGAGCTTTGGAGTTTACCGCATTTTAGGGGACGGATGCTGTTCGGATTGTTCCGCAATATTCTCTTTCAGAGCTTCGCGAGAAACAGATTGAAGCTTCTTTACTATTTCAATTTTTTCTCGAAAGGCAGATTGGCGAGTCGCCGCCTTCGTTCCTCTTTCGCTCGAAACAGATCCTCAACTGTCATCTTTGAAAGATCGAAATCGGTGTCTTCCATCAGTCTCTCCTCAAGATTCGTCGGAAGGCGATGCTACTTCGCCATCAGCGCTTCGATCTCCTGCGGATCTTTGGGCACCTTATGCGTCAGCACGCGCGCGCCGTTCTCAGTCACCAGCACATCATCCTCGATGCGCACGCCGATGCCGAGATACTTTTCCGGCACGTCCTGGTTGAATCCTTCAGGAATGTTCTTTGTATCAGGCGAGATGTAGAGCCCCGGCTCGATCGTCATGACCATGCCTACCTCGGCCGCACGCGACTCGCCATTGAAGTAGTAGCGGCCCGCGTCGTGGACATCGATACCGAGGTAATGGCCGAGGTTGTGCATGTAGAACTGCATGTACTTCTTTTCTTCGATCAGTTTCTTTGGATCGCCCTTCAACAGACCCAGCCGGACCATTCCTTCCGTCAGCATCTCGACTGAATGAGTTTTCAGATCCTCGAGCCGCACGCCGGGACGAACCATATCAATGCAAGACATCTGGGTCTCTAACACGAGGTCATAAATCGCGCGTTGCGCCGGTGTGAACTTGCCGTTGATCGGAAACGTGCGGGTGATGTCTGAGGCGTAACCCTTATATTCAGCGCCCGCGTCAACCAGCAGTAGATCGCCGTCGCGCAGCTTGTCCATGTTGGTTATGTAGTGCAGCACGGTCGCGTTCGCGCCCGAGCCAATGATCGAAGTGTAGGACGGCCCGGCTGAGCCATGGCGTCGAAAGACCGCTTCAATCAGCGCTTCCACTTCGTATTCGTTCATGCCCGGCCGCACGGCTTTCATTGCTTCGACGTGGGCCTCGGCGGCAATGTCGGCAGCGCGCTGCATGATCTCGACCTCGGCGTCGCTCTTGAGCACGCGCATCTCATGAATAATCGTGGTGGGATCGATGATCTTCGCAGGCGGTTCGAGGGGCTTGCGATTCGTCTCGCGCATCAGCGAGAGTTGCCGGATAATCTTGACGTCAAGTTCAGGGCTGCCGTTGCCGAACGCATAGTAGAGACTCGCCGGCCCGTCGAGAATCTCGGCCAGCTTGGCATCGAACTCAGCCAGTGGAAACGCTTCGTCGGCGCTGTAGTCGCGCACTGCGCCTTCGACGCCGGCGCGGTAGCCGTCCCAGATTTCGCGCTCAGGGTCGCGTGGACGCACGAACAGAGTGAACTTCTTCTCCTTTGACGGAGCAATAACGGCGATCGCGTCCGGCTCTTCGAATCCCGTCAAATAAAAGAAGTCAGAGTTTTGGCGATAACGATAGTTCGTATCGTGCGAGCGCACAGCCTCGCGCGCGGCGGAAATGATGGCGACGGACTTTGGGTCCATGCGGCGCATGAACTCTGCAAGCTGCGGTTTAAGCATCGTCTCTCCTCGATGGTGGCAAAATTGGAAGTCGTATTGTAGCCGAGACTCAGTGTGCGGTGGAAACGCACAATGGCACGCGGCGAAATCAGGGCTTTCCTTTGCCTAAGTTTCTGCGCGATAATCGCCGCGATGGCCCAAACCATGCCAACCAGGTCCCCCGGAGCAGAACTCGTCTCACGCAATCCCGCCACCGGTGAAGAGATTGGCCGCGCGCCGTTGACGATGCCCGAAGAAGTCGCCCGCGCCGTCGGGCGAGCCAGAGAAGCGCAACGCGAATGGTCCAAACTTTCGTTCCGCGAACGCGGCCGCCTGATCATGAAGGCGCGAAAGATCATTTTGAAAGAGATGGAAGAGATTGCTTTGCTCATCTCGCGTGAAACCGGCAAGCCGGTGGCGGAAGCGTTCTCGATGGAAATCGCGACGACATTGGATCTGATGCAGTACTTCGCGCGCAAAGCTGCGAGCCTGCTGAGTCCCCAGCGAATTAGTGTCGGCCAATATGCGCTGATGGGCCGTTCGTCTTATGAGTTTTACAAACCGCTCGGCGTCATCGGCATCATTTCGCCCTGGAACTTTCCCTGGGCAACGCCGCTCGACGAGGTAGTGATGGCGCTCATCGCCGGTAATACGGTGGTGTTGAAGCCGAGCGAACTGACGCCGCTGACAGGGCTCAAGATTAAAGACGTTTTCGATCGCGCCGGACTGGCTGATGGAGTGTTACAGGTCGTCACCGGCGACGGCTCGACTGGTGCGGCCCTGGTGGGCGCCGGGGTGGATAAGATCATGTTCACTGGCAGCGTGGCGACGGGCAAGCGCGTAGCCGAAGCAGCCGCGAAATATCTGACGCCGGTGGTGCTGGAACTCGGCGGCAAAGATCCGATGATCGTGCTGGACGACGCAAACATTCCCAATGCGGCTCGCGGGGCCGTCTGGGCCGCCTTTGCGAACTCAGGTCAATGTTGTGCGGCGGTAGAACGCTGCTATGTTCATGAAAGCATCGCCGAGCGATTCATTACTGAAGTCGTTACGGAGACGAAGCGTCTTCGCCAAAGCATTGGCACCGACCAGACTGCCGACGTTGGATCCATGACGAGCGAGCGTCAGTTGCTCGTGGTTCAAAGGCACGTGGATGAGGCTATTGATAAGGGCGCGATTGCGCTTACGGGTGGCGATCGGGTGCACGATTCGGCGGGACCTTTCTTTGAGCCAACGGTCCTGGTCAAAGTGAACCATGACATGGACGTGATGCGCGATGAGACCTTCGGTCCAGTGCTGCCAATCATGACCTTCAAGACCGACGAAGAGGCAGTTCGGCTTGCGAACGATAGTGTCTATGGTCTGACCGCAAGTGTCTGGACCGGCAACATCGCTCGCGGCCGGCGCCTGGCTGAGCGCATCGATGCCGGCACCGTCATGGTTAACGAAGCTCTCTACACCCACGGCATCGCGTCAACGCCCTGGGGCGGAGTTAAGCAAAGCGGCCTGGGTCGCACGCATGGGCGCGCGGGATTGCTTGAACTCGTGAGCGTCCGGCATATACATGTGAACCACCTCTCTTTCATTCCCGATCTCTGGTGGTTTAGATACACCCCGGACGCAGGCCGGCTATTTCGTGGCTTTGCGCGGCGACTTGCCTCAGGCTCGATCTTCCAAGCTATGCTGTTGCTACCCCAAATGGTTCGCCGCCTTACAGAACGCCGACTTTGATAAAAATTTTGCTTCCACCAAAAGAGTAAGCGGTGCTATACTCCGCGCCGCCCACTACTTTGGACTCGGCGCCCCTCCGAGTTTTCGCGAAGCTTTTTACTGGATGTTCGAGGGAGAACTTCCATGAAAAGATTTGTCGGCGTTCTAACTTTTGCTCTCGATCGCTAAACCGGATACCCAACGAATTTGGAGAACAAGAAATGAAAATGCGACAACGATGGCTGATAGTAATTGCGGCAGCTTTGCTGCTCACCACGGCACTAACGCTTCCCCGAATTATTGAGGCCAAGCGCCTCAAAGCGTTCAATGCAAATAAGAGCCTGACAGTGACACCCACACTTAGTCCGAACCAGGATCAAGGGAACAACATTACAGTCGTTGCCTCATATCACAACGACACCTCTATACCTTTGCGCGATATGAAACCACAACCGGCCCAATCGAAGCCACGGAACGCTGACAAGAACCGAAAGGTCCCAGTCAAGCATAATGACAGCCCTGACCCGGTCGTCCAGGATAGATTCAGCGGCGTCTTGAGCAGTCTTATGACTGTCAACATGCCCAGTCCCCTTCTTAACTTTAACGGCATTGGATTCCCCGGTGTGGCTTGCAACTGCGCGCCGCCGGATACCAATGGCGAGGTGGGCGCAACGCAGTATGTTCAGATTGTCAACGAAGGCTACCAGGTCTTTAACAAGACAACCGGCGCGTCGGTGCTTGGCCCGGTTGGTATTTCCACGATCTGGACTGGCTTTGGTGGTCCCTGCGAAATTTCGGGCGATGGCGACCCCGTCATGCTTTACGACCAGCTTGCGAACCGTTGGCTTGTCAGCCAGTTTGCCGGATCGCCCATTCCCACTGACCAATGCGTCGCGGTGTCTACCACCAGCGATGCCACCGGCAGTTACAACCGCTACGGCTTTCACCTTGGGACAAACTTTTTCGACTACCCAAAACTGGGTGTCTGGCCCGATGCCTATTACATGGCCATGAACGTATTCAACTCGGCCGGCACGGCCTTCCTGGGTCCGCAACCCTTCGCGTTCGACCGCGCCAAGATGCTCGCCGGCCTTCCGGCCACGTTCATCACGACGGGAATAACCGGTGGCTCAAGCGAAGAGACTTACCTGCCTGCCGACCTCGACGGCTCAAACCTGCCAGCGGTTGGCGCGCCGGCCTCGTTCGTGGAGTTTCCTGCGGGCGGCAGCTTCAGAGTGTTTCACTTCCATGTGGACTTCGCTACTCCGGCTAACACAACCTTTACCCTGTTTGCCAGTCCCGCCTCTGCGGGCTTCACTCTGCGAACAGGCGGAATTCCCCAATTGGGAACTACCGCGCTGTTGGATAACCTTGCCGACCGGCTGATGTTCCGACTCGCTACGCGGTTCTTCTCTGACGGTCACGAAGCCACGGTCGGTAACTTTACTGTTCAATCCGGCACGACCGCGGCGCCTCGGTGGTTCGAACTGACCAACGTCACGGCGGGACCAGTGACAGTCGCTCAACAGGGCACCTATCAGCCCGACACAACTCATCGCTGGATGGGAAGTGCGGCAATGGACCAGCAGGGCAATATAGCCCTCGGCTATAGCGCCTCCAGCAGTTCGATCAATCCACAGATTCGCTATGCCGGCAGGCTGGCCGGCGATCCTGTGAACACACTGCCTCAAAGTGAGGTCACACTTTTCGCCGGCACTGGAAGTCAAACGGGCACTAACGGCCGTTGGGGCGACTACAGCGACATGACAATCGATCCGGTGGACGACTGCACTTTCTGGTACACCCAGGAGTATTACGTGACGACGACCAGTTTCGCCTGGCGCACGCGCATCGGCTCATTCAAGTTCCCAGGATGTGGTGGGTCTCCCACTCCAACCCCGACGCCGACACCCAGTCCAACAGCGACGCCAACTCCGACACCAACGCCAACTCCGACACCAACGCCAACTCCGACGCCAACGCCGGTTCCAAATGCTCCGAGCAACCTGACGGCTACGGCAGTTTCCACGAGTCAAATCAACTTGT
>JBGPWS010000102.1:0-12982 GCA_041492345.1 Pyrinomonadaceae bacterium | reverse complement strand
TTCTGTGCCGGCGGTGACGTTCAATTCATGGCCGAACTGGTCGAGCGAAACGACTCGGAAGAATTCGCGCGCATCCTGGGCGCGGCGCGCCGGGTAGTGCTGGCAATTCGGCAAATGACAAAGCCGGTGATCGCCTCGATCGAAGGGCCGGCATCGGGCGCTGGTTTCAATCTGGCGCTGGCTTGCGATCTGCGCATCGCGTCGTCGACCGCGACGTTCAGCCAGTCGTTCGTGAAGCTCGGCTTTCATCCGGATTGGGGCGGGACATATTTTCTGCCACGCATGGTTACCTCGAACATCGCCTGCGAGCTTTTCTTTCTGGGAGATACGATCGACGCGAACGAGGCTTTCCGTCTCGGCTTAATCAATCGCGTCGTTGCGCCTGAGGAACTGGAAGCGGAAACGCGAAAGCTGGCCGAACGCCTGCGCGAAGGGCCGGCAGTTTCGATCGCGGCGGCGAAACATGCCGTCTACGCGAGCGAGCACGACACGCTGGAAAAAATGCTGCAATACGAAGTCGAGGCCCAGGTGCGTTGTTTTGAATCCGAGGATGGCCGCGAAGGCGTGCGCGCATTTATGGAGAAGCGCCCGCCGCGATTTACGGGACGATAAATTCAGTTTCAAGTCTCAAGTTTCAGGTTTCAAGTTGAGGCGTACTGTCTTAGACTTGAAACCTGAAACTTTAAACTTGAAACGCAATGAAGCTTGAGAATCGATTAGCATTCATCACTGGCGGTGGCCGCGGCATAGGGCGCGCCATCGCGTTTGCGTTTGCGCGCGAAGGCGCGTCGGTCGCCGTCGCTGCTCGCACGCGCGCACAAGTCGACAGCGTGGCTGATGAAATTGCAAGCGAGTTCGGTGTTGAGACGTTGGCGCTCGAATGCAACATTGCTGATGCCGAGAGCGTTGGACGCGCGTTCGCGCATACCAGTGAGCAGTTTGGTGGCGGACCGGACATACTCGTAAACAATGCCGGCATCGCCGAGACCGCGCCTTTCGCGAAGACCGACGAAGCAATGTGGCAACGCCATCTCGAAGTGAATTTGACGGGAGCGTTTCGCTGCACGCGCGCGGCGTTGCCCGGAATGCTCGAGCGCGGCTGGGGCCGAGTCATTAATATCGCTTCAATCGCGGGCAAAACCGGCGCGCCGTACATCTCGGCATATGCGGCGTCAAAGCACGGCGTGCTGGGCTTGACGCGATCGCTGGCGCTTGAAGTCGCCGCGAACGGCATCACCGTGAACGCGATCTGTCCTGGATACGTTGATACTGAAATGACTTCACGGGGCATCGAAAACATCGTGGCAAAAACCGGCAAATCGGCCGACGATGCGCTGGCAGCACTCAAGCGGATGAGCCCGCAGAATCGCCTGGTTAACGCGGAAGAAGTTGCCGCCCTGGCTCTGTTGCTGGCTTCAGAAGAAGGACGCGGCATTAATGGGCAGGCGATTAATGTTGATGGCGGAACGGTGTTGTTTTAGTTTCGAGTTTCGAGTTTCAAGTTTCGAGTTTTCCTGGCGGCTGGAAAGAGAGAGAGTCAGATTGGAACAGAAACTAACTCGAAACTCGAAACCCGAAACTGAGTATCTAATGATCGAAAACTTAGGCAATCGTGAACGCACACACTCGTGCGGTGCTTTGCGCAAAGAAGACGTCGGCCGGCGGGTGACGCTAATGGGCTGGTGCGCGCGGCGGCGCGACTTTGGTCCGCTTACCTTTATCGACTTGCGTGACCGCGACGGTATTACACAGATCGTGGTGAACCAGGAAAACGCGCCGGACGCCCATGCGAAAGCCAAAGAAGTTCGCGGAGAATACGTGCTGGCCGTAACTGGTGAAGTTGCGCTGCGCGATGAAAGCGCGCGCAATCCGAAGCACGCCACGGGCGACGTCGAGGTCCAGGCCAGCGAGATTATCATCCTCAATGACGCGCGCACGCTTCCCTTCCAGCTCGATGCCCCAGCGACTGAGGCTTTGGCGGCCGAAGAACTGCGTTTGAAGTATCGCTATCTCGATCTGCGCCGGCCACAGTTGCAGGCGAACCTGCGTTTGCGTCATTGCGTGCTGCTGGAAATCAATCGCTACATGGATGAGCAGGGCTTCACCCATATCGAAACTCCGAACCTGATCAAATCGACGCCCGAAGGCGCGCGTGATTACATAGTGCCGTCGCGCGTGCAGCCGGGAAGATTTTTTGCGTTGCCGCAATCGCCGCAAATCTTCAAGCAGATATGCATGATTGCCGGACTGGACAAGTACTATCAGATCGCCCGCTGCTTTCGCGACGAAGACCTGCGAGCCGACCGCCAACCCGAGTTTTCACAACTCGACGTCGAGATGAGCTTTGCCACTCCCGATCAGATTTACGCGCTGGTCGAAGGTCTCTTTGAGCGCATCTTTCGACTGATTGGCGTTGAGTTGCCCATTCCGTTTCCGCGATTCACATTCGCGGAAGTAATGCAGCGCTTTGGTTCCGACAAACCAGACATGCGCATTGAAGGAATGGAACTGAAGGATCTGTCGCCGGCGCTGGCAGAAACAACCTTTGCACCGTTTACCTCGGCGCTTGGCGCGGGCGGGCAGGTTAAGGGGATGGCGGTGCCTGGCGGTGCTCCGATGTCGCGCAAGACACTCGACGAGTTGCAGGAGTTTGCGAAGCGTTACGGCGCCGGCGCACTGGCCTGAATCAAGCTTGGCGAGGAGATCTCCTCTTCGCTGTTGAAGGCCCTGGGCAATGATACGGTGACTCGCATGGCAGAACTTGCCGGAGCCGCAAATGGCGACGCGGTCCTGGTCGTCGCGGGCAAACCGAGCGTCGTGGCCGCCAGTCTGGGAGCGCTGCGTAACGAAGTCGCGCGCCGCGAAAAGCTGATCCCCGAAGGCGTGTATGCGCCCTTGTGGGTCACTGAATTTCCGATGTTCGAGTTTCATGAAGACGATGGCCGCTATTACTCGATGCACCATCCTTTTACTTCCCCGTTGGATGAAGACGTGCCCGCGCTCGAACGCGCCGTGAATGGCGAAACGCAACTGTTTGCCGGGCTCCGCGCGAAAGCTTATGACGCGGTCATCAACGGTGTCGAAGTCGCCGGTGGCTCGATCAGAATTCATCGTCGCGACGTGCAAGCCATCGTTTTCAAAGCGCTCGGCATGAGTGAAGAGACGGCGCGCGCGCGCTTTGGTTTCTTCCTGGACGCGCTGGGCTACGGCACGCCGCCGCATGGTGGGATTGCCTCAGGTATCGAGCGCACGTTGATGGTCCTCGTGCCCACGGAAAATATTCGCGACGTGATGGCTTTTCCCAAAACTGCCTCCGCCCAGGATTTGATGATCGACGCGCCCGGCGAAGTCGATCAGAAACAGTTGGCAGAGCTGCATCTGAAGATTGTCAGGGATCCGTGATGGCTTTTTTTGTCCCTTGGAAGTTCCCATAACGCTGCGGCTGGGCCGCCTGATGTGCGGAAAGGCTTTGCCTTTCCGGTATAAACGTCGAAACTTTTAAGGCTACGCCTCTGGCGAGGCGCAGCCTCGCCAGAAGATCCTAACAAGGGCCAGTCTCGGAAAGGCCGAGCCTTTCCGCACATCAGATGGCAAAGCCATTGATCCTTCCTTGCGAACAGTGATGATTCTTCTTCAAAGCGCCCAGGCTCACCAAATCATTTCACACGCGCGTGAACAGTCTCCGAAAGAATGCTGTGGCCTGATCGGCGGCAACGCTGACGGACGTGCGGAGAGCGTCTATCGCATGCGCAACGCCGCGGCCGATCCGCTGATCACTTACGAAGCCGCGCCGGAAGATCTGTTTGCCGCGCAACGCTCGATGCGCGAACGTGGCGAGCAACTGCTTGCCATCTACCACTCGCACCCGCGCACGGACACTCCCGTGCCTTCGGCCACAGATGTGCGGCTTGCCTACTATCCATCAGCGGTTTACTTTATTGTGGGACTTGGCGGTGAACAGCCAAAGCTGGGCGCTTTTCGGATTTCGGAGAGTGAAGGACGCTGGGAACCGGCCGAGTACGAAGTGGTCGCTGACGCCAATCACTGAAACCGAAACCAAGCGGCTCTCGTAGACATCTTTAGATGGAGCCAAAACGCACCAAGTACGACACGAATCCACTCGACGGAAAAGTCGCGGACCGCGCGGACAAATCGTTTGAGTCGCATTCAGGTTCGCCGACCGAAGAAGTGCGCGGTGGGCCAACTCGGGACATCGGTCGGACTGAAAATGAAGCCGCTCGCGCTCACGCTGAAAGCGAAGCGCCGACGCGCCGTATAGATGAAAATTTCGGCAAGTCTTATCCGTCGATCTTTGTTCCGCCCCAAAACGTCTATAAAACTCAACAGCGCCCATCGGCGACCTACCAGCCTCCGCGCGCGACTGACGCGAGTATCTACCAGCCTCCACCAGTATCGCCTCCCAACGTCTATCAGCCGCCGCCGCTGCCGATTCATCTGCGAACTACATCGCACTCTGTTGCGGGTCTCGGCATTCCCGAAAAGTGGGCGAATCTACTGCCATACATCCCGGGACACATCGGGGCCGTGGCCGGAGTAGTTGAACTCCTGCTGGCGCCGCGTACTGAGACGCGCACGCGCTTTCATGCTGCGCAGGGATTGGCCTTGCAGGTGGCGATCTTGATTCTCACCGGCGTCTTTGGTTTTGTGCATGTGATTTCCGGGAACGGGTTCGGCTCGGGAATCTTTGGCGCGGCGTCGACGATCTTTCTAATTGTCTCGATGGTTCGCGTCTGGAAGGGGAGGCCTCATCACATTGCTCCCCTGGACGACGCTACAAAGTTTCTGGACGAAAAGATCAAACCGCGGAAGTGAGCGTTGCGCAGAATCAGGTGGATGAACCATATCGGGGTTCGAATGAACAGAATTGGAGCATCAGCGACCCGTGCCGGACAACATACTGAAGACTGTGCCCCAGGCGAGTATTTACCGGCTGTTTATGCTCAATGCACGCTAATACAGCTTGTAGAAAAAGTCTTCAAAAAAGAAGATTTGACGGCTCAGTCTCTTGGCTCCCGTGGCACTGGGTTTGATAGCAGGTACGGGGCAAACTCATTCCGCTCATTATCATCAGATGTGGGGACGTGATGTTTGCAAAGTGTTTAAGAGGAGCATACGAGAATGAATAGATTCAATTATCGAAGCGCGAACAAGTGGCTGGCGTGGCTGATGGCCATGGCAATTGTGATGATGCCGCTTGCGGTTTTCGCGCAGACGAAGATCGTTTACCACAGTAACAAATTCAAACCGACGGATGATGTAAAGCTGGGCCGGCAAGCGGCGGCTGAAGCCGAACAGCAGTTTCCTTTACTGCGTGATTCGGAAGTCAACGCCTACGTCGAACGAGTCGGCCAGCGTTTGGTGGCTTCGATTCCGCCGGAGTTTCAGCACCCGGAGTTTCGCTATTACTTCAAGGTTATCAATGCGAGCGACATTAATGCCTTTGCATTGCCGGGCGGCCCGATGTACGTCAACCGCGGAATGATCCAGGCCGCGCGCACCGAAGGTGAGATGGCCGGCGTCATGGCTCACGAGTTGAGCCACGTCGCCTTGCGACACGGCACGGCGCAAGCGACGAAGGCCCAGAAGTATCAAGCAGGGGCCACCGCAGCCGCCATTCTCGGGACAATTCTGGGAGGTCCCGGACTTGGACAAGCTGCTCAAGCTCCGTTTGCTATCTCTTTCCTGAGGTTCAGCCGCGAGTACGAAACGGAAGCCGACCTTCTCGGCGCCCGCATCATGTCGAATGCTGGTTACGATCCGCGCGACCTGGCCAACATGTTCCGCACCATTGAAGCGCAGGGCGGCGGCGGGGGCGGCGGCTTTTTAAGTGATCACCCGAGTTCCGGTAATCGTTATGCTCGGATTAATCAGGAAGCACAGTATCTGCGCGTAAACAATCCGATCCGTGACAGCCGCGAGTTTTACGCCACCAAGGAGCGATTGAGCGGCTATCCTCGTGCTCAAACGATGGCCGAGATTCAACGGAGCGGCAGACAATATCCTTCGAACGGCGACAGGACCAACTATCCGACTACGCCGCAGGCCCGCGTAGAGTATCCGTCATCGCGTTATCGCTCCTACTCAGTGCTCGGCGGTGTGCAAGTTAGCGTTCCTGATAATTGGCGCGAGGTTTCTGACCAGGGATCGGTGTGGTTTGCGCCACAGGGAGCTTACGGATCCGCCGCCAATGGGCAGTCGGTCTTCACCCACGGCGTGAATATCGGCATTGCGCAAACGCGCAACCGTAACTTGCAGCAGGCCACAAACGAATTCCTGAATGGCCTGGAGCAAGGCAACGGTAACCTGCGCGCGCGCAGCGGCTATCAACGCATTGATGTCGATGGTCGGTATGGATTGCTGATCACTTTGGGTAACACGAACGAGGCCACTGGGCGACCGGAAACCATTAATGTAGTAACGACACAGTTACGCAACGGTCAGCTCTTCTACATGATCACGGTCTCTCCTGAGAACGAATACAGCACGTATCAGAACACGTTTCTGACCATCTTACGTTCGGTGCGATTGAACGACTAAGGAGTCGGGGACTTGCTCTTTTGAAAAAACCGGGTTGAGCGACTCGGCGGCTTCGCCGCCTGATGTGCGGAAGGTCTCCGACTTCCGGGCGCGGTTTAAATAATCACGAGGGCTATGCCCTCGGCCAGCACTTGGGCACAGCCCCACATTCGTTGGCCTGCCTTCACGGAAGGCCAAAGGCCTTCCGTACATCGAGCGCCAAAGCCGCAACGCGCCTCGCCTTGACAGTAATGTTTTCGCTCCCTATAGTCTCTAACTTCGCGCTCGCAGCAGTTTGCAAGCGTCAGCGTCATGAATTCACGGAGATTTTGAATGCCTAATCATAAGTCAGCAGAAAAGCGCATGCGGCAAAGTGAGCGCCGTCGCCTTATTAATCGTAACAATCGTACAAAGTTGCGCACTTCGATGAAGAAACTCCGCACCACCCTCGACGGCGGAGATGGGAAGACGGCCAGTTCCCTGCTATCCATAACCGTTTCCGAGATCGACAAAGCGGTAAAGAAAGGCGCGCTGCATCGCAACGCTGCCGCGCGGCACAAATCGCGTTTGACGGCTCGAGTTACTCAAGCCACCGCGAAGTAGGTTGGGTGCGTGGCTGCTCGCCGCAGCGCGGGCACAAAACATTCTTAAGTTGAGGCGGATCGTTATTCGGTCCGCCTCATCTTTTTGTTTCACGGGTTGGCAGAGTGATAGCCGCTTAACTCATCAACTCGCAGACGAGCATTTCGACTTGCATTCGCGGTGTGGCTTTGGAAGTTTTGATCGCCAAATCGGCTTCCGCGATGCGCTGAATCCTTTGCGTCACGGTTCTCGAATCGGATTTGTTAAGCATCGAGAGGTATGCGCTCTGCTTGAAAGGCGGCATGCGGACTTCACTGAAAATTTTAGCGGGCGAAGCTCCCTGCGAAAGGAGTGCTTTCGCCAGGGCCATGCGCCGGTACGTGCCGGCAATCAGACCCGTAAGCATGACCGGCTCGACTCCGTCATCCAGCAAGTCCCGCAACGTCTTGAGCGCAGCTCGGCGATTGCCCGCAACAATATGATCGCTTAGCTCCCAGTTCATGTGTTCCCGGGAACGACTGACCAATTCATCAACTAACTCGGTCGTGATCCGGCCCGAGGGCAGGGCGGCCGCGGCCAGCTTGTTCAGTTCGTTCGTCAACGTGTGCAGGTCGCTGGTGACCATCTCAAGAATGCGCTGTAGGGCCTGTGGTTCAATTTCGACGCGCTGTTTCTTCAGGTGGGATCTGATCCAGGACTGAAGTTCGTTCGTTTTCAGCGGCTGGAACTCAAAAGCCGCACTCGACATAAGCGACTTTGCCAGCTTCTTGCGCTTGTCGAGGTCGTCAGTGGCAAAAATGACAACCGAAGTCTCAACCGGCCGATCGAGATACTTGAGCAGCACCTCATCATCGGCTTCCCGGAGCTTGCTGAAATTCCTGATGCGCACCACCCGACGGCCCGACATCATGGGAAGCTGTTCCGCGATTGCGACGGCTGAGCGCACATCTTCGGTCAACAGGTTGAATGACGATTCATTGAATTCACGGAGTAGCGTGCCGCGCAGCGCTTCATCAGCGATCGTGCGCGCGGCTTCGTCGCGGAGATAAGCCTCTGGGCCGAAAAGGAAATAGACTGGCTCGATCGCGCCCGTTTTCAACGATTCAGTGAGATCCTTTGGCGACTTAACCGGCATTATGTTTTTTTAGAGTGCGGTGGCAACGACGGCGCGACACCGCTTTGGATTCACGCGGTCCCAACATTTCTATGGAGCAAATCCAAAGCGCCGTCGTCGCTTCGCTTTGCCGGCGCACTCCATAGTCTATTTGTCTTCCTTAACTCCGAACCCGTTAATCAAAGTCGAAACGATCGACTCGGCAAAGCTGCGCGCCATGCGTTGCACCGCCGGGTCTTCTTCGTTAAAGAAGTTGCGCGGGTCATTGGCGAATTCGAACTCGCCACGAAAAACAAAATTCTGATTGTCATAGAGCACGCGGTTTTCATGGCTGTCGCGCACGGTCACCGCGGCGGTGATGGTGACTTCAAAAATGCGTGCGCGGCCTTTGTCATCCAGCAACACGCCTGAAAAACCAAAACTCTTGACCACTCCGTCAATCACCGCGTCGGCGCCCTCGCGCTCGCTCTGTACGTGCAGTCCGTGACCGCGGCGAATCAGCTCATTCATCACGGCTTCGGTGAAACGATGCTCGATCTTGAAGCGCAACGCGTTGTTCTGGAACGCCGGGACCGCGACCGTCTTTATGTGTGAAGGCAACTGGCTTTTCGTCACCGGCTTGTAGCACTCGGTGAAGCCGGACACGAGCAGCAGCAGGACGGGTAATGAAACAATGCGTAGAACTCTGAGCATTTCAACTTTTCTCTTTCTCAAGAATAAAGCTCGATGTTTTGCGACACTGGATTACTGATATTCGATCTGCGGGTTTTGAACGTTCATTCTACGGAGGTCTAGTCTAGCTATGCCGAACGAGTCTAGCATTTTCAGCCGCGTTCACGCGGCTTTCCCGAAGGGTTACTAGCCCGGCCGTTCTACGGCCGGGTAGCGCTAGCGACAAGAGTCATAGCCCGCTTCAGCGGGCTTTCCGTAATGCTGAAGCGTCAACCAAGCACGCCGAAGCGCACTACTTGAATGTAGGCGCATGCACCTTCATCAAATCCGTCTCTTTTCCTGAAAGATGTTGATAATACGTCAACCGGCGTGCTATACGGAAGCCGCTTAAGTATCGAGAGGAGCAAAACAGTGAGCACTCCTATACCAATCGGGCCCAGCCTGTCGCGCATCGGCCAAATCTTCGTCAATGTGCATGATCTCGATCGCGCGATCGCTTTCTATCGTGACGTGTTGGGAATGAAGTTCTTATTTGAGGCGCCGCCTGGTATGGCCTTCTTCGATTGTGGCGGAATCCGTCTGATGCTCGGCGTGCCGGACCGGCCCGACCTCGATCATCCAGCCTCGATCATCTACTACAGGGTGGACGACATCGAGCGCGTCTACGAAATCTTCAGCGCGCGCGGCGTGCACTTCGAAACCAAACCGCATCTGGTCGCGCCCATGCCCAGCTACGACCTCTGGCTGGCCGACTTTCGCGATTCAGAGAACAACCTGCTGGCTTTGATGAGCGAAGTGCCGCGCGCAGTAGCGTGATTGGTTGGAACCATGCCTGCGGCTGCTGCTGACTTACAGAAGCTCATTTCCCGTCTCGCGGCGCACTATGGCAAAGCGAAGCCGCCAATTACAACAGATCCATTCGAGTTGATCCTGCTCGAAAATGTTGCTTATCTGGTCAGCGACGAGCGTCGCGAGGAAGCCTTCAAGACGCTGCGCAAACACGCCGGCACCAAACCGCATGAACTTCTCGCAGCTACCCACAACGAAATTTTGACAGCGACAAAGCTTGGTGGCATGCACCCAGAGCAACGCGTGAATCGCCTGCGTGAAATTGCTCTGATCGCAATGAACGAATTTGGCGGCGACCTCAGCCAGGCCTTAAAGCTGCCTTTACCAAAAGCCAAACAGGCGCTGAGAAAGTTTCCCAGCATCGGCGAACCCAGCGCTGAAAAGATTCTCCTGTTCACCGGCAGCTATCCGGTGCTGGGTTTGGATTCGAACGGGTTGCGCGTGCTCGTGCGGGTAGGCTTCGGCGAAGAAAAGAAGAATTACACGGCGACGTATCGCGCTATCAAGGAAACGATACAGAGTAATCTAAAAGCAGACTATGACTGGCTAATCAGTGCCCACATTCTGTTGCGCCAACACGGAAAGGAACTGTGTAAGACGAATGCGCCGCTGTGTGAGAAGTGCCCGGTGAGAAAGAGCTGCGCGTATTTTCGAGCACAGGTTTCGAAAGCGGTTCGGTAGCATTTGCGACGGCCCGCACGACAATTACCAAACTCGGACTGATAAACTTTCCGCTCCTACGGCGCGAAACTCTCTCTCCACCACCAAACTCAGCCCCATGATCAGATAGAAGATCATTACTACTTCGGAATCGCCCCAGTTGTAATGAACCACGCCGCTCAGCATGAAACCCACCAAACCGCCCAGGGCGCCCAGAATAATTCCTCGCTCGATCCAATTCTCGCTCGACACCCGGCGCCTTACTCGCCACAATGTCCTCGCGTAGGTGCCAAGCAGAGTCAGCCAGACGATCAGCGCCGGCACTCCGCGCTCGAGCGCGATCTGCAGATAATCCGAATGCATGTGGCCCATCGGCATCCGGCCGTTGTCGAATAATCCCCACTCGCGCCAGTGCGCCTTGATTGAATCCATGCCGACCCCGATCAGCAGGTGGCGCGGATTACTAACCAGCAAATGAAATCCGTCGTGCCAGACTCGCTGGCGCCAGACGATTGAATCGTCACTCTGATCAAAGAAGCCCACGTTACGCCTTTGCTGCAACACAAATAATCCGGCGAGTATCACCGGCAGCGCGCACACTCCCAGCACGATCAGCGCGCGCCGGCTAACACTGAGCGTGGTTATTAAGGCCGCGGAGACCAGCAGCGAAAGCCAGGACGCCCGGGTAACGCTAAGCAGCAGCGCGACTCCCATCCCCACGATCGCCAGGGCCAGCAGCCCGCCGTTTCGGCTGCGCTTTCGTGCCAGCGCGACAAAGAGACCAATCGCCAGCGAGGCGATCAATTGCAAACTCTCAGCGTAGGTCGTCCAGTGGTTGTAAAAGCCGGTCGCGCGCCAGTCGCGACCACTGGTCCAGCGCTCTATGCCGAGTTGCTCTTCCGGTGTCGCTCCCGAATGCAACTGTCCCCGCGGAACCTCAAGCACGGCGACCCACTCAACCCGATATATCTTGATCTTCGCCGGTCCCATCTGCGAAGACTGACCCAAAGCCTCAACCAGATCCTGCAGGCTGCGCAGTGGCCGGCCATCAACCTCTTCCAGTGTGTCGCCACTAAGGATTGGAATCGTCTCAATCTTCGCGCGCGAGACCCGCTTCGCGTCACTAAGCGGGCTGTTGGCGCTGACGCCGTAGACTTTCACCCCGCGTCCGAACGCGTACTGGCCAAAGGTGTAGCAGACATTGACCATGCACGACGCGATTAGCACGATCACCAGCGCGCGCAATACTCGACGCGAACGAACGTTTTCGGCAAACAAGTAGACGATGGTGAACAGGCTCGCCTGCCGCAGTTTGCCGATTGAAACCACCGGTTCGTAAGAAAGGAATGCGGCCAGGCCGGTGAGAACAAAAAAACCGAACATGGGATAGTCAAGCGGCGTGCGATCGAGTTTCGGGCGCGGCCAAACCGTGAAGCGCAAAACCCAGAAGACCAGACCCAGGAACCAGGCAACTTGCGTCGCGGCAATGGAATTCGGTGCCGCCATGACGAAGAGAACCAAAGCACCGAGAATCGCGCGCTCCAGCCACACGGCGAGCGGGCCGGGCGCGATCTCACGCGTTCTTGCGCTGTGAACTGTCGTCATTCGTCTTCAGCCTACTCGATTCTGGCTTTCTCAGTGTCATCTCTGTGGTTGAGGCCGCACAGAGAATTTGATCAATCTGCGATCATCGTCTTTCACAAACCACGCATAAATGCTTAGAATCACCGAGCTCGAATTATATTCGACCTCTGGCGGAAACCACATGCGAAGATTGATCCCCATTGTTCCCCTGCTACTAATCATATCGACTTTTGCGCACGCGCAAGTCAAGACCGTCGCGCAATACATCGAACAGGTCCAGGCGCTGTCCAATCGCGCAGAGGTAAAAGCCGCGAACGACTATATCGATCGCAATCACGACAGCATCATGCGCGAATGGATCGCGATTACTGAAATCAACGCGCCCTCGGGTCAGGAGCAACCGCGCGCGCAATACATCGAGGGTCTCTTGCGCAAGTATCATTTGGATGACATTCACTACGACTCGACCGGCAATTTGATCGCAGTGCGCAAAGGCACTGGCGGCGGCCCCGTGATCGTCCTTGACGCGCACATGGACACCGTCTTCCAACCCGGATTGCAGATCAAGGCAACTATTCGCGACGGCAAGATTTATGCGCCCGGCATTGGCGACGACACGCGCAATATCGAAGCTCTCTTGGTGACGATTCGGGCCCTGAACGAAGCGAAGATTAAGACGAAAGGCGATCTGGTTTTCGTGTTCACCGTTCAGGAAGAGACCACGATGAACGGCGCCAGGGCCTATGTCAGTGAGAACAAGGGAAAGATCGATCAGTACATCGCGCTCGACGGCGGCTATGAAGGATTCACTTACGCGGGCATCGGCATCAACTGGTATCGACACCACTTCATCGGCCCGGGCGGCCACACGCGCTCGCAGACTCCGCCTTACTCGGCGTCGCTGCCGCTGGCGCGGGCGATCGATCGCATCTATCAGTTGAAGGTGCCGACGCGGCCGTCTTCAAACCTGAACATTGGAATGCT
>JBGPWS010000040.1:0-18568 GCA_041492345.1 Pyrinomonadaceae bacterium | reverse complement strand
TTAGCTGATACTGTGTGCCATTCCGCACAACCTCAACCAAGCTAAAAGCTGAATTTCGCGAGCCTTGGGTTACTCCATTCGACGCAAGAATATTGCTCTTGTACAGAACCCACATAGGGCAAAAGCCCACCGCATGATGGTTTCCGGGCGCCCGGCTAGTGTACGGCTGATCCTTCTTGATGATGCACTTCCAAATTGATGTACTCGCAGTTCGTGGCCGCTAATCGCGCCTCGGTGGAAGATTGTCGAGATAATCTCGGACTTTCTTTAAGTCTTCCCAGGTTTCTCGTTTCTTTGACGGGTCGCGCAGTAAATAGGCCGGATGGAACGTCGGCATGACCTTGATGCCGCGAAAGTCCTGAAACTTTCCGCGCACCCGGGTGATGCCTTCGCGTGCCTCCAGCAGGTTTCGCAGAGCAGTGTTTCCCATCACCACGATCACATGGGGTTTGACAGCGGCGATTTCACGAAATAGAAAAGGCCGGCAGATTGCAGCTTCCTCAAGGGTCGGCTGCCGATTGCCCGGCGGCCGACAACGATTGACGTTGCCGATGATCACGTCTTCGCGCTTCAAGCCGATTGCTTCAATGATCTTGGTAAGCAGTTGTCCGGCGCGGCCGACGAACGGCCTGCCTTGTGCATCTTCATCGGCGCCCGGGGCTTCCCCTACAAACATCAAACGCGCCTTTTGATTTCCATAAGTGTTAACGACTTGAGTGCGTCCTTCACACAACCCGCAGCGGGTGCAGTCGCCAATGTCGCGCCACACATCCTCGAGGCGTTCCGTGGATTGAGCGAACGTGGTTTGCGGCGGGGCGAGTTCGCCGAACAGGGAACCAGGCGATGCCGGCTCGGAGACAGTAACCGCCGGTGGCCTCAATGCCGGCTGAGGCAGTTGTGATCTCGATGGCGCAGGGCACTGTGTGTAACCTTCGGAGGACGAAGTTGCGCGCGAGGCTATTGAAGGTTCTGAGGTGACGCGGTCGTTTGATAAGGCGATGGTCTCGATGCCAAGCTCGGCAAAATATTGTGTGTACTCTCGTGACTCTTTCAGCAAGTCGAGCAGTTCGTTTGCGGTCGAATCAGCATTCATGGCTTTTTAGTTCAGCGCCTCTCGATGGAAGCGGCTTTGGTGGCGGTACTGGCGCGGCGTAACTTTACCACCTCATCAAGAATTCGATGTGCGGTTTCAAGCTTAGACATCAGCGGCAACTCGATTGGCCGCGAATCGTCGCGAAGCAGAATGACAACCGCATTGTTTTCGGAATCAAATCCGGCATCTTCGCGCGACACGTCATTGGCAACTACTGCGTCCAGGCCTTTGCCGGCCAGTTTTTCCCGTGCGTGCGTAAGCAAATCATTCGTTTCCGCCGCGAATCCGATCAGAAGCTGGCCGTTCGTTCGCGCTTTCGCGACTTCGCCCAGGATGTCGACCGTGCGTTCGAGCTTCAAGTCCATCTCGGCTTCCGACTTTTTGATCTTCTTCCTGGCTTCTTCCTTTGCTCGATAATCGGATACTGCCGCCGCCGCCATGAAGATTGTTGCGGCGCTTACTTCTTCGGCAACCGCGACGCGCATTTCTTCGGCGGAGCTAACGCGGACCAGACGCACGCCGCGAGGTGGGTCGACGCTGGTTATGCCGGCCACGATCGTGACGTCGGCACCTCTGTCGCGGGCGGCTTCGGCGAGGGCGAACCCCATTCGACCTGAAGAACGATTTGAAATGAAGCGAACCGGGTCGATGGGTTCGCGCGTTGCCCCGGCTGTGATCAGGAATCGCTCACCGCTTAGATCCGCAGACCGATTCCTGGCTGGTGCGCCTTGGTCAGAAGTCTCCGCCCGGCTGTTGAGCCGATGGGTTCCGCTCTGCTGGCGTAGCAATTCGAGCGCGGCCGAGACGATTCTTTCCGGCTCGCTTAGCCTGCCGGGGCCGATTGTGCCGCAGGCCATCTCGCCGTCGTCAGGGTCGATGAGATGGACTCCGTCGTCACGCAGCTTTTGTAAATTCCGCTGCGTTGCCGGGTGTTGCCACATCACCGTATTCATGGCTGGCGCTACCAGCACAGGCGCGGTACAGGCCAGATAGGTCGAGGTAAGAAAATCATCGGCAACTCCGTTCGCCAGCTTGGCGAGCACGTTTGCGGTTGCCGGTGCGATGATGAACAAATCCACTGTTTGAGAAAAAGTGATGTGAGCGATCGGATCGGGATTGTCCGGGGCGTAATCGTCGACAACTACGTATGACCCGGAGAGAGCACGAAAGGTCAGCGGCTGAATGAACTCGCAGGCGTGCTTCGTCATGGTGACGCGCACTTCGCAGCCGGCGCGCTGCAAGCCGCGCAGCACTTCGATGGCTTTATATGCTGCGATTCCCCCAGTGATGCCGAGGGCGACCCGGCTTCCTGAGAACTGTTGCTCGGCCTGTTTGTTACTCATCTTGAAATTGAAATGTAACATCGCTGAATTGCTCGTGCAATACAGGCTGATTGCAGCGAGAGTACAATCTTCAGCCATTACAACTGGCTTGCAGCCCCTTTCGTAAGTTAAAGTAATCCGTCGAACTGGTTCAATGCGACTGGTGGCCGGATGAAAACCAAACCATGCTGAGGTAAATTCCATGCCTGGCGTAATTAGCTTGTCGCGTTTTTTCGTCTCGCTATCGATTCTGTTACTGCTGAGCGGAGTAGCCATCGCTCAGCGTTCGAGCGCGTCTTCAAATGGCGACTCCGGCTCAGAGTTTGGACCGGTCATGCGCGCGTATTTGGGGTACCTCAGCAACGAGCAAGACGTGGTAGATGATCGAGCCAGTAGACGAGAAATTACCGCCGCCTATTACCGCCGGAACTCGAGTCGGATTCGTGCGTTGCGACAGACGGCAATTCGCTTGGTGCGCCAAAGTGGAAACGACTACGTTCCCGAGCTTGAAGCCGTGACCCTGGACGAGTTTGGCACCCTGTTCGAGAAACCGCCCAAGCCCACAACCTTTCGGGTGAATGAAATAGTCGCTAACAAATTCAAGTTCCTGGCAATTGTACACTCCGGAGAGGTCTTCTACGTCTTCGCACGTCTGGATCCTTACGAGCAGGCAGAGCCAATCCAGCGACAGGGGAAAGACCCGGCTACGTTATCAGCTGGTCCCGGCACTGGAGCGGCAAACGGCCAGCGTGTAGGACAGACCACCACGCGACCTCGGCGGGCCGTTCCGAAGTAAGATTTGCCCTTTCAGTTCAAAACGTGGGCAGGGAGTTTTCCTCTTATTTGTAGTAACTTCAAGCTTAGCCTTTGGTCCACGCCAGTGAGACTCAGAAAACACAGAATCTTGACAGCATTGGGGGAAAAAGCGCTTTACAGGGGCACAGCCGCGTGGTATCTTTCCTAAAAGCTAGCTAACAATGTGGCTTTGGTCTTTGGGATCAAGGGTTTATTGTTGACATAAGGGCCGGAGTTCGTGTAAAAGAGGCAAGACTAAGGGCCTTATTAACGGGTCGGCATGCTTTCTTTTTTAAGTGTCTCGCGCGTGCGAGATTGTTGAGTCGAGACGGAGTAGCAGTCTCCGTCGATTGTGACTATTCGTAATCGTAGCGCGCTTCCACAAAACTTGTTCACTTGTACGGGAGGAAATGATGATTAGCAGAACTTGGAGCCGTAAGTCTATCGCATTCTGTGTCGCGGTTGCCGTGTTAAGCGTTTACTCAATGGTGGCACTGGCAACGCCGGGGCAGAAAGCAGCGTCGGGCGAGCTTTCGGTTTCCGGGCAAGTCACCGTTAACGGTCAGGCCGCTATTTCGGGCGCCACTGTTTTCTCTGACAGCATAGTTGCAACCGGGGCGAATAGCAGTGCGACCATTAGCCTTGGAAAGCTTGGCCGGGTTGAGTTGTTCCCGAACACGAGCGTCAAACTTGGTTTTAATGACGCGAATATTTCAGCCTCGCTTGAGGCGGGCCGAATTCAAGTCGCGACGCTGGCAGGTACTTCGGCGATCGTTACCGCGAAAGACGCAGCCGCAGTGGCTGACGCACAACAGGCGGCCACGTTTATGGTTGACGTTGAATGCGGCAACATAATCGTTGCTTCTCAGGGCGGCTTGGTCGAATTACGAGCAGCCGGAAAGACGAAAGCGGTTGCGGCCGGAACTTCGGAATCCGCGGGCACTCCGCAGCCGGGAACACGCTGTACGCGACTGACCAAGCCCGATAACTTTGGACACCTGAGCGGTGGTGCTCTGGCGGCGCTTTTACTGGCAGCTGGTGGCGCCGTTGCCGCAGCGATTATCGCGACGACGCATAACAACGATCTGAACTTCGGTGGTTCAGTCACCGTAGTCAGTCCGACTAAATAACTAAAGGCCGATTCGGCTGATGGCGCGCATCTCGCGCGGCATTTGAGTTACAACTTTGCGGGTCACGCGTCAATGGCGCGCGTGGCCCGCAAATTTTGGTTAAGGACGGAATCTCGATCGGGTAAGAGCAAGCGAATGCACATTGCCGTTATTGGTTCCGGTTATGTGGGACTGGTTACTGGAGCATGCTTTGCAGAGTTCGGCGTGGATGTTACCTGCGTCGACGTGGATGCCGAGAAAATAGCCCAGCTGGCTCTCGGCAGGGCAACAATTTACGAGCCAGGCCTCGACCAGCTCGTCAAAAAGAACCTGCAGGCGGGACGGCTTCGGTTTACTACCGATAGCCAGTCAGCCATTGAACAGTCCCTGGTAATCTTCCTCGCGGTCGGTACTCCACCCGCAGCCGACGGGTCAGCAGATCTTTCCTACGTCGAAGAGGCAGCACGGAAAATCGCAGAGCATATGGATAGCTACAAAGTGGTGGCTACCAAGTCTACAGTTCCGGTGGGCACGGGCAAACACCTAATGTCCCTAATCCGCGACCATCAGCCGAAACCTGTTCATTTCAGTGTGGTCTCGAATCCGGAATTCCTGCGAGAAGGCGCTGCGATTAGTGACTTCATGCGACCCGACCGCGTCGTGATAGGCGGTAGCGACGAGGGCGCGATCGCCATAATGCGCGATCTCTACCGTCCGCTATACTTGATCGAAACGCCTTTCGTGATTACCTCACTTGAAGGGGCAGAATTGATCAAATATGCCGCGAATGCTTTCCTGGCCACGAAGATCTCTTTCGTCAACGAGATTGCGAACCTCTGCGAAAAGGTCGGTTGCGATGTCCACGAAGTCGCCCGGGCAATTGGCATGGATCGTAGGATCGGTAGCAAATTTCTTCACCCGGGGCCCGGCTTCGGTGGGTCGTGTTTTCCCAAAGACACGCTCGCCCTGTCAGCTATCGCCCGACAATTCTCGTCGCCAACTCGGATCGTTGATGCAGTGATCGAGGTCAACTATCAGCAACGGCTCGCCATGGTGCCTAAGATCGAAAAGCTGGTGGGAGGCTTGAGCGGAAAGCGAATCGCCGTACTGGGATTGGCATTTAAGCCGGAAACCGATGACATGAGAGATGCACCGTCCGTGGACATAATCCGCGGTTTGGTGGAGCGTGGCGCCATAGTGAGCGCCTATGACCCGGTCGCCCGGGAAGAAGCGCGCAAGGTCTTACCGGAAATCGAATACGCGGACGACGAATACCAGGCCGCTACTGGATCTGACGTGCTTGTCTTTATGACGGAGTGGAATCAATTTCGCGCCCTGGACATGGAACGCATCCGGGCATTGATGAAGGTTCCCAGGATTGCCGACTTACGCAATATCTACGAGCCGGCTGACATGCGTGAAATGGGTTTTCAATACGTTGGAGTTGGACGATAGGTCATTCAATGCCTCTCTCTGGAGTAGCTCTGGTTACCGGCGGCGCGGGCTTCATTGGATCCCACATAGCCGCGGCACTGATTGAACGCGGCGCACGTGTTCGCGTAATTGACGACCTATCCACCGGCCATCGCGAGAATGTAGCCGAAATTGGCGGCGATGTTGATTTCATTCAGGCCAGTCTCACTGATCAGAAAGCAGTAAGTCGTGCCCTCCAGGATGTCGAGCTGGTTTTTCATCAAGCCGCCATTCCGTCAGTACCGCGCTCAGTGGCCATGCCTACGGAAACACACGAGGCTAGCGTCAACGCTACCTTTTCGTTATTGCTTGCTGCTAGAGATAAGAAGGTCCGCCGGCTGGTCTATGCTGCGTCAAGTTCGGCCTATGGTGATCAACCAGAGCTACCCAAGCGTGAAGACATGAGGCCGGATCCTTTATCACCGTACGCAGTAGCCAAGCTGGTGGGCGAATACTACTGTCAGGTTTTCAGTCGAGTGTATGGGCTCGAAACTGTATCGTTGCGCTATTTCAACGTGTTCGGCCCGCGTCAGGACCCGGGCTCGCAATACTCGGGAGTCATTTCCCGCTTTATGGATGCATTGCTGAATGGGAAGCAACCAGTCATTTATGGTGACGGTGAACAGTCCCGCGACTTCACATATATCTCAAATGTGGTGGACGCTAATCTTCGTGCCGCCGAGTCCGGCTCAGCGGTGGGCCAGGTAATCAACATTGCCAACGGCGAACGCGTGACGATAAATCAGGTTTTTGAAATGGTGAAAAAGCTCACCGGCCGCACAGACGTGCAGGCCGAATATGCTCCAGCACGAACCGGCGACGTGCGCGACAGTCTGGCGGATTTGAATCTTGCGCGGTCGCTGCTTGGATACAGTCCGCGAGTCGGTCTTGAAGAAGGTTTGCGCTTGACGATTGACTGGTGGACCAAAAGTCGCTTCAGCAGAGCATCCAGCTGAGCTTCCTGGCCTCGTTTGGTTCGTTGTTGAGCACGAATCCAATCAGTGACCCTGCGACAGCTTACCTATCAGCGAGAACATCGGCAGGTACATCGAGATTACGATCCCGCCGATGGTGACTCCTAAAAATCCAATTAGCGCTGGTTCCATAAGAGTCAAGAGATTGGCAATCGCCGCGTCTACTTCCTGTTCATAGAAGTCCGCAATCTTACCCAGCATCGAATCAAGGGCGCCGGTCTGCTCACCGATGCCGACCATCTGCGACACCATGTGGGGAAATATCTCAGCGGCGCGCAGCGGTTCCACAAAACTCTTTCCCTGCTCAACCGCCGTGCGAATGCTAATGATACCTTCCTCAATGATCACGTTGCCGGCTGTACGAGCAGTTATGTCAAGCGATTGAAGAATCGGCACGCCGGACGAAAGCAACGTCGAGAGGGTCCGCGAAAAGCGCGCGATGGCGATCTTCAAAAAAATCGGACCCAGTATGGGAAGCTTCAGCAGTAAGGAATCAATACGCTTCCGCCCCTTTGGTGTTTTGTAGTAGAAGTGCAACGCCACCGAGACTCCAATGATTAGGACCAGCATGCAGAGACCACCCCAGCCGGCCAGAAAACTGCTGATGCCCACGACTATGCGGGTTGGCAGTGGCAGCGGCTCGCCTGGACCGAGCAGACCAAGAAAGATGTTCTGAAACTGCGGAATCACTACAATCATGATCACGGCTATGGCAACAATCGCCAGCAGGATGACCGCAGCCGGATAAATCAACGCTGAAACCACGTCGCGCTTCAACTTAACAATCTTTTCGATGAACGTGGACAGGCGCTGTAAGATCAGGTCGAGGATACCGCCCGTTTCGCCGGCTTCAACCATGTTCGAGTAGAGTTGGTCGAACACCTTTGGATGGCGGCTCATCGCGGCTGCCAGAGTTGAGCCTTCCTCGACATCCTGTCGCACTTGCGCCAGGACCTGCTGAAAGTATTTGTTCTGCTGTTGCTGGGAAAGAATGTCCAGGCATTGGACCAACGGCAATCCCGCATCAATCATGACTGAGAATTGACGCGTGAAAATTGCCAGATCTTTCGATTTGACTTTCTTGCGGCCGGCGAGCTTGGGGATCCCGAATTCGCGGCCCTTCTCCTTAACCGAAGTGAGCGTGACCTGCTCGCGTCGCAGTATTTGGCGCAACGCTTCGCGGTTATCAGCGACGCGTTCGCCGTTCACGATCTCATTCATGCGGTTGCGGCCTTTAAAGACGTAGGTTGGCATTTCTCAGCACTCCGTTTCTTTCTCTATCTCTAGATCTCTGGCTCGATCTCGTGTGATTTGTCCAGCAATTATTTCCGCGGGAGTCCGCGGCCAGTTTGCGTGTAAGCGGGCGGCGTCCCAGGTCTCGCCTGCGAGCCGTTACCGCTGTTTAGTCCTGATCCGCGATCTATCAGGTCGCGCAGCTCGTTTGCGTTCGACGTACGCTGCATGGCCAGTTCCCTGGTGATTAGGCGTTTGTGGAAAAGCGTGGCCAGCGATTGGTTGAAGGTCTGCATTCCGTGTATATCCTTTCCAGTTTGCATCATGGAATAGATCTGATGGACTTTGTCCTCACGGATCAGATTCCTGATGGCTGAATTTGGAATTAGGATCTCCATCGCCAGCGCCCGGCCACGGCCATCAGCGCGCGGAAGTAATGTCTGGCAGAGGATGCCCTCGAGCGTGAGCGACAACTGGGCCCGCACTTGGGCCTGTTGCATCGATGGAAACACATCAATGATACGGTTGATGGTTGAAACGGCAGAGTTCGTGTGCAACGTCGCGAAAGTAAGGTGGCCTGTCTCAGCGATTCGCAGCGCCGATTCTATGGTTTCAAGGTCGCGCATCTCGCCGACCAGCACTACGTCCGGGTCCTGGCGCAATGCAGTGCGTAGCGCCTCCGCGAAACCTTTTGTGTCAGCGTTAACTTCGCGCTGATTGACTATGCAGTTCTTGTGATTATGAAGAAACTCAATCGGGTCCTCGATAGTCAGGATGTGTTCGTGGCGCTCCTTGTTGATCTTGTCGATTACTGCCGCCAGAGTTGTCGATTTACCAGAACCCGTGGGGCCGGTTACCAGAACCAGGCCGCGCGGCTTATTGCAAAGGTCTTTAACTACGGCCGGCAGACCCAAATCCTCAAACGACTTGATCTCATAAGGAATTGCACGGAATACTGCGCCCACGGCGCCGCGCTGATTGAAGATGTTAGCGCGAAAGCGCGAAAGGCCTTTTACACCAAACGAGAAGTCGAGCTCGAGATTCTCTTCAAAGCGATGCTTCTGCGCGTCGGTGAGGACGGAGTAGGCCAACTGCTTCGTTTCGGATGAATTGAGCGGGTGATAGCCATCGAGGGGGCGGATCTCGCCATGGACGCGAACCAGAGGCGCAGTGCCCGTGGTAATGTGAAGATCAGAGCCGCCAAGCTCTGATAGCCTGTGGAGCAGCTCTGAGAGAGAAACTTGCGGTGGATTTTCCATTGTCTCCGTTTCCTTTAGCGAACTGGGTAACTTCCAGGGTTGGTCCTACAACGCCAACCAGGGCTTACTTGTTTTTGCTTACTCCGGTTGGTCGGAAATCAGAAAGAAACTTCTCCGCGTCACCAGCCAGCTTTTCGGTAAAGCCACCAGTCGTGCGCGTCGTAAGCGAATAGACACGGCCATTGATTTCGGTGAAGTAGAAGTTCCACAACTGGTCGGGCTTTCCGTCGCTGGTTGCGGGAGTCTGTGCAATCACCTCGAATACGCGATGGCCGCCCATCTCGCGCTGACGGTCGTTAACAACCCAACCACCGGCGCTGATCATTCTGTCAATAACTGAGCGACGCAGGTCTGTGAACGATACGCCACCCAGCATTCTTCGCTGCTCGCGGCCAATAACCTGGTCAGCATTCGCCGGCGCGACGGCCACGACTGCCAGTGTCGCCTGGGCTTCCGGCATGCCGTTCGGTGGAGCAATGCGAAAACTTGAAGCACCCTTGGCTGTTGAGCCGGCTGACCAGCCGTTAGGCAACGGCATCGAGAAGGCGCCATCGCGATAGATGCCGTCCGGAAAGGGAAGTGCGCCTGGCAAGCCGGCGTGATTGTCAGAAGGCTTAGCCGGCACCGAAGTAGCCGACCCCGTTCGCGAGTTAGCTTCCAATGCCCGCCGGCGGGCAAGCATGGCTTGCCGACGGCGAACCTGCGCGCGGTGACGCCGCCACCAGGCTCGCGAATGATGATGGAAACTATGTGAACGCGCAGCCAATTGAGATCTCAGGTTATGCGCGGTAGAGGTTGCAAAGGGCAGCATTACTACTATAGAAACCAACAGACCTAATGAGAGACCTATTCGACGCAACATATACTCACCCCTTTCACGCCACCGTTTCGCGGAGAACTTCCTCGATGGTGGTAACTCCGTTTCGTATCTTGTACAGACCAGACTCGCGCAGGGTAATCATGCCGTCTTCGATCGATTTCTTTCTCAGCTCGAGCGACGACGCGCCTATCAGGATCAGCTCGCGGATCTCGTCCGTTACTTCCATGACTTCATAAAGTCCGATCCGGCCTTTGTAGCCCGTATCGTTACAGCTCGGACAACCCTTACCTTTGTAGGTTTTGACCTTGCTCGCTTCTTCCGGCGTAAAGCCAATCTCGACCAGCGCCTCGATTGGGGTGGGATGTTCTTTCTTGCAGTCCTTGCAGATCCGGCGGATGAGGCGCTGAGCCTGTATTAGGTTCACGCTGGTAGCAACGAGGAAGGGCTCGATACCCATGTTCATCAGACGTGAGATAGTTGAGGGAGCATCGTTTGTGTGGAGGGTTGAGAGTACGAGGTGGCCAGTGAGAGCGGCCTTAATGGCAATCTCGGCGGTTTCGAAGTCGCGAATTTCGCCTACCAGAACAATATTAGGATCCTGCCGCAGAAAAGAACGGAGGGCCGCGGCGAAGTTCAATCCGATCTGTTCTTTCATCTGCACCTGGTTGACACCTGGCAGATTGAACTCGACCGGATCTTCAGCGGTCATGATATTCGTGTCGACCGTATTGAGAGATTGGAGCGCAGAATAAAGCGTGTTGGTTTTGCCACTCCCTGTAGGTCCAGTGACCAGCACCATGCCGTATGGCTTGGAAATGTTCCGTTGAAACTTAACGAGAGAGTCAGGCTCGAAGCCGAGATTAGTCATATCGAGCATGAGCTTCTCTTTATCCAGCAGACGAAGCACAACCTTCTCTCCGAAGAGGGTCGGCAAAGTCGAAACGCGGAAGTCGAGTTCGCGTGAGCGTGAATCAACTTTCACGCGAATCTTAATGCGGCCGTCCTGAGGCAGACGCTTCTCAGAGATGTCCAGTTTCGACATGATCTTGATACGGGAGATGAGGGCATCGCGCATCTTCAAAGGTGGATGCATGACATCGTAAAGGAGGCCGTCAATACGAAAGCGAATGCGCAGTTCCTTTTCGTAGGGCTCGACGTGAATGTCGGAAGCGCCCCGCCGCAATGCGTCAACCAAGAGGACGTTGACTAAACGTACGACTGGCGCGTCTTCGCTCATTCGGGTGAGGCTGGAAAGATCGATTTCCTCGTTGTCTTCGAAAACTTCGACTTCGCTGTTGAGGGACTCCTGATCGAAGTCGAGACTGTCGAGTGAAACCAAATCGGCTTGTGAGAAGCCATTGCCGTTGAGGCCTTCGACTGACAGGTCAGGCGCGACCGCGGCCAACTCAATCTCGCGCGAACTGCTGTAGTACTTGGCGATTGCTGTCTGCACACTCGCTTCAGCGACAACCACCGGTTCGACATTCAGCCCGGTCATGAACTTGATGTCGTCCATCGCGAATACGTTGGTGGGATCGACCATTGCGAGGGTGAGGGTGGCGCCTACGCGAGACAATGGCAGGACGGAATATTTCTGCGCAACCTCTTGCGGAATCAAACGAAGGACCGAGTCCTCGATATCAAAGAGCTCCAGGTTTACCGACGGAATACCGTACTGTCGCGACAGTACTGCGGTAATCGTGTCATCGGAAGCGAGGCCGAGCTTGACCAGGTTGAAACCGAGCCGCCCGCCATGCTCCCGCTGATAATCCAGCGCTTGGCGGAGATGTTGCGGACTAATTAGGTTCTCGCGAACGAGAATTTCGCCGAGTTTAGCTGACATTTTGGGGTGTTAGTTTTCCGGCTTATCCAGTTAAGAGACTTTAAAATGGTGGGATCGAGCCCTAATCTTGGGGTCCGAACTCGTGAGTTGCAGGGCAAGCAACGATGCCCAACACCGTTGCAACACCAATTCTAACGATCAACGATACCGCTGTCAACAAGGATTTCGAGGGAGTGCTTTAGAGGGCTAATCAGGGGACTGGTGAATTCATGCTAGACAACTGTTTGCCGATATTCGATAATATTCGCACAAGTTCGAAATGCTAACAAGGAGAGACCGGTGCCGATTACAGCAAGACAACGAAGGGTATTGGATTACATCAAGCATTATTTTGACGTGCATCAGGAAGCCCCAACCATGGCCGAGATTGGCCAGGAATTTGGCATGAGTTCATCGGCCAGTGTGCATCACGTAGTTTCGATCCTGGAAAGGGAAGGATTGATTCGGCGCATTCCTAATGTTAGCCGCGGTATCGAGATGGTGAAGGATGAGCCGGCTGAAGACAATTATGAGATCCCTTTGCTGGGAATAGTAGCAGCGGGTGCGCCGATTGAAGCGGTATTAAATTACGAGACCGTTTCCATTCCGCGGGACATGTTAAGACCGGGACGAATGTTTGCCCTACGTGTTCGAGGTGACTCAATGATTGATGAGCAAATTCGCGAAGGCGATTTCATCGTGATTCAATCACAGCAAACCGCGGACAACGGCCAAACAGTTGTGGCGTTGATCGATGGAAGTGATGCGACCGTCAAACGCTTTTATGGTGGTCGCAATCAGGTACGTTTGGAAGCAGCGAATCCGCGTTACAAGCCAATTGTGATTCGACCGCCTGAGCGCGTGCAGATTCAAGGCGTAGTAGTGGGTGTGATTCGCAAATACAAGCATTAAATTTTAGCTTCAAACTTTCAGCCTTCCGATTTGCTCGGGTTTGCCAGAATGGCTACTCACAGAAGATATCTTCATGGGTAGGTGCTAAACGCTCAAAACAACTATGAAACCAGCAGGCGCGAAAAAAGAGATCGAGTTGGCGCTGGCCGATCGTTTTGGCGCTGCCTTTCAGCGGCGCGAGAAGCAGCCTGCTGAAATTGTGCCGACAGGTGTGGGGGAAATTGATGCGTGCTTCAATGGACTTCCGCGCGGAGCGATTACCGAGATCCATGGAACAACATCCTCAGGACGAACCAGCCTGTTACTTTCTGCTCTGGCCGTCGCCACCATGCAGGAAGAGACTTGCGCGCTAGTGGATACCACCGACACTTTCGATCTCTCATCCGCAGCGAACGCTCGAGTTGATTGTGATCGCTTATTGTGGGTTCGCTGTAGTGGCGGCGTAGAGCCCGCTTTCAAAGCGACTGATTTGTTGCTGCAAAGCGGCGGCTTTGGCTTAGTCGCGCTTAACCTGGCTGACGTGACGCCAAGATACACGCGACGAATAATCACGTCGTGGTGGTTTCGTTTCCGGCGGGCAATTGAAAACACTCCCACCGCGCTGGTAGTAGTGACACCTGTCGCTTGCATTCGTTCATGCGCTGCGCTGGTCCTGGAAGTAAAGAACGAAGGCCCACTCTGGCCCAACACTATGCCATTCGTTTTAGAAGACAGTGACGCAAGGTTAACTATCAAGGAAGGTGGAGAGCAGGCGACGCCTCAGACCACTCGCCTTTCGCTGGTCACAGAATCAACCCAACCACTTAACAGTTGCCCTCGGCTCACCCATTCACATCTGCTCCAGGGAATTCGTGTAAGAGTAAATAGAGAGCGGCCCATCGTATGGACTGCCGGCCCTGCCAGGTTCAAAACGCGCTTACACTAAGCCGCGCTCCGGTCTTGACAATATTCGTAGATATTCGCTAATCTTCGCCGCAGGGAGGGGGGCTAGGTTTTAATCAAATCTAACGCTGCTGAAGTGAGTTATGTTTGCCTGTATCTATGGACGAAGTGTCCCCAAATGCGGGTTTCACGATGAGGCCGGAGAGGCATCGCTTATCGACCTCGCTTTCACTTTCTCTCCTTTGGTCGAGCAAACGACTGTTGACACAGTTGTGCTTGATATCGCAGGACAGGAATTATTGTTTGGCTCAACCGCCAACCTGAGGCCGGCTACAGACGGCAATGCCGAGATCGATTCTTCACGTGCCCTGGCCGATGAAATCGTCCGACGTGCGACTCAGTTAGGTTTCAAAGTTAATGTCTCCGTGGCCGCGAATCCTGATGCGGCAATCCATTCGGCGCGATCGTTCAAAGGAGTGACAGTCATTCCTGCTGGCGGAGAGTCCTTACAACTCGGGGGCCTGCCATTGAAGATGCTCGATTATTCCCTCGCTGCTGTTGAGAAAGAGAGAGTCGAGGAAATCGGTGAGACGCTGGAGCTTTGGGGCCTGCGCACGTTTAGTGATTTTGCGGGGTTGCCGCTGAAGGGAATCGCGCAGAGGCTCGGACAAGCAGGTGTGCGACTGCAAAAGCTTGCCCAGGGCAAAAGCGAGCGCCACCTGGTCTTGGTCCAACCCCCAATCGGTTTCGAACAATCACTCGAATTAGAACATCCGGTAGCGGAACTTGAGCCGCTCTCTTTTATTTTTTCTCGGCTGCTTAATCAGCTATGTGCCAATCTGCATTCGCATGCTCTGGCTACAAATGAATTACGACTGCGCTTGAAGCTGGAAGATAAAACAGATCATGAACGGGAAATTACCTTACCCGTCCCGATAGGCAATCCGAAAACGCTACTGCGATTGCTTCTATTTGAGATCGAATCACAGCCGCCACCGGCGGCTATCATCTCAGTAACTATCGTTGCCGAACCAGTGAAGCCACGAGTCGCGCAGACCGGCCTGTTTATTCCGTTAGCGCCCGAGCCGGAAAAACTCAAACTGACATTGGCGCGGTTGGCGAAATTAGTCGGAGCAGACAAGGTTGGTTCGCCGGAGCTTTTGGATACGCATAGACCAGATGCCTTTCGAATGAAGCGCTTCAGTATTTCAACCGGGCAGAATAAATCACGTCGCCATCGGCAATGGGCCATCGGCAATGGGCAATGTTTTATGGGATTCAGAGTTTTTCGACCGCCCTGGCGCGCGGAAGTGCAAACCATACATGGACGACCTGCGCGCATCAGTGCGCACAATGTGAATTCGTCCTGCCTGGTCCGCGGCAAAATTATCTGCGCCTCGGGTCCATGGCGAACCTCGGGTGATTGGTGGCGCACAGACATCTGGGCCAGAGATGAATGGGACATAGCAGTGGCTGATTCAATTCCAGAACAAAGTGATGTGCTGTGTCGGATCTACCACGATTTGCAGAGCGAGGAATGGTTCGTTGAAGGAGTGTATGACTGACGTCAGTGGGCAGTAAACAGTAAGCAGTGGGCCGTGAGCAGTAAGCAGTGAGCAGTGAGCAGTGGGCAGTGAGCAGTGGGCAGTGAGCAGTGAACACAAAGAACAAAGAACAAAGAACAAAGAACAAAGAACATGCCTCCTTACATCGAACTTCATGCCCGTTCAGCCTTCAGTTTTCTTAAAGGCGCTTCGACTCCCGAGGAATTAATCGCGGCCTGTGCTGAATTTGAAATGCCCTCGATGGCCCTGCTAGATCAAGACGGCTTATACGGCGCACCACGATTCTACCTGGCCGCAAAAAAGCTTGGCATCAAAGCGCATATCGGGGCGGAGATAACAGTCCAAAGTCCAAAGTCCAAAGTCCAAAGTCGAAAGACCGACGATGTAACAACGATTCCCGTTCTGGTCCGCAATCGCACCGGCTATCAAAACCTCTGCCGTCTGATCACCCTGATGAAACTGCGCGTGCCGAAGCATGCAAAGCCGGGTGAGTGCGCAATCACTGCTAATGAGTTGGCCGAGCATGCGGAAGGATTGATTTGTTTGACAGGTGGAAGCGACGGGCCACTTGCGAAGGACATTCACCGCCAAGACGGAGAGCATGCTGAGGCGTGGCTGAGAACCACTGAATGGCTGATTGATACTTTTGGTCAGGGAAATGTCTATACCGAGTTGCAGCGCCACTTCAATCGCGATGAGGAAGCGCGGAATCAATCGCTGATCGAGATTGCCCGGCGATTAAAGTTACCGCTATTGGCGACGAATGGCGTCGGTTATGCCACTCGGGCGCAGCGCCAGGTGGCTGATGTTTTCACTTGCATCCGAAATCACGCGCGACTGGAAACTGCCGGGCGTTTGCTCTCGACTAATTCAGAACGTTTCGTGAAAGCGCCGAAAGAAATGTCGGAACTGTTTGGCGACCTGCCGGAAGCGATCGCGAACACCATCGAGCTTTCTTCGCGACTTGAATTCACACTCGAAGATCTTGGTTATGAATTTCCTGAATATCCCGTGCCGCCAGACGAGACGATGACTTCCTTTCTGCGCCGGCGAACCTACGAAGGCGCGCGGCTGCGTTACTCAGGACACAATGGCTCGCCAACTTTCGCGCGCGCCCAAAAACAGATCGAGCACGAGTTGGCGCTGATCGAGAAGCTCAAACTCGAAGGTTACTTCCTGATCGTCTGGGACATCATTCAGTTCTGCAAGCGCAACGGTATTCTGGTGCAGGGACGCGGTTCGGCGGCAAACAGTGCAGTTTGCTATTCGCTCGGCATCACCGCCGTCGATCCCGTCGGCATGGAGCTTTTATTCGAGCGTTTTCTTTCCGAAGAGCGCGGCGAGTGGCCGGACATCGATCTCGATTTGCCGAGCGGTGATCAGCGCGAGCGGGCGATTCAGTACGTTTACGAACGCTACGGCAAACTGGGCGCGGCGATGACCGCGAACGTGATCACTTACCGCGGACGTTCGGCCGCACGTGAAGTTGGCAAAGCGCTGGGTTTTGATGAAGAGACGATCGGGCGATTATCGAGTTTGGTACATACGTGGGAGTGGAAGGATCCGAAAGACACTCCGGAACGACAATTCAAGGACGCTGGGCTGGATGTGCACGACCGTCGCATCAAGAAATTCTTTCAGCTTTACCGGGCCGTTCAGGATTTGCCGCGTCACCTGGGCCAGCACTCGGGGGGCATGGTGATTTGTCAGGGCCAACTCAATTCCGTGGTCCCGCTTGAGCCCGCGGCGATGCCCGGACGCGTTGTGGTGCAATGGGATAAAGAGGACTGCGCCGATCTGGGCATTATCAAGGTTGATCTGCTTGGCCTGGGGATGATGGCGGTACTGGAAGAGTCAATCCAAATAATTCGCGATACTTCGGGCGAAGAAGTTGACCTGGCGCATCTGCCACCAGATGACCCGGCAGTTTACCAGGCGCTACAACACGCGGACACGATCGGGATGTTTCAGATCGAAAGCCGCGCGCAGATGTCGTGCTTGCCACGACTCAGGCCGCAAAAGTTTTACGACATCGTCGTGCAGGTAGCCATCATTCGGCCCGGACCGATTGTCGGCAACATGGTGAACCCTTACTTGAGTCGACGGCTGGGGCGCGCACCAGTTAAATATGCGCATCCCGCACTGGAACCGGTATTGAAGCGGACGCTGGGTGTGCCGCTGTTTCAGGAACAGTTGCTCAAGATGGCGATGATCTGCGCAGGTTTCAGCGGCGGCGAAGCCGAAGAGCTGCGGCGGGCGATGGGATTTAAACGATCGGAGGCGCGCATGCGTGATATCGAAATAAAGCTACGGCGCGGGATGACAGCGAAGGGAATTACCGGCAAGACGCAGGATGAGATAGTACAGTCCATAGCTTCGTTTGCACTCTACGGCTTTCCCGAATCACACGCGGCCAGCTTTGCGTTACTCGCCTATGCCAGCGCCTATCTTAAATGTCACTACCTGGCCGCCTTTACCGCAGCCACGCTTAATAATCAGCCGATGGGTTTTTATCAGCCGTTCACGATTATTAAGGACGCCCAGCGACATGGATTGAAAGTGAAGCCGGTTGATGTAACGAGATCGAATTGGGAGTGCACGATTGAAGAAGACAGAGGTCAGAAGTCAGAGGTCAAAGGTCAGAGTATCGAAAAACACGAGACGCGGACACCCAGCACTGTAAAGACAGGAAGTGATCACGAATCGACTTGCCGACCTCTGACTTCTGACCTCCGACCTCTAGCGCTCCGTCTCGGCTTGAGATGCGTGAAAGGTTTGCGGGAATCGTCAGGTAGAGCAATTGAGCGCGAACGGAACCGGGGTCCGTTTACAAGTCTCGACGATGTGCACCAACGCGTCCCGGACTTGAGAAAAGACGAGTTGCGAAAATTGGCATCAGTCGGCGCGTTGAATTTCATAGATCAGGGTGTTGGGTTTAGGGTGTCGGGTGTAGAAGGCAATTTTGATTTTGTATTTAATGCGCGTCGTGACGATCCGGAAAATGCGAACAATCACGATCCCACATCGAGGTCAAATCGGCTACGCCCTACACCCCACACCCCACACCCAAGCGCTCATCGCCGCGACGCGCTATGGCAGGTCGAGCGGGTGTCGCGTGAGGCGGGCCCACTGTATGAAAGACTTGAAGAGGACGGAAACTCGCCCCTCGTGCCGATGACGCTCAACGAACGTTTGAATGCAGACTTGCGCGGCACGGGAATGACCATTGGCCGTCACCCAATGGCCTATCAACGTGCCTGGCTCGACAGTGTAAACGTGGCCCGGGCTGCTGATTTGAAAAACATACGC
>JBGPWS010000359.1:0-4325 GCA_041492345.1 Pyrinomonadaceae bacterium | reverse complement strand
ATAGGCTAGTTCGCGTGGTAGATGCTGCTGCACGGTCTGCACGTTGGCCGCTCCCACTTCCCAAAGAACGTGCATGATTTCCAGTTCGAGCGGAGTTAGATTTTCAGTTTTTCGGCGCGTCATCGGAGTTTCGACTCCTAAGAGCTTAGGAGCATAGGCGAAGGTTGCCCGGGCTGTCAACTAAATTCTTAGGAGAGTCAGAAGCCCGACCGTGAGGGAGGGCTCTGATGCGTTTAGGGACTGTGAAAAAGATGATAGCCCTCTCTCACGGTCGGGCTTCTGACTCAGAACTCGATCACTACCCCGGCTGATGGCACGATCGGCAGCACGCGATCAAGTTGCCCAAACACCCCGTCCGTTGCTGCCATAGCCATCAAACCCCGCGTAACGTACGTTGCTGCGATTCAGCAGATTGAGGACCTCGCCCGTCAGTGTCAGTTTCCACTTCTTGAACAGGAAGGCCTTGCTCACGCGCACGTCAACCCGGTTGTAGTACGGCAGCCGGGTCGTGTTCCGCTGGTTCGAAAGAAAGTAGACCGCGCCGACCTGGCGGAAAAATCCCGGAATGGGTTGACCGCTGCCATAGCACCACTCGCTGCTGAGATTCCAGGTGTCGGTGATGCGATAGTTGCCGTAAGCATTTACGGTGTGTCGCTGGTCAGCATCGCTGACGAATGAAAGGCCATCGCGGATATCCTTGAGCAGGGTCTGGTCGCGAGGTGTTACCCGGAAGGTTTGACGACGAGGCGTAGTGCGGAAGAGTATGCCTTTGGTCGTGGAAAGAGTCCAGAGTTTTGGCGCGAGCCCGCTAAGGACCCTTCTCCTGCACCAGGACTTGAAACGAAGCGGCCAATCCATGAGGCATGATCATTTCGCGCGCGCTCGTGCTCAGGCGTAAGGCCTCGACCTGGTCCTGGGTTTGACAGAGCATCTCGGAAAGTTGATCCAGGAGTCCTTCACTCAGCAGAAACTGATCCAGCCGTTCCAACCTTATCGCTCGCAGGCCGACACGCCGGCCCACTTCCTTGATCTGCGTCCAGTCAACTGTCGTAGTCAGGTCTTGCTCTCCGGGTCTGGCGAGCACGTTGTCGATCAGGTGGTGACGATGGAAAGCTCGCAGTGTTCCTTCAAAACGATCCGGCGAGTCCAGTAATTCGCTTCGCTCGGCGCCATAGTCGACCGTCACCAGGAAGCCGCGATTAAAAAGTCCGGCGGCCCGTGAAATAAATTCTTCGGCCTCGAGATTGATCTCTGCGATCTGACCCTCCGAAAGTCGCAGTTCGGCGCGCCGACAATATTCGGCGACGCTTTCGTTTGGATCACGCTGGACCCAAACGAAATCGTCCTGGTCCAGCCCGACACAAAGCTCGCTCAGTCTTCCGTTGCGCATGATCACTCGATGAACTGGGAACGCATCAATCAGTTCATTAGAAAAACAAACACCCGCGATTGCCGGGTTGTCGATTTCGTTAAGACGCTGAAAGGTCAGGCGCTCGGTAAATTCAGAAAGACGCTCGGACGCTCGGCGGCGCGTAGCCGGACTGACTTCGTCGATTACATAACTGGTGGCCGAGAAGACTTCGGGATAATGTGCCTTAAGGCTGTTGAGGATGCCGTACGCGAACTCGCCTCCGCCAGCGCCGGCTTCAAAGATGGTCCAGGTCGGAGGCGAGCCCAGTTCAAAAAACAGTTCAGCAAACAATTTCGAAAAATACCAGGCAAAGGTAGCAGCAAACAGTGGACTGCTTTCCGGCGCGGTGCGGTAGTCGCCGGCCCTGCCCTGCGGAATTCGATCCAGGCGACAGTAATAACCGTCGCGCTCGTCATAAAGCGCCGCCTGCATCCAATCGCGAAAACTGATTGGCCCGGCGCGCTCGATCCGCGCCCGCAATCTCTCGATTAAGCGGGAGGTTACCTCATTACTGGAAGTCGTCATTGAGCGATGATTGTGGGGCGACGATGTGTCAAGAGCAAGTTCGCGAATAGTGGGACCGGCCGCTAACTGCTCAAGCCACAATACGGGTGTTTAGAGTACCAACTTTAGTTGGCTCTTCCGACGCAACATAACGCCCAACTGAAGTTGGTACTCTGAACACCGCTCTCGCATCTATCGCCATTCTCTCAGCGCGCTGAGTTATGGTCCAACTTTATTTGCTTTCAGGTTCAGACTTTTCGAGCAGGCGCGTCGTGTGATCCGTCACGCTCGGAGGTTGGACGATCTCGGCAGTCTGGGGTCGCGCCCTCCATCCGACTGGCGGAGTTGCGGCTGCCGGAGGTAGAGCCGACAGACGTACGGGCGGTGGCGGAATTGCCGGCGGTGCGTAAGAAGACGGCATCACGAATTGGCGCGGCGGGGCGCCCTCTTCAAACAACGCCGCAAAGAGCATGCGTAACGGACCACCCATGAAGCAAAGGATCGCCGCTGCTGCCGCGAAGAATTCAAAGGCCATGCCGATGCGAAACGGGGCAAAGTTCGCAAAAACTCCCAACAGCGGCACGAGGACGGCGCCGATTAGCATCAGTAACGCGCCCTGCTTAACGCCCTTCCGGCGCGGCGAAATTCTGGTCTCTCCGGCGGCTGGTTCATAGCGCGGCAGCATGCCACCATGAGCCAGTAAGACCATCGCGCCTTCAAGCGGAAACCCACAACGCGCGCAGAAGCGCATTGAGTCAGTAGCCTGTTGTTGACCGCATCGTGGGCAATACATGGATTCAGCTCTTGGTTTTTGAGTTTAGTTCCTCTGCCCGCAGAATTTCGAGTGTCGCCCAGGCTCGGCCCTGATGATGCGCTGCTCGCGCCAGCGTGTCCAGCAACAACGGCAATAATTGAGTTGGTCCGGACGGCGCCATGATTTCCTTCAAAAGGTCCGCGTCGCTTTTGAAAAGCTGGAAGCCGTGCTTCCGGGTTGCTTCGACTTCGTCAAGATAGCCTGCGACTTTGTCCGGTGTCGACAAAGTTTCCGGCAGCGTCCACTCGAACGGATCGTCCCAAAGGTTAGTTGTAATACCGCCGAACGTCTGCTCGACAATCGCCGCGCTGCGCAGAATGTACTCACCGCATGAATGAAGCGGCAAGGAATTCGATTTCCCAGGCGGCTGATGATAGAGCAGATCTGGCGAGATCGCTTCGATCAATTTGCGCGAATCGCCATGGAGCTGAGCAAACTGATGATCGAGACCCTCGATGAATTTGTCCATTGACTCATTGACCCGGGCCGGCAATTCTATCAATGAGCGAATGTGAAAGCGAACCAATCAACCAGCCATAGATTTACAAAGCCGCATTGAGCTTAGTTACTCGATAAGTCAATTAACCGCAGTGCTCCGATGTGATAAACCTGACGAGCCAACATGGAACTCAGCGTCTGCTGAAGTGCGGGAACATGGTGCAGGAGATCTTTTAGCTTGTTTGATCGCGCATGTATGACGATAACCGGAAGCAGCAAGTTCGACGGGTTCTGTTGAAAAGCGAGATTGCGGTCAACGGTAACGAGGACATCGAAGTCTTTTGCAGCTCGCTTGAGCAACTCACCATTTGTAATGCCCGCCCAACCGGCCTGTGGGGTTGTTACTACGTCGTGCTCAGACAGCAAGCGTGCGAATCTCTTGGGCACGCATTCATCCAGCAAAATCTTCACACCGCTCTCACCGATGGCAAGATTTCACTCTTTACTTCTTCCAGCAATTCCAGCACTTGCTCTTGGGTAACCGTTGGGAAGTCTTCAAGAAACTCACTCAAGGGTTCACCACCCTGAATGTAGTCGAAAAAGGTCTCGACAGGCACGCGCGTTCCCCTAAAGACGGGCGTTCCACCTAAGATCTCTGGATCAATGTGAACTACTTTCGACATGGCCTCAATGGTAGCACGCGATAGTGGGGCAAACAACGGATATGAAGAACACCGCCGGCCTCGAGCTATCGTCGCCTTCAAGCTTCCGCTTTCTGTTCGAAGGGCGAATCTTTTTTCGCATCAAACGCGCGGTCGCGCGCGGCGACGTAAAGTCGCAGAGCTCCCATCAGAATTGCAAACGCGACTACGATCCAAACAATTGTCCAGATGACTGCCGGAATGCCGGTAGCATTGGCCATGTTCGCGGCGTCCGTGCGAACCGACGGCGCGAACGGCGACGACAGAAAGAAAACTGTTTTTAGATCAAGTAAGGCGTTCAGCACGCATTGCACCGCGAGCATGCTCAGGACAAAAGTTGCGACGCGTGCGCTGGCGAATCGTGCCACGGCGACCAGACCAATCGCCAGGGCTATGCCCGCAAAAAAGGTGAATGGAATTCCCGTGAGCGAGCCCCACGATCCGGCCACCATCGGTT
>JBGPWS010000259.1:0-6692 GCA_041492345.1 Pyrinomonadaceae bacterium | reverse complement strand
GGTTTATGGCTCGTGCTGCGCCATCAAAGAGACAGCGCCTGGTGGCGGTTTATTCTCTACGGCCTGGCTGCTTCGATCGTCCCGGCCGCACTCACCGCTGACTATTTTCACATGCTGCGTCTGTCCGCGTTGCCAGTCTTTCTTCTGGTACTGGCCGTGCCCGCTTTCGCGTGGCTGTGGGACTCAGGCGAACGCCGGCGAGAAGTTCGGCTAGCGCTAATGCTCCTGGTCTTACTGACGTTGTTACAGGGCGCGTTCTTTCAATGGCAGTATCACAAAAGCGCGGGCTCGCCCTGGCGGAGACATCTTTTCGACGCTGATTACCCGCAGAAGATTTTTGATAACGCCGTCGCTAACGGCGCCCGGCCAATCTATCTCGCTGACGCGATGACTACGCCCTACATCCAGGCCTACTGGTACGCGACGCTCAGGGGCCTTCCCCTTTCCGAGTTTGTCCGTCTCGGACCCGAAGAGTCGCCACCTGCGCGAGCGCTCGTCATCTCGACAGAGGAGAATTGCTCCCAACCGCACGTGCTGGCTCAGGTAGACCCTTACCGGCTGTACATCGCGGAGGGTCAGCCGCGAGCTCGTGCGCCACTACCTGACAGCGCCTTTCGCGCTGACATCAGCGTGCCCGGAGATCCGACAACTGTGCCGGCAGGAGAGAAGCTGCAGTTGCGTGTGCGCGTCAAAAACGCCGGCGACATCGCTTGGCCCGGCTGTGAACGGAGCGCCGGCAAGTTTCAAATATATCTGGGCAGCCACTGGCTGAATTCGAGCGGAGAATTAGCCTCGAAGGCAGAGGGCCGGAGCCCGCTACCCGCGGATCTGGCGCCGGGTCAGGAGACGGAACTCTCTTTCGCCGTCTCTGCGCCTGCCCAGCCCGGCGACTATGTACTTGAAATCGATCTGCTTCAGGAGAACGTAACGTGGTTCGGGCTGAAAGGATCGCGAACGTATCGCACTCACGTCACGGTGGTTGTCGATTAGCTTGACTCCCTCTCCCTCTGGGAGAGGGTCGGGAAGGGGGCTTGAGCGTTGACGCCACTTAGGCTATGCCCCTCTTCCCCAGCCCTTCTCCCACAGGAAGAAGGGAGAATCAGTCAGGATATGGCTCGATTCCTGTCCGCGATCAGTTTTTGCCGCCAGATTTCTTTTCGAGCAACCCGTTCACCATGATCACCAACTCCGCCGGGTCTACGGGCTTGGACACATGAGCGTTAAAGCCCGCGGCCAGGGCCGCCTTCGCATCCTTCTGCGAGGCGTAGCCGGACAAGGCAATCGCTGGAATGTTTTGATAACCCGCGACCTCGCGCAATTGCCTGATCATGTGGAATCCGTCCATCTCTGGCATGCCGATATCCGAAATGATCAGATCGACCGAAATCCCGGGCGCCACTTCCAATGTTTCCGCGGCGGATTGGCAAGCAGTCACGCGAAAACCGCGAGCTTCCAGAGTGGCCCGCAACATCTCGAGCGTATCCGGATCATCTTCGACGATCATCAGGTGCACGGGCTGTGATTGCATGTGGACCCTCTCGGGTTGAGGCAGTCTCACCGTGAAGCGACTGCCCTGGCCGGCGCCCTTGCTTTCCGCCGTCACCGTTCCGTTGTGTGCTTCCACGAAACTCTTAACCAAGGCCAATCCCAAACCAAGCCCACCGTGTAGTCTGGTTTTAGAGCCATCGGCCTGACGAAAGCGTTCAAAGACGAACGGAAGAAAGTCGGGCGCAATTCCCTGTCCGGCATCCTGGATGCGCACAATTGTTTCCACCTCATTCGCTTCCACATCAACTTCTATTCGCCCATCCGGGGGCGAAAACTTCTCCGCGTTGTTCAAGAGGTTCCAGAAGACCTGCACCAGGCGCGCGCGATCGCCCCTCACAATTTCATTGTGCCAATCATGAAAGGTGACGGCGATATCAACATTGCGCGCGGCCGCCAGCGGACGAACAGTCTCGACCGCTTCGCGCACGGCCTGTTCCAGCGACACGGGCAAATCTTCCATGCGCATCTTACCGCTGAGAATTGCCGACATATCGAGCAAGTCGTTGATCAGTCGTTTCAGTGCGTGTGCGTTTTTCTCAATCACCGAAAGACCATGGACCGTTTCTTTGTCCGGCAGAATTCCATTGCGAATCATGTGAATCCAACCAATGATCGGAGTTAGCGGCGTGCGCAGCTCATGCGAGATCGTGGTCAGGAACTCGTCTTTGGCGCGGCTCGCTGCTTCGGCTTCGCGGCGCGCCGTACGTTCTTCTTCAAACAGACGCGCGTTGTCTATGGCCAGCGCGATGCGGTCGGCGACCAGTTGCAACAGCCGCGTGTCGTCCTCGGTAAACTGATCTCTACTGAACCTGCCCGTGTGCATGACACCTATGACTCGTCCTTCGACGAGCAAAGGCACACCCAGCAGTGACTGGATTCCCTTCTGCCGCAAGAGCGGATTCAGCACGTCGGCTGTTTCGATATCATCGATTCTCACCGGGCCCTTGGTGGCCGCGACTTTGCCGGCGAATCCAACTCCCAGCGGGATACGAACACCAAGTTCGACTTCTTCTTCCAGGCCTTTCGCCGCCCAGGCCCGCAACTCATCGCCTTCGGGCTCCAGCAGCAGGATCGCGACCGTGTCCACATTCATTGCTTCCCGAACACGTTTAAGCATCTCGGCCAACAATTCGTCGAGGGAAAGATGCGCGAGCGCGACATCGGTGACGGTTTGGACCTGCCTCATCCGATCTATTGCGGTCTCGACTTCATGCCTGGCCCTTTGCTCGCGATCGTAAGTCTGTGCGCGTTCCGCTTCCGCGCGCTTGCGTTCGACGAATTGGCCGATCTGATTCCCAATGCTGCTCATCATTTCCTGGATGGAAGCATCTGGGGGTTTCATCTCGATGCTGAAGAACTCCAAAACTCCTGAAACTTCACGGTCCACCATGATCGGAAAACCAAACGCCGAACGGAAGCCGGCCTTTAACGCCAGTGGCCCGCGCGGAAGATTCGTATCAGCAGCAATATCGCTAACCCATTCAGACTTTCCCGTAGCCCAGATGTGTCCCGGAAAACCGATGCCGCGAACAAAGCTGCGATTACGACTGGCTTCTTCCAATTCCGCCGCTGGAACTGATTGAGCGCGCCACCCGGCCAGCCAGTGCAACACATCTGTCGCGGGATCTACGCCCCACATTTGGCCCATTTCCCAGCCCAGGCTTTCTCCAATTGCCTGCAATAACGCGGGCGCGGCGTCGGTCATTGAGATAGATTCCGCCAGGATGCGGGCGACTTGAAGCTGCGCGTCCAGACGCTGCTCAAGCCGGCGCCGCTCGGTAATATCGCGCGCGATGCCGGTAAAGAAGCGCCGGCCGTTTTCAGTAAACTCGCCGAAGGACAATTCCAGTGGAATCTCTCGACCGCTCTGGTGCAGGCCGGGCAATTCAACCGCGTCCCACGAAATATGCCGCTGGCCCGTCGCGAGGTAATGTTGCAGTCCGGTGCGATGCACATGCCTGAGATAATCAGGCATCAACATCGTCAAGGACTGACCCAGGAGTTCGGCGCGGGAATAGCCAAAGATTTTCTCGGCCGCGCGATTAACGAAAAGCATGGTGCTGTCTTCGTCGATGGTGATAATCGCGTCTGAGGCAGTATCGGCGATGACGCGGTTAATATGGTACGGGTCGCGTAGTGGGGCTTCGAGGTTGTCCGCCGCGGATTCGTTCATTGCGATGATCGAAAGCTAATCCTTTTTTGGATCGCGAGTCAATTCCTCCGCTTCTAAGTCTACCAGAGACATTCGGCGCCGCTTTGACAAAGGCAAATCGGCAATTGAAAATCGGCAATGGGCAATCTTCTTATGTATCCCACAGGAAATCTATTCATCCCATCGCCCCACGGCCGGCTCGAAGCGATTCTGAAAGAACCGCGGGTTCCGATTCGCGGCGCCGCCCTGGTCCTGCATCCGCATCCGCTCTTTGGCGGCACGATGCATAACAAAGTCGTCTTCCGCGCGGCGACCGCACTGAACGATGCCGGCCTGCTGACCCTGCGCATCAACTTTCGCGGCGTGGGGCAAAGCACGGGCGAGCATGACGAAGGTCGCGGCGAGCGCGACGATGTGCGCGCGGGACTCGACTATCTGGCCGAGAACTATCCCGGTCAGGAAATCACGCTGTGCGGCTTTTCTTTCGGCGCGCGCGTGGGCCTGGAAGTTGGATTTGTCGACGAGCGCGTGGCCCGACTGATCAGCATCGGCACTCCGGTAGACACGTACGATTTTAGTTTTCTGGAAGAGTGTCGCAAGCCAATCCTGTTTGTCCAGGGCGATCGCGACGAGTTCGGAGATGTTGAGCGCCTGCGTGATCTGGTGGCAAAGATCAAAGCGCCGCTGGAGTTACAGATCATCAAAGGCGCCGGTCATTTCTTTGAAGATCAACTGGATGAGTTGAAGGCTGCGATCACTGACTGGGTAGCGCAAAGCCGCGACCAGTAGGCGCGTCTTGGAGTGCGGTGGCAAGCGCAGCGCGACACCGCTTTGGTTATTTCTGAGATGGGTGCTGCCCGACGATATCCAAAGCGCCGTCGCCGCTCCGCTCTGCCGGCGCACTCCAAATTACCGACCCAGATACCCACGCGCCACCAGCAACTCCGCATTCAGGATCGCCGCGCCCGCCGCGCCGCGAATCGTATTGTGACCCAGGGCCACCAAACGATAATCGAGCACGTTGTCAGCCTGAATGCGTCCGACAGTCACGCTCATACCATTGCCCGCATCGCGATCGAGTCGCGGCTGTGGACGATCGGGTTCGTCGCGCACGATGATTGGCCTCACGGGCGCTGAATGCAGCTTCAACTCCTGTGGCAACGAACTGAACGAGGCGAGCGTTTCGCGAACTTGATCCAACGATGCTGTTTGAGAAAGCTTCACGCGCATCGCTGCCATGTGACCGTCGATCACGTTTACTCGATTGCACTGAGCGCTCACTCGAGTCTCTGCGTCATCGATCCTGCCAGTGTTAACCCGGCCGAGTATCTTCACGGTCTCGCTTTCGATTTTCTCCTCTTCACCGCCAATGAAGGGCAAGACGTTGTCCGTGATATCCAGCGACGCCACGCCGGGATAGCCGGCGCCCGAAATCGCCTGCATCGTGGTCGCGATACATGACTCAACACCCAAGTTCTTATGGAGCGGCGCCAGGGCCATCGCGATGACAATGGTAGAGCAATTCGGATTAGTAACGATGTAACCACGATCGTAACCGCGAGCGGCGCGCTGGCTGTCAATCAGTGCGAGATGTTCGGGATTCACTTCTGGAATCAATAGAGGCACGTCCGCATCCATGCGATGCGAAGACGAATTGCTGATCACAGGATAACCGGCGCGGGCAAAACTCTCTTCAGCTTCGCCCGCAACATCTCCGGGCAGACTGGAAAACACAAAGTCGCAATCGAGGGGTGGCGCCGGCGATTGCACGACAATCTTTTTCACGCTCGCTGGCATTTCACCAGGCAGACGCCACCCGCAGGCTTCCGCGTAGGTCTTCCCCTGCGACCGTCCGGATGCGGCGAGCGCCGTCACCTCAAACTGCGGATGATCTTCCAGCAGTTGGATAAAGCGCTGACCCACAACGCCGGTTGCTCCGAGGATGCCTACGCGAAATTTGGCGATCATTGAGTGGAATCCCTTTAGCTTTTTCTTGCTCAACGTAAATCTTAACGCAGAGGTCGCAAAGGTATTCGCAAAGGAACGCAGAGGAAATCCTTTGCGCCCTCTGCGGAATCCTCTGCGTCCCTTTGCGTTTAATTCTTTCTCTTCATCGCAACGATTTCAATGCCGCACCCAAACGTTGCACGCCCTCCGATAACTTTGCCTCATCCGCACAAAACGAAATGCGCAAGTAGCCTTCGCTTTCAGTGCCAAACGCCGATGCCGGAATGGTAACGACGCCCTGCTCAAGTCCGGCTTCGGCAACCCGCAGCGAATCGCCGTAACTACTCACATCGACCATCGTGTAGAACGCGCCCTCCGGCGTCACGCAGCGCAAGCCAAGTTCGTTACGCAACAAGCCCAGCAGATGATCGCGCCGCCGGTGAAATATCGCGCGCATTTCTTCACGGGCCACCGCCGCTTCATCCGTCCACGCTGCCAGCGCCGCTTTCTGCGAGACGCTCGAAGCGCACGTTACGACGTATCCGTGCAGCACCAGCGCCGCGCGCATCACGGCTTCTTCTCCCGCCAACCAACCAATTCGCCAGCCCGTCATCCGCATCGACTTTGAAAGTCCGCTGACCACGATCGTCCGCGGATAGAATTCTGAAATTGAAGCCGGGCGTTCCGGCGTGTAGTAAAGCTCGCGATAGATCTCGTCGCTGATGATAAAAGCGTCTGAGCCGCTCGCTGAGACTGCGTCGGACATCGCCCGCAGGTCATCATTCGACAACGCGCGGCCGGTTGGATTCGACGGACTGATGCAAATCACGACTTTGGTTCGCGGCGACAGTTGGCGCTTGAAACTATCAATGTCAAAACCGAAGTCATTCTTTGCGGGCAGGTCATAGGACACCACGCGTCCCCCGGCCATGCGCGTGATCACCGGATAAGCAATGAACCCGGGATTGGGAATCAGGACTTCGTCACCCGGCTCGATCAAAGTCATCAATGCGAGATAAAGAGCTTCCTGCGATCCCGCGGTGAT
>JBGPWS010000224.1:0-7787 GCA_041492345.1 Pyrinomonadaceae bacterium | reverse complement strand
CAGGTTGTATGAAGCCGGCAGCAGATTGACGTTGTCGCGCGCAATCTTCAAGGCCTCTTCCTTCTTTCCATTCGCTGCCATGAACACCGCGGCGAAGACGAGGTTGTAAGGATCTTTGGGATCGAGGGCCAGGGCCTGTTGCGTGTACTCGTTACCCTTGACCGGGTTGCCTTCGGAATTCCAGTAAACCGCGAGGTTGCGATACGCGAGTGCCAGCGGAAATTCTTCCACGGCCCGTTCCATCAAGGCCAAACCTTTTTTGAACTCACCATCGTGAATCGTCATCTTGCCCAGGCCGTGCAGCGCGACTGAGCGCGACAGCGAATCGGCCGGCATGTTCAGGATCGCTTCGAAAACCGTGCGCGCCTTGGCCCAGTCGCCAATATTGTGGCGATAATTTTCACCCAGGAAGCGCAGCGGAGTTGGATCAACCGGATCCATCAGGTGCGCCTGGGTATACAACTTGTCCGCGGCAATGTAGCGGCCGCTATTCTCGGCAATCAGTCCCTGCTTCATCGTTCGTTCAATCCGCGCGCTCTGGCGCGGCTCGAAGATTGGCGCCGCCGGTATGCTCGCAACTTCAACGCCGAGTTTCTTCAGTTCCTTGGCGGCCTCTTTTGCCTTCTTCGGAAACATGCATTTCTGGTCCAGCACGGCGCGATATTCTTTGATAGCGCCATCGTTGTCGCCCGCTTTCAGCTTTCTGGCGGCCTCTGCCAACTGGCTGTCAACCGCGCTCTCGCGCTGCTTCATTTCGGTGTCGAGCAGTTTTTCCACGTCGGCGACTTTGAGCTTTCCATCTTTATTTTCGATCTTCTTGACCGGAGCGCCATCAGGAGTGGCCAGCACCGCTACCGGCAGCTTTGAGTCGCCCAGGAGTTTGTCCGCGTTCGGCGTACGACCGTCCGCCCATTCCATCGACACGCATTGCGAGGCGTACACAGAGAGCGTCCGCGATTCCCGCAAGCTCGAGTTCTTCATCTCGTTAGTAGAAGCCGGAAACCAGTAAAGGACCAGTCCCGTTGCCGGGGGATCCTGCGGCTTCCGAACTTTCCACGGCACGACATAAACCGGCGCGTTCGAACCGCCGCCACCGCCGCCATTGGACATGCCGCCGCCACCGCCACCGCCGCCTCCGCCGCAAGTGGCCCACGACGATTGAATGAAAAAGAGTGCGAGGAGAGCAACAGCGATAGAGCGAGCGAATTTAGTTTTCATGGCGCGGGATTATAACAGATGAGTTGTTGCGGACGATACGGGTTGGGAGCAGTGATACCAGGTCAATTGGCAATCTCATTAGCACCGCACTTCAGTGCGGTGATCAGGCGAATTGTGGATCACATCAACCGTTTCAACGGTTTCATCGTAAACCGTTAAGACGGTTCAGGGATCAATGACGTCGATAACCACCTGGCTGAAGCCAGGTGCTAATAGGACTAGTTTCTCTTCAACCGACTCAATACCCAAGGAGTTATTGGGAGCGAAAGCAGCTGAAACAGCTAATAGAAACGGGGCAGTAGCCCGACCGTGAGGGAGGGCGTCAACTCGATGGTTCGTTATGAACGGCTTTCCTAACGGTCGGGCTACTGCCTGCGGCTCTTCATCAAGCACGGGAAAATCGATTACCAGGAGCAGCCGTACGGCTTGAGCGCGGCAGCCTGTTTCTCAGCAGCGTCCTTGCAAGCCGCAGCGAGTGTTCCTTTGGTGGCCGGGTCGTCGGCGAGTTTCTTCCATGATGCGCGCCACTGGTCGATGGTCGCCTTGTACTGGGCCCGCGCCATTTCCGGCACCTTGCTGGAAACACAGGCGTCATACTTGGCGATGAAATCATCGCACTCCGGAACGCCAATCTTTTCACCGCTGGTTGACGTCGTGGTGGTGGTCGCCGGGCTGGTGGTAGTGGTGGCCTTGTTGGAATTGCCGGCCGCCGTGTTGCTGTTTTCGTTCGTTTCAGTCTTACTGCATCCGACCAAAATGGCAGCGCACAGTACTGCGAAAATCAATAAACTTCTCTTTAACATCGGGGGTACTCCTTCAAAGTTCAGCCGTGAACGCTTGAACATCACGGGAAAGGGATCGAAAAGCGGCGATATGATACACGAGAAAGGGGAGATTAACAGCTAGCTTGACGGTATTCGGGTCTAGTGTCCCAGCTTTGATTGGGTTGTTTCTCGGCGACAAAGACGTGACTTAGGTCGGCACGTGAAACTCGTTAGCTAAGAAACTCCTCAGGCTCGACAATCTTGCCGGCGATCGCCGAAGCCGCTACGACATAAGGTGACGCGAGGTACAACTTTCCGGGGCCGCTGCGGCCGGGAAAGTTCCGGTTCTGGGCGCTGACGGTGACGGTCTCTGCGGTCTGGGAAGCGCCCGGGCCGGCGTTGATACAGGCGCCGCAACTTGGATCGATCAATTCCGCACCGGCTTCGGTGAAGATTTCGATGTAACCCATCGCGCGCGCGTACTGTTTGATCTTCTGCGAGCCGAATTGCAGGTAAAGATGAACGCCCGGCGCGACGCGCTTGCCTCTCGACAGCGCATTTTTCAAAACCGTCGCGTACATGTCCATGTCGGCCATCTTGCCGCCGGTACAACTACCCCCGTAAGCCGCATCTATTCGAACTTCCTGCGGAAGTTCGTCGATAGGAATACCATTGCGCGGATCGCCGGGGAGCGCGACCATCGGGCGCACCTCGTCCAGTTCGATCTCAAAGGTGGCCGCATACTCGGCGTCCGGATCGCTATAGATGAATCCTTTGCGCACTGCTTCAGGATCGAGTCCGCGCATCTTCACGATGTACTCAAGCGTGAATTCGTCAGGTTCGATGATGCCGGTAAAGCCGCCGGCCTCAACAGACATGTTCGTCAAAGTTGCACGCTCGTCCATCGACCAATTCGCCAGATCGTCGCCGGCGAATTCCAGGACCTTGCCGATCCCTTTGCTCGTCTTCATGTACTCGCTGGCCAGGATGTAGAGCATCACATCTTTCGCGGCGACGTCCGCGCGCTTGCGACCGTTCAAAACATAGCGCACGCTTTCCGGCACGCGGATGCGAATGTCTTTCGCGTACCAGGCGTTGGCCATGTCAGTTGCGCCGACACCAAACGCAAAGCAGCCCAGCACGCCGGCCATGCATGTATGCGAGTCGGTGCCGATTACTATCTGACCAGGCAGGGCGAGATCTTCGACGACCGCGTTGTGGCAGATTGCTTCTGAGCCGCCGTCCGGGTTCTCGCCATAGAGCTTGATCCCCTGGCTCTTCGTAAAAGTTTCCTGAGTAGTCGCGAGACCGTCGGCCTTTTCCAGCAAGCCCATCTCGCGATGCTTTGGCGACATCACTTTGCTAAGGAACGTAAGGTGATCGCGAAAAGCAAAGACTGATTCGGGTTTGGTAACTCTCGCGTCCGATCCCAAAGCCTGCTTGAAAAGCGACTCTGCCATGGGTGTAACGTACTCGTGAGAAAATCGCACGTCCGCGACGGCAAACAACGCATCGCCCGGCTTCACTGCTTCGACGCCGGTCTGTCCGGCCCTGACGAAGGCATGACGGGCAATAATCTTTTCGACGATATTCATCGGCCGTGGTTTGGTGTCGAGCGGCGGCGGCGTGACTGTGCCGGCGAGGCGCGCTTTGTTGTAGTTGAAGAGACCGCCGTGCTCCACGATGGATTGTGAAATCGGATCGAGGCCGTTGGTGAACTCCTCGAGCGCAATCTCTTCGCCGCGCCGAATGCGTTCAATCAAACCAAAGTCGGTCGAGGTCAGAAGTCCAATGTTCTGTGAATTCTGTCCGTAAATCTTTTCGATGCTTTTGGCGATAACCAGTTGAATGCCGGCCCACTTCTCAGCGTAAGGCGCGGTCTCGCGCGAAGATCCGCAGCCTTTCGATAAACCCGAAACGACGACCGCAAAGCCGCCGTTCTTCACTTGATCTTTTTTGACCGCGCCTTCGCGCATGGCGACATAGACGTACTGCGAGAGCGTCTCATCGTAATAAAAGCAAACCCAACCCGGCGTGATCTCGTCGGTCGAGATGTTATTCATCAAAGGCAGATCGTCGCTTTGCAGTCGCTGCGCCAATTCATCTTCCAATGCTTTCGCTTCGTCGCCGGAGGCTTCGAGTTGTTGTCGAATCAAAGTAGTGTCTTCGGTCAGGAACAGGATGCGGCCGGTGAATTTCATTCGTTCTGCTCTTCTTGAAATCTTATCTGTCGGCATTAATGACTCCAGTAAATTCATTCCTTTATCGGGTCGTTTCATTATAACCTCTGGCCTCCGAAAGTTCGGAGTCGTCCTTAGGAACGAATGAGCGGATTGAAGCGCAAATAGGAAGGCTGCGAAGAAGATCCTTGAGCGCAAGAAGCATCCGACCAGACGCCAAATGCAGAAACGTGACTTGTAAGCCGAGACGAAGCCCGGCAGATCAAGATCCGCGAAGATCAGAGTTCGATCTTATACCCATCAGGGTCAGTCACGTATGCGAACGGCATCCCGGGCATGAACTCACCGCGCTGCTTTAGCGAGCCACCAGCGGCGACGACCTGGCTGATGGCGCTATCGAGGTCGGACTTGTCCTGCAACTGAAAACCGAAATGAAGAATGCCGCCGTTGGATCCAATTGTCTCGTCGTCCTCCGATTCGTGGAGGGCGATCAGGTCGTTGGATCCGGGTGTGTTCAGAAAGACCATGCCGTCACCCGCCCAGAAGCTTTCTTCCATCCCAAACACTGACTTATAAAAAGCAAGCGAGCGCCGAACGTCTTTAACGACGAGGTGTATGTGTGTTAAGCCGCAAGTCTTGATCATCACTGCTCTCCTCATTTTGTCATTGCCATCAGCACCGCCGGCGAAAGAAATCAGCCTGCGCTTCTATTGATGCTCTAAAGGATCTCACACACCGGCTACATCGAGTCGCGGTAGCTCTCTTCGTACTGCATCGCGCCCACCACGGTGCCTTCCGTGTCTTCGAAAAAAATCAGCGTGCCCACGGTTGGTATCTCGAACTTTGGCATGACGATCTTTCCGCCGTTCCGTTCAATGGCGGCGATCGTGTCATCGATCGAGTCGACGCCAAGCGTGCATTCAAAACCAAACATCGGTTTTCCCTTGACGATCTCCCGGCGTCCCTGCAACGCGCCGTGGACACCCGGATTTTCGGCTGTACCGGTTTGGATGAGATAGAAGTCGGGCGGACCCCAGGGCGTGAACTGCCAGCCAAGAGCTTTCTCGTAGAAGGCCTTCGCCCGCGGCACGTCGTCGGCGTTGATGGAAAAGTGTTTTAGGTTATTCGGCATAAGTGTTTGCTCCTCCAAATTTCATTTTCCATAATTTTCCATTTGTCATTTGCCGGATTTAGTTCGCGTTTCTTCGTGTCACTTCGTGGATCGCCCGCTTGGCTGAGTAATGAGGAACGATCCACCAAATCACACGAACGAACACGAAGAATGACAAATGGAAAATGGTTCTTTCTAAGGTGACGGCGTCGTGAGCAGGTAAACCGCGAAAGACGCCAGCCAGTGTTCGCCCTCATAGTTACCGCTCGCCACATGAGGCAATGAAGCCTGCGCATGCGAGGCAGCCGCGCGCGCCAGAACTTTGCGTGCCGGATCGTTTGGCGGCAACGCCACGGCGATGCTGCGCATGCACCAGGCGCGGCTCAGATTCAAGCCATCAAGATGGACGAGTTTGGGATCGGTGCGGTCGGTCACGATTGCCGGTTGCAACAGGGCTTTTGGATCGCCGCGTGCCACGCCCGGCAGAAAGCGATGAAACCAACCGGCAAACTCTGTTTTGCTCATGACGCGGCGCATCAGGTCGGCCTCAATCAACGCCGGTGAAAAGAAATCTTCACCACCCGGCTCCCACGCCGCCGGATAATTCACGTCGCGGGCATAGTAGGTGCGGCTGCGCTCGACGATTAGTGATTCCAACTTCTGGTTGCCAAGTGCGCGAGCATAGTCGAGCGCGAAGGCGAGACCAAACGCTGTGTTTGGATGGACGCCGGTGCGAATCGGATAAGTTTGTTTGGGCAGAAAGCTAAGATACTTTTCCGCAAACGCATTAGCGAGCGGCTGAAGGTTCTGCGACCAGCGCTTTCCATCTTCATCATTCCAAGCGTTTAGTTCATCAGCGAGCTTCAGCAACCAGGCCCAACCGTATGTGCGCTCGAATGAAGCGCGATTCTGTTGATTCAAGTAGACGACTTCGCCGCTGATATTTTTGGCGCTCAGATTCGCCTCGAGCGCGGCGCGAATTTCCCGCGCTTCAGGCATCGCCGGGAACAAGCGCAGCAGGTGCACCAGCATCCAGTGGCCGTGCACCGACGAGTGCCAGTCAAAACAACCATAGAACGCCCCGTGCATCACGCGCGGGCCGCGCACGTCGTCAGTGTCGTTGATTACGTGATCGGGTTTGTTGGGATATTCCTTTTGGACGCACTTCAGCGCCAGTTGCGCAAAATGTGAAGCTTGCTCCTGCGTGAGTGAAAGCTGATTGGGCTTGGGTTGCGGCGAAGCGGCCAGACAAGCTGGCGCGAGAAGCAAGAATACAAAAACGATTGTTATTAACTTGTGCATGAGTTTCTTAGGCTGGTTTTCAGCTCTTCTTAGCGATCTGAAGCGCGCTGGCTTCGTCCACGCGTTTCCGTTTAAGAATGGCCTCGAGTTCAGGAAGAACCAGAAGGTCTTTTGGTCTACCGGAAGCGCGTGTCGAAGCGATTAGCTTCTTCAGAGAGAGCAAACGAAACGAGTGGCCCCACATCTCGATCTCATCCGAATCGCTCAGGCACTCGACGTAATCGCCGACCCCTGGAACCTCCCCGTACAAATCCAGGTTACCTATGTCAGTTTCAAACTTGAAATTCAAGTCACGGTGCAGGGCCTTTTCGTCCAAAGTGAATGGAGTTTCATTGGGTACACCTCGGAGCTTGGCGTGCACGGAGCGCAGCGCGCTTAGCACTTTGGTGAGATTCGCAGGGGTGCGGGCGTAGCAGATGTCGGCGTCAAAGTTTACCTTCGAAAAACCGTGCGCGCCGGCCGCCACTCCGCCAATAACTACGAAGTCGACGTCGAACTTAGATAACAGTTTCAGCCCCTTTGCTATTTCGTCCATGGCTTTTCGATAAGAGAGAGGCCTTCCGGATTTCCTTCATGGATGCTTGAAACCCGGTCGAGCTTTTTGATTCGCTCTTCAGGTGTCAGCCGTAGATTACTTACCGTCAACGAGAGGTCGATGCCGAAATCTCGCGCAGCGGCCGCAGCCGTCCCCGGTTTAGGATCGATCAGGGACATCTCTCTTTCGGTATAGATGACCTTGTCCATTGCCCAGAGTCTAGCAGAATTTGTACACTGGGATAAGGCTCGTAACTGGATCGAGTCCTATAGAATCCTGAGCGAGTTAATCCAATCGATATTTGTAATGACTTCTTCAAACGATCTTCGATTCTCAATAATCATTCCCGCGTACAACGAAGAACAGTATTTGCCGCGTCTGTTGGATTCGATTGAGGTGGCACGCTCGAACTATTCCGGCGGACCGGAGGCGATCGAAGTCATCGTCGCCGATAACGATTCCACCGATCGAACGGCTGAAGTTGCCGCGGCCCACGGCGCTCGAGTCGTCACAGTCAAGAAGCGCCGGATCGCTGCCGCCCGCAACGGTGGTGGCCACGCTGCCTTGGGCGAGATTGTTTGTTTCATCGATGGCGACTCGGCCGTTCACCCGCAGACTTTCGACGCTATTGATAAGGCGATGAGTAGCGGTCGATATGTCGGTGGCGCAACCGGGAT
>JBGPWS010000092.1:0-13947 GCA_041492345.1 Pyrinomonadaceae bacterium | reverse complement strand
GCACCTGCTCATCGCCGCCCTGGTTGGGCAGATCATCAATCGAAGGCTGCACTTCTGCTTCGATATAGCCTTCGCGCGCGTAAAGGTTAAGCAGTTGGTCAGTGTCGGCGCGCACCTGCGCGGGTGAGTAGGGCGCGCCTTTAATCGTGGTGATTTCCTTCCGCATCTGATCTTCTGGAAACGCTTTTTCGCCGCGTATGTCAATTTCAGCCACGCGCGTCAGCGTTTTTTCTTCGACATTGAATGTGATGATCAGACTGTCCTGGGTAGGCGAGATACCTTGCAGCACGTGCACGTCCGCGTGACGGTAGCCGAGATTCCGCATGTACGTTCTTATGGTCCGTTCATCTTCCTGGAGCAATGCGTTGCTGGTAAATCCACGTCCGTAGCCGCCGAGAAAAGGAATGAATCCGACGGGGCTGGCCTTCTGCGACTTTAATTCGGGCTGAACGTCAGCGAACGTCAGTTTGTTGGTGCCGGTAATGCGTATCTCGGTCAATTTCAAGCGGCGGTTGAGGTCCACATCGTAGATAATCCTGACCGTATGATCGTTTAGTTCCAATGGATTCAGATTCCGGCATGTTTCTTCCGTTCCGTTATCGACAGTGCCCGGCGTGGGTGGGGTGACGGTGCAGAGTGGAGTTACCTCAGAGAAGAAATAACCCTGCTCCTGAAGTTTGTTGCGCACGCGGCGCGCGCCTTCCTCGAGTACCGAATAGTCGATGTTTCCTTCGCGCTTGATAGGCAGCAACTGTTGCTGCTTCTTTTCACTCAGATTGTAATTGCTGACTGACACTTCTACTGTCGGACCGCGGTTGCCTCTCAAGGCAATGTTGATTTCGTTCTTTTGCAAATTGAATTCAACGCGAGGTTCGTCAAGCTGGGGCGCCATATAACCTTTGGCGATCAGCGCCTGCTTAATTCGATTCAGATCGTCACCCAGCACTTCCCGCGTAAACAGCGCGCCCGGCTGAAGCTTCAAAGTAGGACGCACCGTCTGCAAGTCAAAGGCCGGCGTGATCTCGATAGTGAATGTGCCCACTCGGGCAGGCTCGCCCGGTGTGATGGCATAGACCACTCGGCGGCGGGTGTCCGTAGTGTCCGACGGATCGGGCTCTTCGGTGTGCTCGACAACGGCGTTGTAGTAGCCACGGTCACGCAGGTAGGCTTGAATCTCGTCGGCATTGCGTTCGATTGCCTGCACTGAGAAGCGATGTCCGGGCTCGAGCAAATTCAAACGCGCGCGGATTTCGTCTCTGGCGATCGGCGTTCCGGTGGTCGGCCCGATTCTCAAAGTCACACCCGCAATTACGATCTGTCGCTGGACAATGACGCGGACGCGAATCGGACTATTACGTCCACCGCCGGGTTGAACTTCCACAATTTCAACCCGCGCCGATGCCACTCGGCCCGAAGCGAAAAGATCGTGCAGCGATATGCGGGCGTTTACGGCTGAGTACTCTCCGCCTGAAACAATCTTCAAAAGTGATTGGAACTCAGCCTGAGCAGAAGGGTCAGGCGGTGATCCTTCCAGGACTACTTCGACCGTCGATACCGGCCGACCTTCATAGTCGCCGACCTGCGCGAAGGTCGGGACCACCATCACGAGAAATAGTAGGCAGTAGGCAGTAGGCAGTAGGCAGAAATATCGGACGCATCTTCTGCTTGCTGCCTTCTGCTTACTGCCTTCTGCCTTCTGCCTTTTTCTCACTCTCTTGAACCCGCCACTATCAGAACCGTTTCCGGAATCTGATCTCAAAACTGTAGTTATTGCTTCGCGTGCTGAGATTTCTGGTTGAACCCTGTTCGTATTCGGCCACAAATGAAAGTCGGTTCGACACCCGGTATTCGACCGCCAGCACCTGGTTCGGATCCGAAGCAATGTTCGTCGAATACGTGATGATCAAGTCCTTGCTGATTCGCCGCGCGGCGGTCAGGCGCGCCGTCGGTGTCGAACTGGTGCCGCCGATTATCGGACTGATTTCCAGCCGGCTGAGACCGAATAGCTTATTAGTAGCTTTTGAAATCGGCGCGTTAATCAACGCGTCTGTCAGCAGGCTGGCGGCGGTCCCCAATCCCGATTGCGCCAGAACCGACGTGCTGGTGTCGGTTGAACTCAACGTGCCGGTCAAAATCAATGACACGACATCAGCCTGTGGCAGGGCGGGCTCTGAGCTGACATTCGTCTGCGGATGCGACAGCGGCCCTTCGAGCAAGGCCGTTACGCGATAGCCACGAATCACCGACTGCCCTTCAATGTTCAAAATCGGATCGGCGCCCAGACGCGGGGGAAAGTCGATCAAACCGCGCGTGATTTCGTACGGATTATTCCGGAAATTCAGGGTCCCGCGAGTGGCCGTGATACGACCTTCGATAATCGGATCCTTGACCGGGCCGTTCAGTTCCAACGACACCGAGGCAACCAGATCGCCCAGGTTATTACGCATGATCAGGGCATTACGGCCCTCGACGCGCAGCTTGTCGAACACAGCAGTCTGGGTAAACTTGAACTCGCCACCTTCTTCGATCGAAGTTTGCGGACGGCGGTTGATTAGCTCGGCGAGATCGATGTCCTTGGTGTATTCGGTGCGATGCACGTGCACGTTGCCGCGGACGAATTGGATTTGCTGGTTACCGCGCAGTTCCAGATCAGCATCAACGGTGGAACGAAAGTCCGGTGGATAATTGAAAGTCACATTCTTGCCATGAATGTTAAAGAGAAACTGCGAGACGGAAAACCCTGAGAGTTGAGCGCCGCCAGTCGCTTCTATCTTCCCGCCGCCCAAGCCCAGCGTCCCGGTCAGCTTTTCAATTTGCGCCTGGCTGGAATTAAAAAGAACTACGCCTTCGAGGTTTGCGAATTGGACGCGCTGGTCGCCGAGCAAAACGGAAACCGAGGCGCCATTAACGGAAGCGCGGCCGGTCACGCGTTGGTTTTCGTAAGTGCCTCCGACATTAATGGCGAGCACGGCAATACCTGACGAGAAAACATCGCGCGAGAGCAGGCCGAGTATGCGCAGATTGATCTGGCCATTCACGGCCAAAGTGTTATGGCCGCCGCTGGCTGTGGCTAAGGCCCCGCCCAGGGTCACGTTCGTGTCCTGACCGGTGAATCGCGTCTCGTGAAAGTTCACTTCGTTCGGCGCGAAATCAACTACCAGCGGACCGGCAGCCGAGAGCGATATTTCCGCGACGCTGATCGAGAGGTCCTTGAGGTTTGCCGTCCCGGCTAAACCTCTGAGCGAAAGCGATTCTTCGCCCTGATCGTTCTCGGTCATCAGATTGCCGCTTAGCCTGAGGGTTCCATCAGCGTGACCGGTGACCACAACGTCCGGCAGCAGGATTTTGAAAACCTGAGTTAAGTCGGCGCCGCTAATGTTTGATTCGATCAGCGCGGGGAGTTTTTCATTCGAGAGATCTATGCGCGCAGTGACAACCTGGGGTTGCTGGCCCAGCAATCCGGTGGTGGTGAAGGTTACGTTGAGCTGCTTGTTCCCAGTGCGGCCAACCAACGCCAACGCGCCGGCAGAATGGCCGTCGATCATAACGTCGCTGCTCTCCGCATCGAAACTGATCTGGTAAGTCGAAATATCAGTGAATACGCCGGTGGCCTTCAATTCTTTGATCGCCGCCATGCCGGCGAACTTCGGTAGGTTTGGGCGCTTGGTTAGAGCTGCGAGTCGATCAAGTTGCACTCGATCACCGCTGGCGGTGAGATCGAAAACCTTGGTTTGAGTGTCGAACTTGCCGCTGCCCGCAAGATGACCGGCGTCAAAGTTCGCATCAACCTTGTCCACACTTACGGTCGAGCCGCTGAACGTTGCATGCGCAGTCAGGTTTTGCAGCGGCTCTCCGCCGATGCGTCCCTTACCAAAGCGCAAATCCGCAATCCCGCTCATTTGGTTAGGCACGCCGCTGATCTTCAAAGTGCCTGATACATCTGCTTCGGTGTCGCCGAGCTGCTCGCGCAGGTCCTTCTTAGGCAGCGCGGCAATCAGATTTCCGGCGTTCATTCGATCCAGAGTGGCGTCGATCGAGGCGTTGTCTTTGCCGGTGCGCGGCGCCGTCAGGGCGAACTGCGCGCCGCCGCCGTTGGCCTGGACCAGCCGGCCATCGCTAACACGCGTTTCGGTAGACGTCGAGGAAATATTCGCGGTCAATGAACCCAGGTCGCGCCCATTCATGATCAGGGAACCAAGCTCAGCATGGCCGCTAACGATCGGATCTTTCAGCGCGCCATTCAGAGTTCCATTGAAAGCCAGCTTGCCGCCGAGGTCGATTCCGTAAGTCCTGAACTGCTCTTCAATTTCCGGAATCGCGCCGGAAGAGATCAGCAGGCGCTGAAGTTCGGCGGCATCGGACGAAGCCAGGTCTATGCGAAGATTCGAGGTCGGTTGTTCGATCGAGAACTGACCGGACGCGGTCAGGCTGGTGGCGGCGGTTTGCAGATTTGCCCGCTGAATTTGGAATTGACCATGATCAGCTGTGACCGCCAGATCCCCGGAGAGCGGAGCGAGATCCGTTCCTGCAGGCGTCTCGCCCTTCAGTTGCGCGTTGACGTTTCCCGTGGCCGTGGCGAGATCGGTGCCCGCAAAAGCCAGCTCGGCGGTACCGGTTGCCTTACTCGCAATTGGCACCACGCGTCCCGACAGGATCGTGATCAGACCGCCGAGGTCGAAATTTTCGAAACCGGCACTGACTCGCGAGGCGTCATTTTTCTTGAGGGCGATCGTGGCGTTGCCGTTGGCGTGGCCATCCAGCGCTTCGACCACGAAATTGTTGAGTTGAATCTGATCGCTGGTGGCGACGACCGCGGCATGCGCGGGCCCGAGCTTCATCTGGCCGAGAACACCGCCGCCCAGGCTCAGGTCCGCACTGGCGCGATATCGACCCGATGGTTCGACAGTAAAAACCGGACGCGCGAGTTTCACGTTGTCGACGCGGCCATCTTTTAAGGTGACATTGCCGGCATTGATGTCATTGGTTGAGCCCTCGACGCGCCCGTTGCGAATCGTCAGGCGAACACCGGCGATGTTGATGCTGCCGGTTTGAGCGCCAAAAGCACTCGCCTCGCCCACCTGAACTTCTTTCACGTTGACGTTGGTTACGGCGCCGCGACTGTTCACATCGATCGCTTTCGCGGTCACGCCATTGACGGTCGTGTTGGCTGCTTCGATTTTACCGGCTTTGGCGCTGGCGACGGTTGCCGTCGTCGTCCCGTTTTCAACTTTCACGCGCAAATCGTTAGCCTGAATCCCGTCTTTAACTTTCGCTGAAGACGAAGTCAGACTACTGCCCGAGACTTGCGGCGCTGAGGCGGTCAGAACTCCGTCGCGATACTCAGCGCGCGCATCGCGCAGAATCAAACCCGTAATCGTGGTGCCGTAGCTTTTCTCGGCCGCGGCGCGCAGTTCGCCAACCCAACGAAAATCTGAACCCGTCCCCATCACACCGCCGGTGATCTGCACTGCATTGAGTTGGAAATCACCGGCGGTCAAGATCTCAGCCACGGCGCGACCATTGATGTCGTAAGACTTGCCTTGCCCCGATCCTTTGGCGGTGAGGTTCAGTCCCTGCAAGCGCACGCGATCTGCCGCCAGGGCGTCGGACTTGATGCCACCTTCGACCCGCCAGCGATCGCCGTCGCCCGTAATCGTTCCGACAAAGTTGCCGGCGCCGCGCATTGTCGTGCCCGTTTGCAGGATGTCCGAAGCCTGCGTGAGGTCCACCGTCGAAGTCACATTGAACTGATATTTGAGAGCGCGCCAGTCATCCATTACGCCCTGCAAGTGCGCTTCGGCGATTGGCGAACGCAGGGTCAGGTCAGAAATCTCTGCGCGCGTTTGGTTGACGCGGCCGCGTCCCTCGATGTCGATGTTATTGACCGGCCGGCCATCGTAAACAAAAGTGGACTTGGTCGAGCTAAACGTAACTGTATTCATCCAACTCGCGGCCGGAGCGTTGGGGTCGTCCGGTTGGATCGTCGCGCGCAGGTTGAGTGCTTCGCCTGAAAGACTATGCTGCAAGTCACCGTAATGGATATGCGAGTTTTTGATTTCTACGTGAGCAGTGGAATACGCCAACAGGATGCGCTGGTTCTGCTGCTTTGGTGGAACGTGAATGTTGCGATAGTTCGAACGTCCCTCGGCGTCGAAGTTCACCCAGAGTTCCAGGCCTTCTATCTGCAGATCCTTCAGGTTGATATTGCGTTGCAGGTTCAGTGCGTAGAGATCTTCGATCCGCACAGTGGCCACCATGCGGCCAACCTTCCCGAGTTGCTCGCCAGTCTTGGCATCGTAGAGTTCAAATCCAACCAACTCGACCGTCAGTGGCGACAGCGACGTATGAAAATTCCGAATTTCAGCGCGAATGCCATACTGGGCTAGCGTGTCCTTAATTTGTCCGGCGACGTAACGATCGACGAAGCCGAGCTTGTAAGCCAGTAGTCCAATCACGACGAGGGCGATCGCGCCCACCGCGATCACGAGTCCGGAAATCACTGCATGGCGACGCGTGAAACGTCTTATGCCTCTGCGCGGCGAGCCTGAGCCGGGAGTTGGCCCCTTTGTGCCGCTCGTTGGTTCAACTGGATTATCGTGATGGTTATCCACAGGTATTGGCGCAAGCCGCGTGTCTGAGATCTGAAATTTCAGACTTCAGACCGGCTCTCATATCTTCCAAGTTTTTGAGGGAGAGCCCCGAAAAAGTAGAAGTCAGAGGTCAGGTGTCAGATGTTACTTAGCTTCACCTGTTTATGCACTGACATCTAACATCTGATCTCTAACCGCTGCTCTGTTTGTAAACTGAAAGCGGGGGAAATTCAAGGCTCGTTGCGCACGGCCGCCAGTTCGTTTCTGTCCTGCGTTCTTTCAGATGCCGGAGAACCCAGCGGCAGGTTGCCTACGACCTCTAACTCAAAACCTTCGAGGGCCGTAACTTTGGGGGGATGATTAGTAAGCAGCTGAATGCGTCGCAGTCCCAACTCGTGCAGGATTTGCGCGCCCACACCGTAATCGCGATTCAGTCCATAGCCGGTTTCGGCGCTGGCCTCTGCTTTGGTCGCGCCACGCTCCTGCATCAACGCATAGGTGCGCAACTGATGAATCAGATCGAGTCCGTGCTCGCTCTGACGTAGATATAACACCACGCCCTGTCCGGCTTCCGAGATCTTCTCCAGCGCGCGCCGCAGTTGATAGCCCGTATCGTCGATCGTCGATCCGAACATGTCGCAGGTAACGTTTTCGCTGTGCACGCGCACCAACACCGGATCGTCCGTGCGGACGTCGCCCATCACCATCGCCAGATGCACGTCGCCGTTGACTGTGTTCTCGAAAGCGATGGCGCGAAATTTTCCGTAGACAGTGGGTAGATCTGTTTCGACCGCGCGCCGCACCAGGATTTCCTTAGTGATGCGATAACGAACCAGATCGGCGACGGTGATGATCTTCAAGCCGTGCACGACGGCAAAGTCGCGCAGTTGCGGCAGACGTGCCATCGTTCCATCTTCGTTCATGATTTCGCAGATCACGCCGGCGGGATAAAGCCCGGCAATGCGCGCCATGTCCACCGCCGCTTCCGTCTGTCCGGGACGCACCAGCACGCCGCCTTTCTTCGCCCGCAACGGAAAGATGTGTCCCGGTCGCGCCAGGTCCCGCGGCTTGGTGCGCTGATCGACCGCGGTCTGGATCGTGGTCGCGCGATCCGCAGCTGAGATTCCGGTGGTCACTCCGCGGCGCGCCTCGATCGAAATCGTGAACGCGGTTCCCAGATGCGAAGTGTTGTCGGCGACCTGTGGCGGCAGATTCAATTCGTCGCAGCGCTCTTCCGTTAGCGGCAGACAGATCAAACCACGCGCGTGCCGGGCCATGAAGTTGATCATTTCGGGAGTGACTTTTTCGGCCGCGCAAACCAGATCACCTTCGTTCTCGCGGTCTTCGTCATCCACGATGATGATCATGCGCCCTTCGCGCATGTCGGCGGCGGCGTCAGGAATGGAAGCGAATGCCATCTTTCAAGTCTCTAATTTCAAATTTCCAATTCTGGATTTGGGGTGCTGCTTATGATATCGCGAAAAGGGGGAGATTTGCGACTCTACCGAAGTCACCGGTCATAGACATCTTTTCGATGCGCGATACGAACTACCTCGACAACCGATGTTGCCTTTGTAACTTAGGAGTCCGTCTTCTTTCAGCTCGGCTAGTAACTGCTCATGGGAGATTGTTGGTTCTTCGCGGCGCCCGGCAACTGCCGCCAGGTCTTCAATGTCTTCCATTAATTCCTGAAACTCCTCGATAGACAAAATGACAGCGGTCTTGTCCCGCGGATCGTCTTTCATGAAGGCCTTACCCTTTCGGCCGGAATTATTCTCACCTTCGGAGTCGTTGTAAAGGGAAATCCAGTTGTGCTTTCTGCGGGCCTTACTCTCGCGTCCCCACCGTAAGGATCCGTTCAACGTACTTCGCAATCACGTCCACTTCCAGATTCACTTCGTCGCCGGGCTTTAGCTGCGAGAAGTTGGTCACTTCCCAGGTCTTGGGAATGACAGCAATCTCGAAGTAATCGTCAGTCAGATTCGAGATTGTGAGGCTGATGCCTTCGACTGCGACTGAGCCTTTGAAGACCAGATAGCGCGCAACCTCTTTTGGGTAAGCAATCCGAAACGTCCAGGATTCGCCGTGACTTTCCGACCCGAGAAATTTTCCGCGCGTATCGACGTGACCCTGCACGATGTGGCCACCCAGGCGTGTTGCCGGCGTGACTGCGCGCTCAAGATTCACCGGCGAGCCGGCACTCAAACTGCCGAGTGTCGAACGCAACAGCGTCTCTTTCGAAACATCCGCGGCAAAGGAATCAGGATGCACATCAAGCGCAGTCAGGCAGACGCCGTTGACTGAGATCGAATCGCCGTTAGTTGATCCTTCGGTGACATTGCGGGCTTCGATCACGATGCGCGCGTCCTCGCCGCGCCTTTCAACTTCGCGCACGCGACCAAGTTCTTCGATGATTCCAGTGAACATGATGCTATTTTCGATTGCCGATTTCCAATTGCCGATTTACCAAATCCAAGAGCGTAACAAGTAAACAACCAGAAAGATGAATAATGCGATCGCGATAGGCGCGAAGGCGAAGATCATGGTCCACATCGCTTCCTTCTTAAATGAAAAAGCCAGAAACTTCATTGCTCAACACCTCCAGATTCTCAGCTCCTCTTTTCGACCTCCCTCATCATCCCTTGAAAGACTTCCTCGATTGGTTGGCCGGTTGAATCAATCATGATCGCGTCCGCGGCGGCCGCCAGCGGCGAGTCCACCCGCGTCGTGTCGCGCCGGTCGCGCTCTGTGATGTCAGCAAGAGTCTGTTCATAAGTGGCTGCCGGATTGTATTCACGCTCTTCGGCGAGTCGTCGCTCAGCGCGCTCTTCCGGCACCGCGGTCAAAAAGAATTTCACATCAGCGTCGGGAAAAACCACGGTGCCGATGTCCCGTCCGTTCATTACGGCCCCACGCCGGCCCAACTCGCGCTGACGCTCGACCATCGCCCGGCGCACGGCGGGAATCGTCGAAATGATCGAAGACATGTTCGTCACGTCTTCATCGCGGATGCGATCAGACACGTCGCGGCCATCGAGTGTGACCCGCAGCGAATCAGGATCGCCCGCCAGCTCTATGTCAATCTTTTCTGCCAACGCGCCCACGGAAACGTCGTCCGTCTCGTTCGTGCTCGACTCGATCACCGCCAGCGCGACCGCGCGATACATCGAACCGGTGTCGATGTAGAGCAATCCCAGCTCGCGCGCGAGCATCCGGCCCAGGGTGGATTTGCCCGAGCCGGACGGACCATCGATAGCTATGATTAAGGGCCGCGACATTTGACGAACGATCGATGAGGATATTAGCCCTTTTCATCAGTCTGCGGTCAAGGGCTATTTGATGTGGCACGTGCACCCTGCGCGTGAAAATCACGGGCTGGAAGCCCGTGCCACCCCCTGCAAAAAAGCAATCACCCGAAGCTTTTCACTTCGGGTGACTGCCGTGTCAGCTTGCAGCGGAGTTCTCCTGATTTGAATCTACTGCCTGCTGATCTCTGTTGACTCGATTACCGAACTGTCAGCGCTACCGCTTCGGTCTTCGCCTTGATTCCGGCGATCTCGCGCTTACCGGCCCGCTCGGCGCGCGACTTCGGAGCTTCAAAACCGGTGTTATCGCCGTCGACCCACGCTTGGGCAAAGAAGTACTGGTTGCCGTAGCGATTGAAGATCAGCTTTGCGCTTTCCTGCGCTTTCCCGATCACGGAACCCATCTGCACGATCGCGCTGGCGCGGCCATTTTTGCTTCTGAGCTGCAATACTGCGTGGTCAGAAGCAGGATTGACCTGGGCAACTGTGTATTCTCCCGCCGGCAGAGTCTTGTTGCCGACATTGAACTGAAATGGAATGTTGGCGATCAATTGGGTGCGGCCACTGGTTTGCGCCTTGGCCGCCACGGCCATCGAACCAACGAGAACGATCATCGCGATCATTGTGTAAGCTTGCTTTTTCATGAGTCTGTCTCCTTCTGCTTAAGCCCTCCCTCACGGTCGGGCTACTGCCCTTGTGGCGGCGGTTGAAGCTGACCGGCTGCCTTGATTCGGTGGCGTCCTTCCCGACTGTCTGCTTCCCCACCTTTGTGCCTTCAATTGTTAACGCGCAGAGCCGGCCCGCAATCCCTCACACCCGGTGTGTATTTGTTGTAGAATCTCTGCGCGTTTAACCTCGCAGGCTCGTAAAAGATGAGGCTTCAAGTTTAGAGGTAGGCTATCGCCCACCCCGCCCCTTCTTGAGTCGGAAGTACTTGGCGAGGCAGTAGCCATCCCTTAAGCAGATCGTCCTTTTACAGAGAACACCCGATGCAAAGGCCCGAAGGCATCACTCAGCTATTAGTAGATTGGAGCCACGGCGATCAGAAGGCGCTCGATAAACTGATGCCGCTGGTATACAGCGAGCTGCGCCGGCAGGCCGGTAACTATCTTCGGCGGGAGCGACCGGGCCACACACTTCAACCGACGGCCCTGGTCAACGAGGCTTACCTGAAGCTAATCGATCAAAAGAACGCGAAGTGGCAGAATCGCGCGCAGTTTTTCGGCGTCGCGGCTCAGTTGATGCGACGCATTCTCGTCGATCATGCGCGGCAGCATCAAGCTGCGAAACGCGGCGGCTCTGATCAGCAAAGATTTTCGATCACCAGCGCCGAAAAGCTTGTCAAACAGCCTGAAGTCGATCTCTTGGCCCTGCATGAAGCGCTGAATGAATTAAAGGCGCTCGATCAGCAGCAGGAGCGCATCGTCGAGTTGCGTTTCTTTGGCGGTCTTTCTATCGAAGAGACTGCGGAAGTTCTTCATATCGGCCATGCCACCGTCGAGCGTGATTGGAAAATGGCGCGTGCGTGGCTGCGCCGGAAGCTTGAATAGAGGTTCCCCCATTTGTCTGAGGTAATTGACGCACCATCCCCGCGTAGATTAATAGAGGCATCACCGGGAAACTCAATATGACACCGGAAGGTTGGCGACAGGTTAGGGATATATTTCACGCGGCTCTTGATCGCGCGGTGGGCGAGCGATCGGCCTTTCTTGAAGGCGCATGCGGCGGAGATGAGGCTCTGCGCCAGGAGGTCGAATCCCTTATCGCGGCGCACGAGAAAGACGGCAGCTTCATCGATTCGCCCGCATATGAGGCAGCGGCTGGAATGTTGGCAAGTGATCCAGAATTAACAGTGGGCCAAAAGATCGGCCATTACGAAATTCTCTCGACGCTCGGGAAAGGCGGCATGGGCGAAGTCTATCTCGCTCGGGATACCAAACTCAGTCGCAAAGTCGCGCTCAAGGTTTTGCCAGGTGCTTTTACGCAAGACCAGGAACGTTTGCGTCGTTTCGAGCAAGAGGCGCGCGCCGCGTCCGCTCTGAACCATCCGAACATTCTTACTATTTTTGAAATCGGCGAGGCTGAGGGCCGGCATTACATCGCCACCGAATTCATTGAGGGTGAGACTCTGGGACAGCGCATTGCCGTCGGACCCTTGAAGCTGGGTGAAACGCTTAACATCGCTGAGCAGATTACATCGGCGCTGTCCGCAGCACATGGAGCGGGGATCGTGCATCGCGACGTTAAGCCCGAAAACATCATGATTCGACGCGATGGCATCGTGAAGGTGCTCGACTTCGGCCTCGCGAAACTGGCTCAATCCAGGCGCACAGGTCCCGAAGATTCCACGCGCGCCCTGGTGAAGACCAGCACCGGAGTAGTGATGGGTACCGTCGCCTACATGTCTCCGGAGCAAGCACGCGGACTCTCTTTGGATGCGCGTACAGACATCTGGAGCCTGGGCGTGGTGATTTACGAAATGCTGACCGGATGCGGCCCTTTTGCCGGCGCCACCAGCAGCGACACGCTGGTTTCGATTCTCGAGCGCGAGCCGAGATCGCTGAACAGCTTCTCGCCGGAAATACCTGAAGCGCTCGAATGGATTGTCATCAAGGCCCTGACAAAAGATTGTGACGACCGCTATCAGACCGCGCGCGAGTTGCTTACCGACCTGAGACGACTAAGGCAACGCCTGAGTGTGGCTGCCGAACTGGAACGTAGCGTCGCACCGGACCTCTCTGAAGGCGCTGCCGCGAAACGCCCAACCCGCGCCAGCGTCACTACTGCACCTTACGGGAGATCAAAGAAGGTGGGGTGGGCGTTGGTACTGGTTGCGGTAATTGCGCTGCTCGCGACGGTCGTCATCTGGAAGCGCGGTGCCTTCTGGTTCAAGAGTGGTGCCTCACAGGGTACTCCCGTGGTGGTGCTGATGGACTCGCCATTGCCTGATCGAGTTTATGATCCTGAAACCCGAAAGAACGGCGGCACGAATGCCGATGACATTACAGACATACTGCGGGACTTGCCGGTTGTTATCGAAAAAGAAAACACGAGTCCACTGTGGCACCGAGAGGATCAAGTGCTTCGTGAGGGCCCTTCTCTAATTGTGATTCACCGTTCGTGCTTTGCCGACGCTGCCGTGGGCTTCGATCTGGCGGCCACTCAGGTTGCCGACAACAAGATCGAGAGTTTCCTCGGCTACATTAGCCTCGGCAATCCGAATACGAAGTTCCTCGTCTATACGCGTCGAGCCGACGATCACGGGACCTGGGCTGCAGAATTAGAGAAGCGTTTCCCTAAATTGAACGGGAGGGTCTTTACAATGAATGTGGCCGGCGGGCCGGAACGCGCAACCTTCCGGGATCCCGCTACTGCAAGCGCCCTCAGACAGCAGGTGCTATCGCTACTTGGGCTGCATTAACCCGCTCGCGGCCAGGTCGGGGTTTTGCGCCTACTCGATTCGCTTATAGTCATCCTCGAGGCGCACGATGTCATCCTCGCCGAGATAGTCGCCAAGCTGAACTTCAATGATTGCCAGTTTGACGTTGCCGCTGTTTCCTAAACGATGATTGGTTTCGGGAGGGATGTGGATGTGCTCGCCCTTTTGCAGTTGCAGCTCCCGGTTGCCACAGACAACGTCGGCCACGCCCTCGACTACGACCCAATGTTCGGCGCGGTGTGCGTGTCGCTGCAGGCTCAGGCGCGCGCCGGGTTTCACCTCCAGGACTTTGACCTTAAAGCCGGGCCTTTCTTCCAGGACTTCGTAGCTGCCCCATGGTCTCTCGTCAAACTCTCGCACTGGCATTCCTTCCTTTGTCGACAACGGTCCCTAAGCGATCCGTCAACGAGAATATGTTGAGAGTCGCCGGCGCTGCAACTCTGAACTCGCACGCGCTGCTGACAAAAATAATAGGAACGGCGCGCTTAAAAGCGTTCGCCGTTCCTTTTGAAAGGGCCTTCAAGGCCTCAGAGGATGTGCGCCACTTGAACGTGGTCGTTGTTGTTTCCTGCGTGAACGAGCTATCTCTTCTTAGCGGATTTCTTGGCCGCTT